>NZ_JBQQER010000002.1:0-356858 GCF_052259045.1 Psychrobacter sp. 1Y11
CAAGGGTGGATGGAGAATAATTTACCTAAACTGTTTCATGATATGGGCTGTATCGATTTTATAAAGACTTAACTATAGCTGTAATAGAAGAGAAGTGGTAAGAGATGGCTTAATTGCGTTTATTTATTAGTACTGCCTCAAATACAAAAAAGACCGCACCCTATTTATGAATAGAATGCGGTCGCCAGTCATATATCAGACTATTATTAGTTGTCTGCTCAGTATAATTTATTGATAGGTTATTTCTATTCTACGACTTCAAAGCTAAGACCAGAATGCTCTTCAAGACGAGCTATGAGCTGATCACCCATGGCTGATGCGGGTGTCCAAAACCCACCTTTAACGTCTTTATGCGAGATGTCTTGTGCCAAACACAAAGCGGATTGTGCAAGCATTCTTGAAGTACTACCATAACCTGGATCTCTATCGCCAGTAACTTTGGTACTGATAGAGTCATTTTTTGCGGTATGACCAAAGAAGCGAATATCGAAATAACCATTCTCTTGCTCTGATTTAGAAGGACCTGAGCCTGATTTTGGCAGTACATGTTTAGCAAGTAATTCGCGGCTAGGCTTGAACATCATCGTAGTGGCAAACCCGAGTAATCCTGCACTCAAAGCGTAGCTGGTGAGTTGACCTTTGACGCCATCTTTCATCCACATCGCTTCGTCATATTTGAACTCACGGCCATACTCATAATCTGTGAGCTGATTGGTACGATGGACGATACGCGTGTTGATACTAGCCATCACGAACGGAGCCAGCCAACGGCCGTGCTCACTGTCATATTCAGGCTTACTGACGTTTTTTTGACGCACGTCTGGTGCATCCGTGTCATCGTTGAGCAAATAAGGATTAGCGACTTGCTTGCGGCGCGACTTATCTTTACCAACCTCTTCAAAGATAGTCGCCATAGAAGCAACCGTACCGCCAGATAACCCGCCCTTGGCTGCTTTGACTCGCATATGAATCTCTTCACAAGCGTTATCAAATCTCTCTTCAGCCTGCTGCTGAGTAAAATATACTCCCAAATCTGAGGGAATGGAATCAAAACCACAAGAGTTAACAATACGAGCTCCGCTCTTGCTCGCGGCGTCTTGATACTTGTCCATCATATCTTTAATAAAGATAGCTTCGCCCGTCAAATCGACATAGTCTGTACCGTTACTCGTGCATGATTTGATTAACGGCTCCCCGTATTTAAGATAAGGACCGACGGTTGAGATCACCACTTTAGCTTGCTTGGTCATCGCATCGAGGCTCGCGTCATCGTTACTATTAGCGATGATAATATCAACCTTTTTGGCTGAGTCCGAATCAATAATCTCAGATTGAAGTTTTTTTAATTTTTCTTCGTCGCGTCCAGCGATGGCCCAGTCGACATCATTAGACTCTGCTAAAAATTCTGCTAAATACTTAGCAGTAATTTGCCCTACGAAGCTTGTGGCACCATAGAGGACCACAGCGTAGGGACGTTCGTCTTGTTTTGCGTCAGTCGCTTGTTTTTCTATAGAGTTAGCCATGTTCAATTTCCTTATATATTAGATGATAAATCTAGTCTTACTCATTAAAATAACGATACTAAGAATGATGCTAAATAATAATGAAGCTAAGTTAGTAAAACTCTTAGTAAAAATAGAGTAGTGTCAGTTTTAACTGTAATAGATGATACTACATGTGATAGCTACACATTGTATTTTAAAGGTCTAAAGCTTTTGCCAAACGTTAAACGAGTCACCTACGCAGTCATTCAATAGTATTGTACTTAGTTCTCTATTTTGCCTGTACTTGCAAGCTTTGTAGCCATATATACAAGTAAGCATAATGCCAAGAAACCTCGTCAAAATGCTACAAAACTAAAGCTCTGGCTACACAGAATACACAATACAGCGCGTTATTTACCAAAATCAACGTAGCTAGGGTTTAAAGTAACTATAGATTATTGCTAATCTATTCTCGTAAGCCAAATCTCGTAAAGAAGAGTAAGGCTACTAATAATAATTTTTATTTTTATGATGTAATAAATACTTTATAAATTAAAAGCTTTAATCATTTTGGGTCTTTAGTACTACGCTTTAAGCACTACTAAAAGCAAGCTACTGTTCACATAAGTGACTAGACAGCAATCAAGTTTATTAAAGCTTTAATTTTAATTCGAGGAGAAGGGATATGTTTCGCTGGGCTATTATTTTCGCTGTTATTGCACTTATCGCTAGTTTATTAGGTTTCGGCGGTGTTGCAGGGTTATCGTCGAACTTGGCATACATTTTCTTAGTGGTCGCCGTCATTTTATTTATCGTGGCCTTTGTTGGTCGCAAAATGTAGTTACTAAGATAAGTATTAAACAAGCAATGATTAAAAAGAAAAACGTCCTTTAAAAGGACGTTTTTTGATGCTTGTTATTTACGTTTAATAAACAAGTTCTAAAGTCTTTTGGGCTGCACAATATGCTGCATACGTTTTGCTAAGCGGATATCTAAACTACTAATACCACCTGTATCATCGGTAGTCAGGCGTACTCTAACAATATTATAAACATTCTGCCATTCAGGATAGTGCTCCAGCGCTTCAGCATAAAAAGCCGCTTGAGTCATAAAGCTAATCGCTTCTACAAAATCATTAAACTCGAACGATTTTACAATGCTATTCCCATCGCGCCGCCATCCTGGTAAATCTTGTAGCTGCAGGTCGACTTGTTTTTCAGATAAACTACTCATAGCAATATCCTTTATTATTATAGTGGTCACTATAGTACTCTATACTATAGTGCCTATGGTGATAGTAATCATTGGCAATATTCGTCAACACAACCTATGCAAGACCGATTATACTAAATCCTGGTATTCAGGATGTCTGTTGATATAAGCGTCTACAAAGGAGCACTGGGGCACGACTTTTTTATTATGCTCACGCGCATAGTCTAAGGCATGTTTGACTAATGCTGAGCCGACGCCGCGTCCGCCTAAAGCTTGTGGTACGATAGTGTGATCGTAGACTAAGGCATTGCCTCGATCTTGGTAGCTGATATAACCCGTTTGACCATCAATAGTGGTCTCAAAACGATTGGCTTGTTCGTCATGACTGATCTGTAGGTTGTTTTTTGTTTGTTGATTACTCATAAACATTCCTCAGTTATTTGTTGTTGTCGCCCTACTTGTCTATAGCGCCCTAGTTGTAATGTTTATTATAAAGCCATTAGCAACCTTCATACTAGCAACTTTACTGTAGTTATAGTAAGAATGGTTACAGCAAATGTTAAAACAACTATCGTACTTATGTTGAGCGGTATTCTATAGGCCGACTAAGGTACAAAACACACTACAAAGCACGCTGTCAGCTTGCAGGGTGTGCGCTTCAATGCGATAATGAGTGATAACTAATATTCTTTATTCCGAGGCCTCATAAACGCTGTTTTTATTCAGTTTTTTGATAAAAATGTTTTTGTTCGCCTCTTTTATATAGTCCATCGGAGTGTTAATGGCTCAATATATTTACACGATGAACAACGTGTCAAAACTTGTTCCGCCTAAGCGCGAAATTCTAAAAAATATCAATCTGTCTTTTTTCCCGGGTGCCAAAATTGGTGTTTTAGGTATTAATGGTGCCGGTAAGTCAACTTTGCTGCGTATTATGGCGGGCGTGGATACTGAGTTCAGCGGTGAAGCACGCGCGCAGACAGGTACTAAGATTGGTTATTTACCGCAGGAGCCACAACTGGACGATAGCAAAGATGTCCGTGGCAACGTCGAAGATGGGATGCGTGAAGCGTTAGATGCGCTAGCGCGCTTAGATCAAATCTATGCCGAATATGCTGAGCCGGATGCCGATTTTGATAAGCTTGCTGAAGAGCAAGGCAAGATGGAAAATATTATCCAGACTTGGGACGCGCACAACCTAGAGCCGCAACTAGAAAAAGCCGCTGATGCGCTACGTCTACCACCTTGGGATGCCGATGTCAGCAAATTATCGGGCGGCGAAAAACGCCGTGTAGCCTTGTGTCGTCTATTGTTATCACGTCCTGATATGCTACTGCTTGATGAGCCTACTAACCATTTAGACGCCGAATCAGTCGCTTGGCTTGAGCAGTTTCTGCAGAACTATAGCGGTACTATCGTCGCCATTACCCATGACCGTTATTTCTTGGATAATGTGGCGCAGTGGATCTTGGAGCTGGACCGTGGCCATGGCTATCCGTATGAAGGTAACTATACTGAATGGCTTGAGCAAAAAAATATCCGCTTAGAGCAACAAAACAAGCAAGAAGAATCATTTGCTAAAGCGCTGAAAAAAGAGCTTGAGTGGATTCGTAAAAATCAAAAAGGCCAACAGGCTAAGTCTAAGTCGCGGGTGCAGCGTTTTGAAGAACTGAACTCACAAGAGTTCCAAAAACGTAATGAGACCTCAGAGATTTATATTCCGCCCGGTCCGCGTCTAGGCAATAAAGTCATCGAAGTAAATAATATCTCCAAATCTTTTGGCGATCGTCTCCTTTATAAAGACCTTAGCTTCAATGTGCCAGCGGGGGCTATCGTCGGTATTATCGGTCCGAACGGGGCGGGTAAAACCACGCTATTTAATATGATTACTGAGCGTGACACCCCTGATACTGGCTCTGTAGATCTTGGCGAAAGCGTTAAAGTCGCTTATGTCGGTCAGGTACGTGATAACCTCGATGATAAGAAAACGGTCTGGGAAGAGATATCTGATGGTTTAGATATTATCACCGTTGGCGACTACACCACGCCAAGCCGCGCCTACATCGGCCGCTTTAACTTTAAAGGTTCAGACCAACAAAAACACGTCGGTCAACTCTCAGGTGGTGAGCGTAACCGCTTACAGCTGGCGAAGACCTTGAAGCAAGGCGCGAACGTATTATTACTCGATGAGCCCTCTAACGACTTGGATATCGAGACGTTGCGTGCGCTAGAAGACGCTATTCAAGTGTTCCCAGGTACAGTGATGGTGGTCTCGCATGATCGCTGGTTCTTGGACCGTATCGCTACCCATATTTTAGCCTTTGAAGAAGAAGGTCCGATTTGGTTCGACGGTAACTACACTGAGTTTGAGGCTTATCGCAAAAAGACCATGGGCGATGATGCTGGTCCCAAGCGTATGAAGTACAAAAAAATCACGAGTTAAGCTAAAAAGTCGCTTTATGTTAGTATACAAAAAGACCGCTAATTGATTAGCGGTCTTTTTTTTGAAGCGTTATAGATAGTAAGGTAATTAACGCTTACGGCCAAACTTACGCTGTTTTTTATTACTGATCTCTGTAATAGCGTGAGTAATCTCTTTTTCATCGAGACTGGCCACTTGCTGCAAGATTTGCATCATATCCGGGGTCAAAATGTACTTGGCATGATGAGCAATATTATTGATACGCTGATCGAAGCTTAGTACGCCAGTCTCTTCGTCTTTTTGTACATAGTCGAGACGGATGAGGGCATTGACGAAGCTTGTAAATAGCGAGCGATCAAAGAAATCAGGAATATCGTCGGCATAGAGCACAGATAGTCGCTGACCCAATAGATGGCACAGATCGACTACCTCGCTTTCCGTTAGATTTCCTGAGCCTTGCTGCGCTAATAGCGCAAGCGTCATAAAGTAACGCTCAAGGCTTTGTTCCACGGGAGTCGCAAGCACTTGCAGTTGCTGATAGCGGCTACTGTTAGTTTCAGGGGCACTGAGCACACCATCTTCTAACTCAACGATTAGCCCATGTTCAATCAAGTTATCTATCTTTTGATTGAGGACCGCTTGCAGGCTCTGCGCTGAATAATATAAAAACAGCTCACCTTGCAGAAACGGATACAGCTGCGAGACGATATTATCTAAGCGGCTACGCTCAATACGGCCATTACGAGCGACGAGCGCAGCTAAGAAGGATAACAAGATAAAAACATGCAGGATGTTATTGCGGAAGTAACTGAGTAGCGCCGCTTGTTTACCCGCGACTTGAATGATATCTCCTAAAATATGCGGTATGCGCTCAATGAGCTTGAGCTTGATACCATAATCGATGATGTCTTGCGGATTCATATCAGTCACGACCGTATCATCAGCATAAGGCAGATAACGAGCGATACCTTGATACAGGGCGATTTGTTCGCGGCAGATGACTTCATCAAGCGCGGCTTTTGGCGCTGATAAAAGCACTAATGATAATAAGGAAATGGGATTAACGACCGCTGCTTTATTGATATGCTGCATGATCTTGACGCCGATATTATCGACCATAGCATTGGTTTTTTTATCAAGAGGCGTATCTGTCCGGTCTTTCGGTAAGCTATCTGCTGCAACTTCAAACTTCTGCATAAAATCGCTCAAATGTAGCGGCGTACCGAAGCTCAAATGCACATTGCCAAAGATCCGTTCGATCTTCTTGGTGGCTTTTAATAAGCCAACAACCGACTCTGACTCTTTCGGCTTTCCTTTGAGCTCACCGATATAAGTGCCGCCTTCCATAATGCGCTCGTAACCAATATAAGTGGGGATAAACACGACTGGCTTGTTGGTTTTGCGCAGTTGACTATGCACTGTCATTGCAAGCATTCCCATCTTTGGCGGCAGCAGACGACCTGAGCGCGAACGCCCGCCTTCAATGAAGTACTCAATAGGGGTACTACGACTGATTAAGGTATGCATGTACTCGCGTAGTACCGCTGTGTACAAAGCATTACCACGGAAGCTACGACGGATATAGAAAGCTACCGCGCCGCGTAATAAAGGTCCCAATACCGGTACATCTAAGTTATCACCCGCCGCCACATAAGGAATACTCAAACCGCGCTTATAGATAACATAAGACAATAATAAATAATCAACGTGACTGCGATGACAGGGCACATAGATGATTTCGTGATCGGTGGCCAGCTCTCGTACGCGCTCGAAATGATGCACTTCCACACCGTCATAAAGCTGTGTCCATAGCCAAGTCAAAAAGCGCTCAAACACTCTAATAATCGAGTAAGAGTAGTTATTGACCATCTCATTAGCATAACCGCGAGCGACGTCACGCGCCTCGTGCTCAGAGACTCCTGTGTCACTGGCTTCTTTTTCGATAGCATGCTTGATAGCGGGCGAGTAAATCAGCTTATCGACCAAATTACGTCTATCAGAGAGATCAGGCCCGAGCATGCTAGCGCGCTGCTTATCTAAATAGAGATCGAGCTGATATTGCAGGTTACGCAGTAGTTCCCGGTTAGCATCGGCTATAGGAACCAAAGCCGTATTGGCGTTTGTCGTTGAAGAACTAGTCACTAAACTGCCAATCTCTGAACTGCTAAGCAAGATAGGGTCGCTTGGCGCTTGCTGTTGGTGACTAGGCTTAGAGTCATCCGCTCCCTCTAAGTCATCGTTTAAATGGTTATAAACGATAGTACGTAAGTTCTGCGGAGTATGAAACTGTACAAAGGTGTCGCGGCCCATGACCCCAATATTAAACAGCTGCTTGGTGATACTAGGATCTTCCCAGTTATCGGTCATTAATAGCTTAAATAAAGAATCTTCCTTTTCAGGCGCACGTCCCCACAGAATCGATACCGGTACTAATCTGATGTTGAGGTCAGGGTGCTGCAACGTGGCGGCAACCAAACGCGCTAGACGCGGTGAGAGCTGATCGTCGGTCGCTTTTGGATGGTTCAAAAAGATAATAGCAGCGTTTTCATCGAGGTCATGAGCTAAATCTTTTACCCCGACTAGAGCCGGTGGCAGCTGATGCTCTTGGGTCTGCAAATCGATAAGAATACTGTTGGAACGAGAGTAATCTTGTAGCACATAAAAAGTCAGGGTCTGCTCATCATTGGCAAGTTTGGGGAGCTCGCCTAGCAGTTTAGGTTTGACCGTTATGCCCAGCGCTTTTCCTGATAGTTTGCGGTAGATCTGGCTAATGGGTGTTTTGCTATAAGAGGTGTTCGCCAGTTTATCGTTGTCATCATAGACATCGATATTTTTATTGGCCTCTTGAGTATTTTGGTGATGCGCTTCAGAAGCTGCTGAGTTATCGGAAGTCTTAGCGCTCGACGATCTAGAAAAGCGTTTTTTTAGGAAACGGGGTATCATAATTAAAATCATATCTGCAAAATGTAATACGCTTATGATGCCACAAAAGTACATAAAGCGATATATGACCTCAGTATCTATCTTAGTATTAAATCATTACTTAGAGCTAATATTATTAGCTTGTCTTGCATCTAAGCGCCTATGTCAGGCTATGTTAATCAGTACAAAAATTGGTTAAGATAAATAGCTTTTCAGTGCTTTATTCTTTACCTAATCTTTGGAGCAGCTGCTTATGACTCCCGCTATTAACCTTGCCAAAAAACTCAAACTCACTTACAAAATATATGAATATACGCATGACGCTAGTGCAAGCTCTTATGGCCTAGAAGCCGCTGAGAAGTTGGGCGTTACGGCTGAGCGAGTATTTAAAACCTTAGTAGTAAAGGCTGATAATGGCCAATTAGCGGTCGCGATACTGCCCGTGGAAAACACTTTAAATTTTAAAAAAATGGCTAAAGCGCTATGTATTAATAAAACCTTATCTTGCAAAAAGGTACAGATGGCTGAGCCGCAAGAAGTGCAGCGTAGCAGCGGTTATGTGCTCGGCGGGGTCAGTCCTTTAGGACAAAAAAAGCGCCTAGCGACGGTGATCGATAGCAGCGCGCAGCAACACTCAACTATTTATGTTAGCGCTGGACGTCGCGGGCTAGAGATTGAGCTACCGGCTAGCGAGCTTGCGGCAACCCTAAAGGCTCAGTTTGCTGATATTATTGATGAGTGACTGTACTCACCTTCTATAAATGTAAAAATCTCATAAGGAAAAATTCTATGCCGCATCTCACTATTCAAGCCACGCCTAATGTCAGTATCGACCGCCCTGAGACGCTGCTAAAAGTACTAAACCAAGCGCTGTGGCACAGCGGACATTTCGGCAAGCCCACTGATATTAAGGCGCGCATCTTACCTATAGATACTTTTTTAGTCGGGGTCGAAGATGATGAGCAAGAGTATGGCTTTATTTATGCGCATCTTAAGCTGATGAGCGGACGCGATACCATAGTACGTAATCAGCTCGCTGAGCTATTAGTGACGGCTATAAATAGTGAAGTCGCAAGTGACCAATCAGGACGCGCGGCGCTGCAGATATGCGTAGAAGTGGAAGAGATCAGCGCTGTATATCATAAACAAATCATGAGCGACTAGTCTAGACAAAGCATCAGCTACTCACATAGAGACGCACTAGCGTATTTTGGAAGTACGATAATGTCAGCGTTATAACCTGCTGTCTGTCCTTGAGTCGCCATCAGATTACGCGCTATGCGTAAGCGATAAGTGCCGTTCGTCGGCAAGCAACCTTGGTAAATAATACCGCCTTTATTGCCGTCTTGCTCACCGTTTGGCATATGCAGCACGCCAACGTTAGCGGTCTCAGCACTACCGGCAAGTGCTGAGAGGTTGATAATGGCATATTGAGAGCTCCTAGCCTCAAACTGATACCAATGCTCATTCTGCTTAGGGCTTAATTCACCACTAACAGTAGCGCTGATTTTGCCTTGGGCAAAGGTGATAGGAGTAGCAGGAGTATGAGTATGAGTATGAGCAACCGCGTTATAGCTAGTAGCAATGAGTAATAAAGTGCTGACACTAGTCATAGGTGAGTGCTTGGCTAATGTGGAAAGGATAGTTTTTTGCATTATCATCGGTAGCTCCGGTTTGATTCTTAGGGCATTTAGCTTTAGCTCATAATTAGTAATTAATAATACTCTTATTTTTGCCCATAAAAAAAGCGCCTAATGAATAGACGCTTTTTATTGATTTCATTTTATTAATTGGTTTTTAACTATAATACTCTAAATTTTAGTCTAAAAACGCAAAGTTTTCGATATCCATCGCGGTCATGCTCTCGCTTGGCGCGACCATACCTTCGGCGTGGCCTGAGGTGCGAGGCAGAAGCTTATCGAAATAGAATTCAGCCGTTTGGATCTTCGCTTGATAGAATTCTGGGGCTTCTACACCGCCATTTTCTAGCTTGTCATAAGCGACAGCTGCCATACGTGCCCAGTGGTAGCCCATCATTACATAGCCTGAGTACATCAAGAAATCTTCTGAAGCCGCTGAGATGATTTCACGATCTTTACGCGCCATCAGCATCAAGCGTACAGTTAGGGTGTTCCACTCAGCACATAGTTTAGTCAAAGCCCAAACGAATTTACGCATGTCTTTATCAAGGGCATGCTCGCTGCACCATTTCATAATGCTTGAGGTATAGTCGCGGATGATCTTACCTTTCGACTGTAAGATAACTTTACGGCCTAATAAATCTAGAGCCTGGACGCCGGTGGTGCCTTCGTACATAGTGGCGATACGCGCGTCACGAGCGATAAGCTCCATGCCCCATTCTTTGATATATCCGTGGCCGCCGTAAACCTGCTGACCGTGCTTCGCCGCTTCGATACCCAGCTCAGTTAAGAAGCCTTTGAGGATAGGCGTGTAAAAGCCTAATTTATCATCCCACTTTTCAAACTCGGCATCATCACCATTAGCAACGCCTTGCGACATCTTGTCGGCATAGCGAGCTGAGTGATAGATCATCGAGCGACCTCCTTCAGCAAAAGCTTTTTGGGTAAGTAGCATACGGCGTACGTCAGCGTGATGGATAATGGCATCCGCGACTTTTTCAGGATCTTTCGTCCCTGATAAGGTACGCATTGAGCGGCGCTCTTTGGCATACGGTAGCGCGTTTTGGAAAGACAGCTCAGTATGCGCTAAGCCTTCGATACCAGTACCGATACGAGCGGTATTCATAAAGGTGAACATGGCTTTTAGGCCTTTGTTCGGCTCACCGATGAGATAGCCAGTTGCGCCGTCGAAATTTAGGACACAAGTCGCTGATGAGCTAATTCCCATTTTGTGCTCGATAGAGCCACAAGTGACACCATTGCGCTCGCCAGCTTCGCCATCGCTATTGGGTAAGAATTTTGGCACGATAAATAGTGAGATACCGCGAGTGCCTTCAGGTGCATCCGGTAGGCGTGCAAGAACGATATGGACGATATTGTCCGTCAAGTCGTGCTCACCACTCGAGATGAAAATCTTAGTACCACTAATCTTATAGGTACCGTCTTCTTGCGGAATAGCTTTCGACTTAACTTGTCCTAGATCGGTACCACACTGCGGCTCAGTTAAGCACATAGTACCTGACCAAGTGCCTTCGACGAGCTTATGCATATAGGTTTGTTTCTGCTCATCCGTACCATACTGCATGATGGTGTTGATACAGCCGGTCGATAGGCCTGGGTACATAGACCACGGCCAATTGGCAGTACCGATGATTTCTGCTTTGATCAAGTTGATCGACATCGGCAGATTCATACCGCCATATTCTTCAGGATATGAAATACCTTGCCAGCCGCCTTCTACAAACTGATTGTAAGCTTCTTTAAAGCCTTTAGGCGTAGTGACGACACCATCTTCAAAATGACAACCTTCTTCGTCAGCAGGCTGATAGATAGGAGATAAGATGTTTTCGGCAAAATCAGCCATTCCTTGCAAGATCATATCGACCGTTTCAGGATCAGCATTTTCGCCATTGTCTAGGGTCTTGTAATGTGACTGAAAATCAAAAACATCATTTATCAAAAACTTAATATCACGTAAAGGGGCTTTGTAAGTTAACATAGGGGCTCTCTTTGGTAAGTTGGGACAACAGACGATAGTAGACCGTTAGATCTTTATCGGCTATTTGGCTTTAGAGTTTATAAGTCAGGCTAATATAGGAATAAGATAGTTTTTCGTATCTTGACTATAATTGACTATAAAGGGGTATTGCTATGACAATTATGATAAGCCCAGTATAAAGAGTCTGCGGCCACAAATATACCATTCATAACTAATATTCATGTTTCACAAATTTTAATATTACTTTTAGTTATTGCTGAGGCTGAGTTGAATAGATAGCAATGAAAAATAAAGGCTTAGAGCAAGCAAGTAACATATAACACAGTTCTTGCAGCATTAGAGTCATGAAATCATGCAAAAGGTATAGAGTAATTTAGGGTTTTATATATGTCAATAAAGCACAGTCGCAACGTTCACTATCGCTTTTTTCAGCGACTATTGGCGACTATCAAGCGTTTGATTAGCGGTGAGATTGAACATTTAATGACCGTCAATCAAAGCCGGCGGCCTTGGCATATGCCCATTATCGCTGCTATTGCGATTAGCTTTCCGGTATTTGTTGGCGCTTATTTTGACGCTCTATCTGCAGGGATAAAAGCTTCGCTTGGGGCGATGATTATTCTTAACTTACCCTTTATAGGAAGTCTGCCTCAGCGTATGGTGACGGTGATGGCTTGGGGCTTTGCGATGTCGTTATGTTTCGCGTTAGGGCTTATAGCTCAGCAGCTCCCTTTTATGAAGATTCCTGTATTTGCGTTAGTGGCTTTTGCTATTGTGATATTTGGGCGCTATTACAACCAGCCACCGCCGGCAGGACTGTTTGTGATGATGTCTACCGCTATTGCCTTATTTATCCCAGTGCCTTTGACACAAATTGTCGCAGCGACTGGCCTCGTGATGCTTGGTAGCGGTTTTGCTCTCATCATGGCGTTGCTGTACTCGCTGTGGTTATTAGCGACACGCGAGCATACTAACCTGCCAGCCCAAAGCTATCAGCCGGAGACAATCAGTGAAAGTATCATGGTGGCTGGATTTGTTAGTCTATCTTTGTCCCTCGCTTTAGTGCTTGCGATGCCCTATCCGTATTGGGCAGCGGTGAGCTGCTTTATTATTATTCAAGGCATTCATCTACGTACAATGTGGATTAAGCAGTTCCATCGTCTGCTAGGCACGCTTATAGGTATGGGGGTAGCGGCATGGATGCTGTCTTGGCATCTGACATTATGGCAAGTCGCTGCTGCTATTTTTGTGCTGATGCTTTGTATTGAGTCCTTAGTCGATCGCCATTATGGCCTCGCGGTGATATTTATCACGCCATTAACTGTATTTATCGCCGAATACGGCAGTGGTCTATCACCTTCGCAGCAGCTTTATCAAGAAGTCATTCGAGCACGAATGCTAGATACCGCGCTAGGGTGTCTTATTGGCCTGATGGGCGGTATGGCGATGCAATCTGCAAAGCTGCGTGTATCTCTAAGTCGCTTGGAGCGCTGGCTATTAGCGCGTTTTGGTGTCTAAGATTGTCTGTTGCTCTAAAGCGCTTTATAGCGATGGCAAGTCTTTTGTTGCTGCCGCGATATCTACAGCCTTTCCGGTCCAGCACTCAAAGCTTAGCGCTGCTTGATTGATAAGCATGCCGTAACCGTCAGACACTTGCGCGCCTCGCTGCGCAAAGTGCGCTAAAAAGGGCAGGGCGCGCCCGTACATCATATCGTAAGCATAGTGAGTGTTAAGACTATCGGCTATCGGTAGGGTATGTTCCGTCAGACCGATAGAAGTGGCATTGATAATCAAGTCAAACTCGCCAGTTAGCTCCGCCGTCGTACAAGTCTCAATAGCCTGCTTCTCAATCGTTTGGCTCGCCGCGCTAAGCTCAGTGACTAGTGTCTGCGCTTTGCTTAAAGTACGATTGGCAATCGTTAAGGACGCGATACCGGCTTGAATGAGAGGTAGTACCACCCCGCGCGCTGCACCGCCTGCCCCAATAATAGCCACGCGCGCTTTTTTCAATGGCCATCCTAAGCTTATGATGTGATTGACTAAGCCTTGACCATCGGTATTGTCACCATAAACTGCATCGCCTCTTATCAATAAGGTATTGACTGCACCTGCCACGCGGGCGTGTTCAGATAAGTTTCCTTGCTCCTGACAGTGAGTAAAAGCGATTTGTTTAAAAGGTACGGTGACATTAGCGCCGCCGCCGCCGCCATTAAAAAAAGCTTCTACTACCGCGATAAAGCTAGCCTCATTATCTGGACAATACTGGCGCTGATAGAGAATATCGATCTCGGATTGAGCGGCAAAGGTCTGATGAATCTGAGGGGACTTGCTATGGCTAATGGGGTTGCCAATAACGATGAAATTCTGAGTCATTGCTAAAATCCTGTTAGGCGAGTTTGAGAGCGCTTCTGATTTTGTTTTTGTTTATGCTGTTGGAGCTGTCTCTTAGAGCTAAGGTATCATAAGCGATAGGCAAATCTTTGACAAACTAGCATTGCAAGCGGTCATAAAACAACAATACCGTTAACAAATCTGTACTCGCTCGTATTGTTATCAGTAAGGTAAAGGCTGGTCAAGGCTAAAACAGTTGGGTAAACTATCAGCATTAAAGTTTTGTTAAAACCCTATTTATATCAATTCGGTCTGACGACTCTACATTCAATATTTTAGATAAAATGAGTAAATTGCCCATGCAGAAAAAAAGCCTTCAACCTTTGATGGTCAGTATGCTAATGATAGCGGGCGTCTCTTTGAGCGCTTGTAATGACTCAAACCAAGGCGCGGAGAGCGAAGCCGAGGTGTCGACAGCCACTGAGGAGGCCGCCACCGAAGCTGCTAGCAACTCAACGGATGCCGCCGATCTCGATGGCGCAGTTGCTAATCAAGGAACCCCCGTCAGCTACGATATGTCGAGTTGGGGCAGCACAGCGGTCGAGCCGGTCAGTATCGATGAGTTAGATAATATTCAAGCGACCTTTGGTAAAGTCGTCACTACCGACAAAAACAGCCTCGATTACGCTAGTAATCCGGCGACCAAATACCGCTTTATGCAGACCGATGCGCCATATCTAGATGTTATCGACTCACAGAAATATCTAGAGCTGGGCTGGTATTATGCCAATCCTACTGATACTGACAAAGAAAAAGAACTCAGTAAGGCGCACGCTCAAAAAGCCTATACATTAGCCCGTCAGCTGATGGGGGATGAGGGCGGCCGAGTGCTCGCTGATATGCTCAATGGTCAAATCGTCAAAAATAAAGCCGCGGGCGGTCAAACCGTTGAGCTTGCCAAATGTGAGTTCTATAGCTGTATGATTATCTTCAATAAGTCAAAGGCACAAGCGAGTGCAGGCTAGGCGGTGAGTATCGACGATAGTGACAAGGCTCACAATGCTGACAATGCTCATAACACTTGTAATCATAGCCTACAGGGCGGCTGGTACGCTATACGCCCGAAGCCAAACAGTGCTGAGCTAAGCATATCGTCGAGAGCTGAGCGGTCAGACAACTTGTTATCCGCTGGGCTGCCATTAGACAATCGCGGTCTGGCCTATGGCGATGGTTTTTTCACCACTATGGCAGTGCTTGATGGTGAGATACTGTGGGCGGACTATCATTGGCAGCGATTAAAGAGTCATGCACTTGCGCTGCAGCTCGATATCCCTAAGCCCGACTTAATAGCGAATTTAAAGGGTTATGCTCAGCAGCTCCAGCAAGGGATGATGAAGGTCATCGTCACTCGCGCGAGCCAGTCGCTGCGCGGTTATGGCTTTGCCGCGGAGGCAGACGGACATGCTTGCGAGATTTGGCTCAAGCTTATGCCTAGTGAGGCACAAAGCACCACTCATGAAGCGGCTAGCTCTCACGATACCTTACTGTTGTCAAATGGCGCTCCTGTTATTCAGCAAGCGCCGAGTCGCGCCATTTGTCTTACCTCGCAAATCTCTGTGCTGCCGCCTACTTTGGCCGGACTAAAATCTCTAAACCGTCTTGATAATGTGCTAGCCAGTGGCGAGCTCTATCGGCTTAAAGCTAAAGCTACAAACTTGTCAGCTAAGATGGCTGTCATTAATGAAGGGCTAGTGCGCGATATGAGCGGGCAGTGGGTCGAGGGTGTGATGAGCAATGTCTTCTATCAGCTAGTCGCATCTAACGCTAAAAACGGTAATCATCTAGATCATATTGAAAATAGCGACAAAAACTATCTAACGCACGGTCAATGGTACACACCATCTATGACGCAGTCGGGTGTCAAAGGGGTCATGCGTCAAGTTATCATCGATAGCTTAGCTGGCACCGACAATCCGGTGATTATTAGATCATTAACCGATGAGGATTTGCCTAAACTCAGCCAAATGTTCTTTTGTAATGCAGTACGCGGGGTCATGCCCGTATCGAAGCTTACTTTGCTGTCGGGCGAGGTGGTTGAGTTGTCTTTATTTTAACTTGCTTCATCTACTTTTTCTTTATTGAGCAAACGATAAAAGTGCTGTCTAAAAAACTCTTTTCTACCTTCATTTTGTAAATCCTCATATCGTTTTTGACCGAGTTGTAAATACTCATTTTCTCTATCTATCCCAATAAAATTTCTACCTAGCACGTTACTAGCAATACCTGTGGTAGAAGAGCCAGCAAAAGGATCAAGAATAATATCGTCTTTTTTAGTAGAGGCTAAGATGATTTGTGCCAACAGTGCTAAAGGTTTTTGAGTGGGATGTTTTCCGCAAGACTTTTCCCATTTTGCAACAGCAGGCAAGCGCCATACATCTTTCATTTGTTTATCATCATTTAGTTTCTTCATTAATTCATAATCGAAATAATGAGGAATTTTTGGGTATTTGCGTGCCCAAATTACAAACTCAGTAGAATGCGTGAAAAATCGACAAGAAAAGTTGGGAGGTGGGTTGGTTTTTTCCCATGTTATGACATTTAGGATTTTAAAACCAAGCTCAGGTAGTAATTGTCCTAAGGTAAATATATTGTGGTGTGTGCCACTAATCCAAATAGTAGCATTATCAGCCATTCTTTCGCGTACAGCGGTCAACCATTCATAGGTAAATGAATAAGCATCTTCATCACTAGTTAACTTATCCCACTTTCCTTTGTTAACAGATTGAATTCTACCATTTTTTACAGTAAGACCACGTTAGATAAGAAGTAAGGTGGGTCAGCAAAGACCATATCTATCTCTTTTTCTATTTGAGGAATTAGTCTTAAGCAGTCCCCTTTTAAGAGACTGAAATCCTTCTGCTCGCTTTGAAAAAATGTGTGACCTTCCATAGTTATTCCAGCATATCTGCTAAAAAGTAGAGGAGTTTTGGTAAGTTAAATTCACCTTGTGTAAACCCATACTGCCCGCAATCGTCTGGAATAACAACCGTTTGACCAATAAACCTTTTATCTTCGCTTATAATCCGAAGCAAACTTACTAACTCATCTCTCACTACTAATGGGCTTAGTATATCCGGAGATTCATTAGATGCTAATGAGTCAGTATTAATATTGATCGTAAAGTTCTCGATGGTTATCATGGCATAGTCCTTATTCAAAATTCAGATTACAAACTGAATGTAATAACACTTATTGTGTGTATTAGGTTAACTAATTACTGAGAATAAAGCAATGAAAGAACCAGTTTTAATTAAATTTGGTCAGCGTATTCGTAATCTACGCAAAGAAAAGTCTCTCAATCAAGAACAGTTGGCTAAATTGACAGGGTTCCACCGCAATTACATTGGCATGATTGAGCGAGGAGAACGCAATCCTGCTTTAAAAAATATTCAAATATTTGCAGAAAAGTTTGAAGTTAGTTTGTCTGAACTATTTAATGATAATTTATTTATAAAAGAGGTCGAAAGTGGCGAAGAATAAGTTAGTAATGCCTTTCTTAAAATGGGTTGGTGGAAAGCGTCAGCTCATGACTGAGATTGAGCCTCTATTACCTAGTCGTATCTCAACTTACTATGAGCCGTTTGTTGGTGGAGGTGCTGTATTCCTGCATACACAACCAAAGAAGGCAGTCATCAATGACTTCAATTCTGAACTTATTAATGTTTATGAGACTATTAGGGATGACGTTGATTCATTAATTGAGCATTTAGCTACTCACGAAAATGAATCAGATTATTTTTATCAAATTAGAGGGTTAGATAGACAAGAAGGTTTTGATGAATTATCAAAGGTAGAGCGTGCTTCTCGCGTTATATACCTTAACAAAACTTGTTTTAATGGCCTTTATAGGGTGAACAGCTCAGGTGAGTTTAATACACCTTTTGGACGCTATAAAAATCCAAATATTATCAACGATACAGTATTAAAAGCAGTCAGTACTTACTTAAATAATGACAATATAAAATTTCTTAGTGGAGATTTTGAAGAGGCTATTAAGGGAGCACGTAAAGGGTCTTTTGTTTACTTTGATCCTCCGTATGATCCAATTTCTAAAAGTTCAAATTTTACAGGTTATGTCCAGGGTGGCTTTGGTAACGATGAACAGATAAGACTTAGAGACGCTTGTATCAAGTTAGATAAAAAAGGGATCAAATTTCTTCTATCGAATTCTGCAACTGATTTCATAAAAGATTTATATCAAGGCTTTGAAATAATTGAAGTGGGAGCTAGTCGTCATATCAATTCTGTAGGAAGTAAACGAGGTGAAGTAACAGAATTTTTAATAAGGAATTATAACTATGAGTAAGTCTGAAGGTAAGAATGATATAGCTTGGGAAAAGCTTTTTGAAGAAGACCAACTCATTAGTAGAATAGAAGCAGAAGGTGAATTCATTATTGACTCAAAAAGGATTAATAAGGTTAGAGAAGCTAGACTTATGACCAAGTTTGATTCTAGAGAAGACTTGCCGAGAATTTTTAAAGAAAATAAGTTGGCAATCTTGCCAATTAGCAGAGGGAGCTACAAAGTTGGGAAATTTGATATATTCCATAACTTTGAAGATTACGACACTCCTAAAAGAACGGATAGAATTCAAGAAAAGCAGTTTCCATCGTTTATTGAAACTATAGATCCCAACCTAATCAAAACTGAACCAACAGCAATATATTGTGCAAATCTATGTTCAATTTTAAGTAGTTTTACAGGATCAGAACAGCTACATAGTACGATAAGTGGTCGGATGGGTTCGGGAGACTTTGACTTTCAAATTCAGGAGTCGAATAAGCTTTTTGATTTTGAAGTGAGAGGATCTCAGATAGAAATTGATGCTGGTTATGAAAGCCATGATAGCGTTTATTTAGTAGAAGCCAAAAATACTTTGTCTAGAGATTTTGTAGTTAGACAGTTATATTATCCTTACAGAACTTGGCTCGATAGAATTACAACTAAAGAGATTAGGAACATCTATCTTACATATTCCAATGGTATCTTTTATATTAGAGAGTATATGTTTGAGGACATTCACAATCCTATGTCAATTAAATTACTCAATTCAAGTCGTTACTCAATAATAACTAAGGAATTAACAGTAGAGTATTTAAAAGAATTATTAAATAAAAATTTACCTAAGCTGGACAGTCAGGAAGCTCCTTTTCCTCAAGCAGATGACTTCAATAAGGTCGTCAATTTATGCGAAGAATTAGCTAAAAGGTACTCTAGTAGTTTGAGTGAAGATAGTGATGAGAATAGTGGAAATGTACTTCATAAGAAAGAAATAGCCGAAATTTACGATTTTGCAGGTAGACAAGCTGATTATTATGCTAATGCTGCAAAGTATCTAGGCTTAGTATCTATAGATAACGGGTATGTAAGTCTTACTAAGCTAGGACTGGAGGTAATACAGTTGCCATTAACTACGAAGCAAATCAAATTTGCTGAACTTATTCTTTCTTCCAAACCATTTGCTAAAGTATTAGATTTTTATATAAAGAATGCTGGCATTTTATCAATTGAAGATGTTCAGAGTATTGTAGAAGCATGTAAAATTCAAAACTTAAATTCAGAAACTGATACTTTTAAGAGAAGGTGTCTTACAGTTAAAAGTTGGGTTGAATGGATATTTACTCAAGTAAAAGAAAGCTAAAAGTATAAGTAACAAGCAAATACCATTGAAAAGCACACGGTTCAGTGCTAAATTCTAGCAAACTTCTGCCCTTTGAGTTGCCATGAGCACGCCGACCCCTGAAAACCCTGATAACAAGCCTAATGACAGCGCTTCTACTGATTCGACTCAGTCAAACCCTGAGATAGTCGACTCGTCACGAGTAGAGTCAACCTCTGAGCGTGACGCTACTGATGATCTAGACAAAGCGCCAGCGACAGACGTCTCCCTAATTAGTGGCGGCAGTAAACCGCGGCGCTACAAAAAAGACAATCCATCGTTTTTTATGCAGCGCGGCTATCAGATTTTGTTAGTGCTTGGGCTAATTGCCGCTTTTTTGCTAGTGATGGTGTATCAAACGTTATTTGGCCGTATCACTCAGCCTGCCCAAAAAGTTACTATTGAGCAGGGCGATACTTATTATGGCCTGCTACCGCAGTGGCAACAACAAATCCCGCTGTTCTCGGCTAGTATTGCCAAGCTCTACATCAAGTCGCAAGTCGATGCGCCGCTACACGCGGGTATCTATCCGCTGCCTGAGAACCCAACGATTGCAGAAGCCTTGCATATATTTGGTCAAGGCGCAAAAGTGGCGATGGTCAAAGTACAAGTCATCGAAGGCAAGACGGCAAGCGATCTGTATCAGAACTTGCGTGACAATGAAGGTATCGTCAAAGAAGTGCTAGTCGAGGGTGCAGATAATGCCAGTATCGCCAAAGCGCTGGACTTGGCTGGGATACTGCCAGAGTCGGTGACGACGAGCGATGATCCTATCGTCAACTACAATCTTGAAGGCTGGTTTACCCCAGATACTTATTATTACGGGGAAGGCGCAACCGACACCCAAGTCTTGACCGATTTGTACAAGCGTCAGCAGCAGGCTCTAACTGAAGCATGGGAGAATCGCGCGCCAGATCTGCCTTATGACAGCCCTTATCAAGCGCTGATTATGGCCTCTATTATTGAGAAAGAAACCAGCGTAGCCGATGAGCGCCCGCTGGTATCAGCGGTGTTCAATAATCGTTTAAAACAAAGCATGCGCCTGCAAACCGATCCAACGATTATCTATGGTATGGGTAGCCGCTACGATGGCAATATTCGCCGTAAAGATATCGATGAGAAGACCGGTTATAACACCTATCAAATCGACGGTTTACCGCCAACGCCAATCTCCTTGCCGTCGCCTGCCTCTATCGAAGCGACTTTGCATCCTGCTGATAGCGAGGCACTGTATTTTGTAGCGACGGGTACGGGCGGGCACAAATTTACCAATAGCTTGAGCGAACACAATAAAGCGGTGCAAGAGTATCTCAAGGCAATGCGTGAGAAAAAATCACAAACCCCACCTGGTGAGTAAAAACCACTCTCAATCAAGCTCAAATAAGTAGACAAATTGGCTTAGTATGATTTAAGGAATAATGTGACAACAACAGTAGGTCGGTTTATTAGTTTTGAAGGTACAGAAGGCGTTGGTAAGACCACAGCTATTGATGGCTTATGCCAGCGCTTGCAGGCCGCTGGTATCGACTACATACGTACCCGTGAGCCAGGCGGTAGCCCTTTTGCCGAGCGTCTACGCGAGATCTTGCTAGATCCGGCGACCGATATCAACGACGATACCGAGCTACTGCTATTATTCGCCGCGCGCGCGGATCATTTGCAGCGAGTAATCTTGCCAGCCTTGCAGCGCGGCGCTTGGGTGATTTGTGATCGCTTTACGGACTCGACCATTGCTTATCAAGGCTATGGCCGCGCCGATGGCGATAAGCGAGTTTTAGCAAAAATTGATAGTCTTATCGCGCTGTTTATCGCGCCTCTACCTGAGCTGACGTTATGGCTGGATTTGCCTGTGTTAGAAGGCATGGCCCGCGCCGGCAAACGTAGCGCGGCTGATCGCTTTGAACAGCAAGCCACGGAATTTTTCACCCGCGTTCATCATGGGTTTAGTACGCTTGCCGCGCAGTATCCTGAGCGGATTGAGCGTATCGATGCTAGCGGTCGCAGCGATGAAGTCGGTATGCGTGTTTGGCAAACTGTGCAAGCTCGCTTTGATTTAAACTAATCGCTTTTGTCAGGGCTTTTCTAAAGCAATGACTCAATAAAAACGCCAACTCAGATCAAGGAGTTGGCGTTTTTATTTGTGCTAGCTTTCAGCGAATAACAGTGTTAAGACTCGCTATTTATCAGTGCTATTATTACTACTGCTATCATTACTGCCAGGCAGACGATTGGGGTCGAGCGCTCCCGTTTTCGTCTTTGGCGCTCGTCCGCTGACGTTAGTACCAGTGTTAGTCTTGGTCGCGGCTTGGGCGTTATTCGCCTTTACGCCTTTAGCCACTGTGTCTTCTGCAGCTAAGGTAGTCGGTTTTACAGTGCTTTTATCAGAGATAGGGTCCGCCTTAGAGGCTTTATTGTCGTCGACTTGGGAAGCGGCGCTTTGCTCATTATTACCAGAACCGTTAGCGCTGGCGTTGTCAACGCCACCTTCTTTAACATCAGCCGTGTTCGCTTCTGTTGCACTATCAGTAGCAGCATCTTCTACTAACTCTTTTTCTTTACGTTTTTCAGGCGCTTTATAGCTGGCCTCAAAGTCTGCATCGGCTGCGGCGCGAGCTTGTTCTTGCTTGGCCGTGACGTCCACTGGTTTTGGCTTGATGCCATCATCAACCACTAAGGCGATAAGCTTACGATCACGTGGGACATTACCATCGAATTTATCAGTGATGACGTGCAGCTTACCTTCTTTATCGATAGTATAGAGCGGTACAAATTGCTTGTTATCGGCCTTATACTGCTCATAATTATAACTATCAGTGATATTAGTGATCTTAATCTTGGCTTTTTTGGAGATCATGCTCGCCAGCTTGGTATAAGTCACATCCTTGCCAAATAGCCACTGCGAGCTGAAGTTCGATTGTTTGTCATCGCGCTCGCTTTTGACTTTTTCTTCGCTGAATTTGAGACGATACAGCTTACGCTCACCGAATTCATGACGATAATGAATCTCAGATAAGGTGTTCATCTCTTTATCCATACTCATAGCGAACAGACGACCGATACCGATGAGATCGAGATGATGATCGGCATGATCTGAGATGGGATTGCCAAAATAAGTTCGCAGCCCGCTCATACGCGCTTTGGCAATATTAGTATAGTTGTTATGGGCGACGATGACATCAAAGCCTTGTTCTTTTAGAGATGTCGCTACTAACAGCGCAATGGGGTTAGAACCGACAATCAAGATACCGTTGGTCTCAGGCTCACGCACGCCTAATAAATTACCGACGAATTTGGCCCCTAAACCTTGAATCATTACCGTACCGATGATCACCATAAAGACTAATGGCACTAATAGCTCAACGCCTTGAATATCATACTCTTGTAATCGAATGGCAAATAAGGAGGAGATAGCGGCGGCTACGATACCGCGCGGACCAATCCAACTGATCATCAGCTTCTCATTAGTCTTTAGGTTGGAGCCAATAGAGGAAGCCCAAACCGAAAGCGGCCGCGCGACTAGCATCACAATCGCTAGTAATACTAAGCCTGCAAAACCGACACTGAGCAGACTGGAGAGCTCGACACGAGCGGCAAGGATAATAAAGAGCACAGATATCAGCAGTACCGTCAGCGACTCGTTGAACTCTAGTATGTTGTCGCGCGGGAATTTTGGCCAGTTGGCTAATGCCACACCTAAGACAGTCACCGTCAACAGTCCAGACTCATGCTCTAGATGGTTGGAGATCGAAAAAAGCACCAATACAAAAGCTAACGTAAAGACGTTGCGCAAAAACTCAGGTATCATATGGCGGCGCATTAAGAAGGCCAATACCCAAGCACCGACTAAGCCCAAAGCGGTAGCCAATACGACAATTTTGGCAAATAAGAGAATGCTGTTGGCTTGTCCACCTGAGATGATGTATTCATAGACCAAGACTACGGCGATGGCGCCAATAGGGTCGATAATGATGCCTTCCCACTTTAGAATATTGGAGATGGTCTTATTGGGACGAACGCTACGTAATAGTGGCATGATCACTGTCGGCCCAGTCACACAAACGAGCGCACCGAAGAGTAAAGCGATCAGCGGATCGACATCGAATAGTAAATAGGTTGAGAGCGCAACGATGGCGATAGTAATAACCACACCTACCGACACTAGCATCTGTACGACCGTGCCATGCTGTTTGATTTCATCAAACTCTAAGGTCAAAGAGCCTTCAAATAGAATGATGGCCACCCCCAAAGAGATAAAGGGGAACATCAGCTCGCCTAGTACCAAATCAGGATCGAAAATACCAAGGATAGGTCCAACGATAATGCCAATTAATAATAAAAACAAAATGGACGGTTGCTTTAAGTACCAAGCTAGCCATTGGGCGGCGATGCCGACGCCAACTACGCCAGATAGTAATAGGGCGGTATCCATAAATTAATCCTTTTTATAAACCTGTCACATATCACAGATTAGCGTCGGTTTAATAATGCTATAAAGCGCTAATGAGGTTTTATTTTAAAGTTAAATTTTAGCCTGACCACTTCATGACGGTCATAGCAAATATCAAAGGATGATAGCTGACTTTTGTTTGCCGTAGATAGTATTCGGTTTATCATAATAGCATGATTTTATTTCAGTTGTATCAGCACGCTACCAAGCTGACGGTCATTCTTTAGTCATAAAAGTACTTATGGCTTAGACAACTAGAATAATGACTCAGCAAGAGACTGACAGACAATACTCAGACGACACTCAGACGACACTGTTATTAACGTTAAAATTACCTCATACTAATAGGAGTTTTCATGCCAATAAGTTGATATTGAGCATAAAAACCGCAAATAATAATATAAAGTTAGCATAAGGGGAAGAATATGCAGGGGCAAATGGCCGATTATAACCTCAAATATTGGTGGCAGCGCAGCTTACTAGCCGTAGCGATAGGGGTCGGCGCTGCTACTTTGAGTCCCTTGATGGTTACTCCTGCCCAAGCCGCGGTCGCTAGTACGGACTTCTCAGATTTAGTACAGCAAGTGACACCAGGGGTAGCTCGGGTCAACGTGACGACCAATATCAGCGATGAGGAGCTGGCCCAAGCGCAAACCGCAGAGCTGCTACGTCAGTTCTTTGGTGATCGCGTGCGTCTCCCAGACCGGCCGCCCACACCCGCTATCGAAAACGCCTATGGTACCGGGTTTTTTGTCACTACTGATGGTTATATGCTGACCAATCATCACGTCGTTGAGGGGGCCGATAAGATTACTGTGACTCTCAATGATCGCACTGAGTTAGATGCGGTGTTAGTGGGTAGTGATGAGCGCTCAGATGTTGCGGTGCTAAAGGTGAAGGGCAGTCAGTTTCCTGCTTTGAGTATTGGCGATTCCAATCTGTTAAAAGTGGGTGAGCCTGTACTCGCAATAGGCTCGCCCTTTGGGTTTGACTACTCTGCTTCAGCGGGTATCGTTAGTGCCAAGTCGCGTAGCTTTTCGCGGGAGACTAGCGTACCGTTTATTCAGACGGATGTAGCACTCAACCCTGGAAACTCCGGTGGCCCGCTCTTCAATCAACGCGGAGAGGTCATCGGTATCAACTCGCGTATCTTTAGTGGTACTGGCGGCTACATGGGACTATCGTTCTCTATCCCAATGAATGCGGCAATGGATATCTATGAGCAGCTCAAAACCAATGGCGAGGTGACTCGTGCTTATTTAGGCATCTATCCGCAGGATATCGATCGCAACTTAGCAGAAGTTTATAAGTTATCGCGGCCACAAGGTGCCTTATTGACCCGAGTCTCGCCAGACTCGCCAGCGCAAAGAGCCGGACTCAAAACTGGTGATATTATATTGCAGTATAATGAGGTGCAGATTATACGCGCCGATGATTTACTGAACTTACTGAACCGCGCGCGTCCAGATGATTCTTTTCAAGTTCAAATCCAGCGTGAGGGTAAGCGCTTGATGTTGACCGGCAAGCTCAGCCGTGCGCCGGGTGATGTGCAAGCGCAGAGCCGCGATAAGCAGAACAATGAGGTACAGCTAGGCCTACGTCTACGCGACTTGACCACCGATGAGCAAGCACAGTTTGCCTCAGAAAGTCAGGTTGGTGTCTTAGTGACAGCCGTTGATCCTACTGGCTTAGCCGCAAGATCTGGCATTATGGCTGGTGACATCGTCACTAATCTGCACCAAAAACCGATTAAGACTGTGACTGACTTTACTAGCGCTATCTCCTCACTACCTAAGCAAGGCGTAGTGACTATCGAGGTTGTGCGTCAAGGCATTCCCGCTATTATCGGTCTGCGTATAGAATAGGGCTTGTTTATCACCGTTATAGCCTTTTATAATGACCGATTTTATAAAAGGAGCGCATAATTTTAGTGCGCTTCACAGATAGGTAACCATGACTGAGCCATTACTCACCACTTTGACGACGACGGCGGCGGCACTACTGCTAGCGTATATAGTGCTGTGGTCTTGGCTACAAACCTTTAATGCCAATCCTACCAAGCGCTTTTTCGCTATTTGGCTAAAATTGATATTGTATTACGCCGCTTACACTATGCCGTTTTGGGCGGTGCTCACGGTAGTCGGTTGGACTTATGGTTTGACGCCAAAGCTGATGGGGTTAACGACTTCAGCTGTGTTATTTATTCTAGCTGCTATGGCGCTGTACTTTTATACCGTCGTGGTACAGCCCAATCGTCTGCGCCTGCATCATCAGGCGGTTGATTTAAGCCTAGATAAGCCTTTGACAGTAGCGGTGCTGGCGGATCTACGTATTGGACTATATAGCGGCAAGCCTCGACATATCCGTAAGCTGATTACTACTATCAATGAGTTGTCGGTGGATGCGGTATTGATTACCGGTGACTGGCTTTATTATCCAGGTGCCGACTTAGTAGGGCAGATGATGTTATTTAAAGGGGTCAATAAGCCCATTTATACCGTTATGAGCATCTCAGATCTACGTTACCAATCGATGAATACCACTAAGCAAGGTAAGCCTTTATTAGAAGATACCTTAGCAAGCGCTTTTGATGTCTTGGACGTTACCTATATAGGTCAGCAGTGCTGGCCGCTACCGACCCAAAACACAACCCTTGATCAAAAGCAAAGAATAGTCGGCGCTGAAGCGAGTCTAGCTATGCTATGCGGCTGGCAAGACTTGCCGAATCAGGCTACCAAACAGGCCAGCGCTGAGGTCAATAAAATGCAGGAAGTCGCCACAGAGACAGACGCGCCTTTAGATTGTTACCATAAAGTCAAAAAACACGACGCTACTCGCTTGCTAGATGACAAAATCCCTAGTAGAACAGAGCTGAGCAAAAAAGAGCTTAGCCAAGAGGTTATCGTGACTGCTAATAAAGCTGAGCTTTGCGAAGAGATCAGAAGAGCACAGCGACCAGTCGTTATTTTAGCCTCACGCTTCGATAGTATCACCGATCTGCCTAATGACTTGCAGCCAAGGCCGCTACTGATAGCAGGCGCGGCCAAAAAAGCGAAGTCAAAAGCGTTAACCCGTGAACAACGCCGATCGGTAGCTACTGATGAGAATAGCCAAACCGTCTTTAGCACTTTTAACAGTAAATTCAGTAAACGCGGCTTATATCAGCATGGTAGTGCGCAAGTATTTGTCAGTAGCGGTATCGGTACTCGCAGCTTACCGTTTCGCTTATACCGCCCGACTATCGATGTGTTGACGATTCGTTAATACAGGATGAAACCTAAGGTTAGGTACTTTATTATCTTCGAAGGTTTACGCTAGAATTGGCTTATAAATAGTGTCTTAAGCCTGCTCTCGATAGTTTACGTAGATGGCTTGAGTCTATCCTAGACAGAAAAGATAATGATTAAAGCGGGTTACTGCTATAAATTGTCCTAGCGTGCGACTCATAAGTGGGGCCGCCGCTAATTGACAGCTAGTAGCTCAAGCAAAATATGCTACACTATCGGGCATTTAATTATACGTGCAGCTCGTAGTAGCTATAAACCAAAAATACGCTCAAAAGCTAACGTTTCCTTTATATAAAATTGATAATATTACCGCAAAAAAAACAGTAAGGCATGGTTATGAGTACAGCATACGACGATATCAAAACCCAATTACAAGGCTCAATGGTAGCCTTAGTCACGCCTATGCATCCTGACGGTAAGGTCGATTATAAACGTCTAGCAGACCTCATAGATTGGCAAATCGAGCAGGGCACGCATTGCTTAGTAGCGGTAGGAACCACTGGTGAGTCGGCCACCTTATCCGTACCTGAGCATAGCGAGGTGATTCGCTTCTTCGTCAAGCACGTTGATGGTCGTATCCCTGTGATTGCTGGCACCGGCGCTAACAGTACCGATGAGGCTATCAAACTTACTCAAGAAGCCTACGACGCTGGCGCCGACTGTGCACTACTTGTGGCGCCTTACTATAATAAGCCGCCACAAGAAGGTTTATATCAACATTATAAAACTATCGCTAAAGCAGTTGATATTCCGCAGATGCTCTATAACGTACCAGGGCGTACCGTTGTCGATATCGCTCAAGAAACCGTTGAGCGCTTAGCAGACATTGATAACATTGTCGCTATCAAAGATGCGACAGGCTCAGTTGGGCGCGGTGAGCAGCTTATCAAAGCCGTTAGCGATAGATTAGTAGTCTTGTCTGGCGATGACGGTACCGCGCTTGATCTCATGAAAGTCGGCGCCAAAGGCAATATTTCAGTCACCGCCAATGTCGCACCAAAAGCGATGAGCGAGACTTTCGCAGCCGCCTTACGTGGTGATTTTACCGCCGCCAAAGCCGCTCATGACGTCATCGAACATCTGCACCGTGATTTATTTATTGAGTCCAGTCCTATCCCTGCCAAATACGCGCTACATAAAATGGGTATGATAGATAAAGGGATTCGCTTGCCCCTCGTTTGGCTAGCGGAGTCGCATCACGCGACCATCGATAAAGCCTTGGTAAAAGCAAACTTGATCTAATATCTAAGCACGAGCTAATATCTAAGCATCAGTACAAACGCACATTTAATGCTAGAATTTAGTCAACACCTAAGCATAATCACCAATGAGCGCCAACGCTTAAGACAATACAGAGACAATATGATGAAAACATCATTAAACATCACAAAATTGAATATCTCTAAAATCGCTCCTGCTATGCTGGCGGTTATTTTAGGGAGCACTTTAGTCCTCAGCGGTTGCCAGTCTCTAAAAGAGTTCGTGGGAAAACGTGATAATGGTAGCTTGGACTATCAGCAAAGCCAAAAGCTTAAACCGTTACAACTGCCTGCCGATGCACAAACAGCGCCATTCGTGCCTCTATATCCGACTCCAAACGCAGGGGTTAATACGCTGAATTTAGAAAACGAAGCGGGCAAGCAATATCAATTACCAAAACCTCAGCGCACTGTGGCTACTACCACGGCTACTGAATAGACCATTTTTTACTTTAATAGCATCTAAATAGTCTGTTCAAAATAGTAAATGCGTCAAACGTTTAGCGTGCTGTTGCTATAAGCCTTTGCCGGGCTGTCATCGTTCAGTGCAGCAGCGCTTAGGTTTTATAGTTAGTATGGCAGCTGCACTTATTCTTTATACTTTGAACCGGCTAATATTCTTTTAGATGTCTTATATAAGTTTGCAAGAACAGGATTCTTATCATGCAAAAACAACAACTTTTATATAAAGGTAAAGCCAAATCAGTCTATGAGACTGAAGATAACGATCTGCTGATTCTGCATTTTCGTGATGATACCTCAGCGTTAGATGGCAAGCGTATTGAACAGCTAGCGCGTAAGGGTGAAGTCAATAACCGCTTTAATAGCTTTATTATGCAAAAGCTAACCGAAGCTGGCATTGAGACACATTTTGAGCAGCAGCTGTCTAGCGATGAGGTGCTCGTCAAACGCATGGATATGCTGCCCGTTGAATGTGTGGTGCGTAACTATGCCGCCGGTAGTCTAGTGCGCCGCTTGGGCTTGGAAGAAGGGCAAGCGCTCACGCCGCCGACCTTTGAGCTGTTTTATAAAGACGACGCGCTAGGCGATCCGATGGTGAATGAGTCTCTAGCCGTCACTTTGGACTGGGCAACCGACGAGCAACTTGCCAAGATGAAAGCCTTAAGCTATCAAGTTAATGAGGTACTAAAAGCGCTGTTTGATCAAGGCGATTTGATCTTAGTGGATTTTAAATTAGAATTTGGCGTCTTTCATGATCGTATCGTCTTAGGGGATGAGTTCTCACCCGATGGCTGCCGTATCTGGGACAAAACCACTAAGAAGAAGCTCGATAAAGACCGCTTCCGTCAGTCTCTAGGCGATGTGATTGAAGGCTACGAAGAAGTGGCTCGCCGTATTGGGGTACCTTTAGACTAAACTGTAAATAGCAGTTCTATAACAAAACTGAGCCGCGCGCTCAGTTTTTTTATGCAAAATTTTACTTAAATGTTCTTAAGATGCGACCGTTATCTTGGCTATATTGCTTATACTAAAAGCTATCATTTAATTCGGATCAAATTTTATCATGTCCAAAGCGAAGACGATCCCAGTTATCCTAGAGCCTTCTTGGTTTGCTCGGCCGACTTGTGTGGTCGCAGCGGATTTGATTGGCAAAGTGTTATGCCGACGAATAACCGACACGGATAACGTGCAAAAAACATTACGCGTGCGCATTACTGAGACCGAAGCTTATATAGGGTATGAAGATGAATCAGTTACCGCGCACTTAGCCAAAGGCAAAAAAGGCAATTCGCTAGCCGACATCATGTACGTTGAGGGCGGCGTGTTTTACGTTTATCTGACTTATGGGGTACATTTGATGCTCAATTTAGTCAGTGGTGCTGCTGAGTCTCCAGAGTCGGTGTTGATACGAGCCGGATTTCTAGCTGAGGATAGCGAGCGTTTGCTTGAAGAGCGAAATTTAAGTTCTGATAAGCAGCTCTCTTATATCAAGCAGTTCGCTGGTCCAGGAAAATTAAGTAAACGTTTGCAAATTGACCGTGCGTTATACGGTGCACCAATTGCGCCTGAGTCTGGTGTTTGGGTCGAAGATGATGGTTGTTTGCCGTCAGTGTCATTGCGACCGCGCATCGGTATCGATTACGCAGGGGAGGCGGCAGACTGGCTATTGCGTTATGTATGGGCGGATCATCCGTCACTATCAAAAAAATAGGCTGATATAAAATAAGGATGCATCATGTATAAACTTACCGTTTTTATTCCTGATGAAGCGTTAGAGGATGTTAAAGCCGCGCTATTCGCTGCAGGGGCGGGTACTATCGGTAACTATCAGCACTGCGGCTGGCAAGTACAAGGTCAAGGGCAGTTTATGCCAATGGCGGGTAGCAATCCGCATCTTGGTAGTCAAAATAATATTGAAAAAGTCGATGAGTGGCGCGTCGAGATGGTGGTTAAGACGTCAGTGATAGAAGAGGTGATTAAAGCCTTAAAACAAGCGCATCCTTATGAAACCCCTGCTTATGATGTCATTGAAGTATTGAATTTTTAGCTATTAAAATGACTTAACGGACATAAAAAAAAGGGTCAAACAAAAGCTAAGCGCTTATATCTGACCCTCAGCATCAAGACTGTATGTATAACAGCGATGCGAAAGCGTATCACTCTACTATTGCTCAGCGTGCTCATCAATCCTTTTCTATCTTAATGACATTTAGATTTGGATAGCTGAGCAGAATCTCATAATCTTGTGAGCCTTTTTTAGCCTCGATCTCGAATACGCCGCGATTGTTTCTCTCATCGAGTTCGATATCCTTAACACGGTACCCCATAGCAGTTACCTTTCTAATAGCGCGCTGTCTAACCGCCGAATAGCGACTTTCTTGTTTTATTCTATCTTCGACATCATCGTAGCGCTTATTGTTTTTATATTTTTTATTGCCTTTTTTATGATCCTTATCTCGCCACACGTCATCCCATTGTTTTTTATTTGAATTGAGCAGCTTTAAGTTAGGATAGGAGTAAGTAAGCTCATAAGCCTGATTGTTCTTTTTTGCATAGGCTTTAATCACTCGCTTACCGCGATAAGTGTCAGGCCTGATATCCATTAACTGATAGCCTTGACGGCGTAGGTCTTTACGCAGCTCTTGTTTAGCGCGATTATAGTTAACGTTTTTATAGCCATCATTGCCCTGATATATCGGTTGATTATTATAGCCTGGACTAGCAACCGTACAACCAGCCGACACGCCAAACAACGTCAAAACAAGACTTGCTGAGAGTAGTTTTTTAAGTGGGAGAGTAGAGAGTGTTTTCATATTTTAAGCTCCTAAACCTGATAGTAGCGACTTTATTCATATCGCTTGAAAAATATTTTTGAAATATTTTCTTACATCATCATAGTAAGTCGCAAAACCTGTTAGTAGATGTCTTTTAAGTCAGCAAGTTGTAAGCAATGCAACAGCTTGAGTAATTAGTGAGAGCTTTTAGTTATAACAGTATTGCTAAGTAGTGTTTTTTTCGCTAAAACTATTTTAGAGCAAGCCTAATCATCAGGTGAATAATCCTAATAGGACATTGTAGGAAATATTAGTTATGCTATTCAAGCTCATTTTATATTCAGGCTTCGCCGGAGCGACGGTATTTATCGGCGGATTATTGGCCAATTTGTTTAATCATCACGTCAAAGATAGTCCCATCAAATACGAGATTACTCATACTCTGATGTCGTTTGGCGCGGGAATTATATTATCGGCATTAGCGCTAGTGTTAGTGCCAAAGGGTATGGAGGAGCTTAGTGTTTGGGGTGTGATAGGCTCGTTCTTACTAGGCGCGATAGTCTTTATGGCTATTGATTATCGTTTGGCAAATTCGGGCGGGCGACAAGCGACTTTACTGGCGATGCTGATGGACTTTATTCCTGAATCAATCGCTCTTGGCGCAGTATTCGCTATTGAGCCGCAAATGGCTGCCTTATTAGCAGTATTTATCGGCTTACAAAATTTGCCTGAGTCTTTTAACTCTTTTCGCGACTTAGTACAAAGCGGTTTTAGTGTCAAAAATACCTTAGCTATCTTCTTTGTATTAAGCTTCTTTGGCATACTATCGGCGCTAGCAGGTCATTTTTTATTGAGTAAACATCCTGATTTAACCGCTCATCTAATGACCTTTGCCAGTGGCGGTATCTTATATCTGCTGATTCAAGATATTATTCCTGAGAGTAAACTCGCTAAAAACTATCTGACACCGCTAGGTGCAACGTTAGGATTTTTAGTAGGAATCGTTGGTGAGATGCTGCTCTGACAAAGTAAATCGCTTTCTTTATTTAGACCTAGATTTTACCTTGTAAGCATATGCTTACAAGCATTGACGTTAACGCCTCTTAACAAGACAATTACATTTGGGCATTATAGTCACACGGCATCAGGGAATGTGACTCAAGGATTGAGTTAACCGAATTAGGGATAATATTTCAGTAATTTAAGTCAGGATGACCAGAATTAGTGAAGTAAGGATACATGACCCATGCTGATGGCAGAAATGCTGGTAGCTAGTTGTATTTAGAGCAGGATGCTCTGCTATCACGCTATACTCGATGTGCTGCAAGGATGCAGTGGAATGAGTTGTGATAGGTAACAAGGATAGTTAACGATAAGACCGCATAACAATGATTGTTATGCGGTCTTATAGTATCTGAATTATGGTTTTTAATTCATTATTTTCTAACTGTATTTAGCAAAGAGTCAAAATATCTTCGTAAGTTAACACTGGCATATCAAAAACCGTACTGGCTACGCCAATACGGTTTAAATCTAAATTATTTACTTAAAAACGATTTAATTGTAATTAGTAAATTTACTTATTAGTAATTATTCTCACGGCGCCAGTCGTCCACCTCGCGTTCAGCGGCGTCTTTGCTATGACCATAGCGCTCTTGCACACGGCCTACTAATTTATCACGGCTACCTTCAATGTGAGTTAAATCATCATCAGTTAAATCCGCCCATTTCTGCTTTACTGAGCCTTTCATCTGATTCCATTCGCCTTTGAGAGTATGTTCATTCATAGTGATTATCCTTGTATTAGCGGCTAATTTGGTAAAATAAAAGTCCTTCTGCTTACCTGTTTTTATAATATAGCCGATTAATGAATTTATATTCTCTAGCATTTGATGTACTGCTACTAAGCTGAGCAGTTAATCAATAACTAGTGATTTCCACTATATAAATTATCGCTCGCACTGTCTGTATTAACGGTGTTTTTAGTGTTGCTCAACGACAATAGAAACCATAAATTTATTATGGCTATGTAACCTTTGTAAGGATAAGCAAAAATTAGAATAAAACGTACATCTACATAGCTCATTATCTCAGTGAGGTATAGGATATGGCACATATAAGATTTAGCTATTTTAAGTCAGTTTATTACTTTGCTAGATAATATCGTTTTATAGAGCCCAACCCTCTTTGAATTTTCATGGCACCCTTCTGGCAGCCCTACTTAATCCACCGCTAGCTTATTCATCCAATCTGATAATCAGAAAAATTAAATAATAGACAGACAGCTTAAATGACTATAATCTTATAGTTGAGATATTCGTTAGGTATGAAGATAATAAATAAAGGGCCAGTCTTTGAAAGTGAAACAAATAATTGATGATGTAGATGGTAAGGAAGAGGGGTGTGAAGAAGCGACTGACGCATCACCGCGCAACCTTGCCAAGGCTAAGACGCGTAAAGCGATAATGCAAAGTGCCTTGCATCTGTATAGTACTGAAGGCAGCGCTGGCATGAGTATGAATAAAGTCGCTAAAGGCGCGGGAATTGCGCAGCCGAGTTTTTATAATCATTTTGCGAGTTTAGATGAGTTGCAACAACAGCTAAGCGCGCAGCTCAAGGACAATTATCTCTCGCCCATACGCGCTGCTTGGATAACCATGATTAAAGATTATGCTTGGCTCAATGAAACCCAATTCAATCAGCGCTGTGAGCAGTGTCTCACTCATATCTTTGATGCCGCCTTTATCAATATTAACTTATTCCAGCGCTTGAATGAGAATCGTCTGCGCTTGAGTCCTAGTACTGAAACTCAGTTGTCGGCAAATAGCGGTTTAGGGCAGTTAATCAATGAGATTCAAGAAGAGTGGACGCAGATATTCATTGAAGGTTTGACACTATCTGACTGTGATTTTTTGGAATCTGAAGTCAATCTATGTGTCGATATTGCGGCGGCGCAAGTCCATGAGCTGATATTAGGCTGCCATCAACAGCGTTATACTCGAGCACAAGCTATTACTGTTTTATGTCAAAACTTAAATGCTTTATTCACACGTTTTTGGCAAAAAGAGAGCTTTTTAAAATAACTTGTTTAGAATAAATTTTAAAGAAAATTATAAACGGAATTTTTTAGCTGAGGCTATAAGCGCTAAAACAACAAGGAAGCAAAACTATGAGCAAGCTAAAGACAAAATCAACCGAGCAAACCCACTTTAGAACCTGTAACTTGTGTGAAGCGATGTGCGGTATCGTCGTCAAGCATGACGGCGAAAAAGTACTGTCTATCAAAGGCGATAAAGAGGATCCGTTCTCGCAAGGCTATATCTGTCCGAAAGCAACCGCCTTGCAAGATTTGCACGAAGATCCTGATCGCTTGCGTCATCCTGTCGAGCGCACCGCTGATGGCTGGAAAAAGATCAGTTGGGAAGAAGCGTTAGATAAAGTCGCCGCAGGTATACAGTCGGTGCAAAAAAAGTATGGCAACAACGCTTTTGGGGTCTATCTAGGCAATCCTAACGTGCATAACTTGGGCGGTATGCTGACTATTAAGCATTTACTTGGTAGCATAAAAACGCGTAGTCGCTTTTCGGCTACCTCTATCGATCAGCTACCGCATCATATTATTAGCTTGCATCTCTTCGGTCACATGCTGCGTATTCCTGTGCCTGACGTCAATCGCACTCAGCACATGCTGATCATCGGCGGTAATCCGCTAGCCTCTAACGGCAGTATCATGACCGCGGCTAATATGCGCCAGAAACTAAAAGATATCAAAGCTCGCGCTGGCAAAGTGGTGGTCATCGATCCAAGGCGTACAGAAACTGCTGATATTGCTAGCGAGCATCATTTTATTCGTCCTGCGACCGACGTATTATTGCTATTAGCGATGCTCAATGAGATCTACGCGCAGGGTTATGCTAAGAAATCACTAGCTAATAATAGAGCAGCGGATTTGGCACCAGAGATTGAGCGTATGGCAGATTTTGCCAAAGGCTATAGCGCGGAATCCGTCGCTAGTATTACCGGTATCGCAGCTTCAGAGATCAAGCGCTTGGTGAAAGAGTTCTGCGAAGCCGAAAGTTCAGTTTGTTATAGCCGTATGGGCGTCTCGGTGCAAGAGTTTGGCTTATTAAGTCAGTATCTAGTGATGATTATCAATATCGTCGCGGGTCGCTTGGATGAAGTGGGCGGCTTGATGTTCCCTAATCCTGCGGTCAACGTGGTGCAAAATACCGGTCCCGGTTATCTGGGTAAACGTCATAGCCGCGTCAGTAATCTACCTGACTTCAACGGCGAGTATCCCGTAGTGGCTATGGCGGATGAGATGCTAGTAGAAGGAGAAGGGCAGCTCAAAGGTTTTATGTGTGTCGCGGGTAATCCAGTACTGAGTACTCCTAATGGCGAGAAGCTAGATAAAGCGTTTGAGAATTTAGAATTTATGGTGTCGTTTGACTATTATGTGACGGAGACTAGCCGTCATGCCAATATTATCCTGCCGCCAGTCTCTTCCTTAGAGCGTGATCATTACGATGTCACTTTTAATGGGTTTGCCACCCATAATGTTGCCAAATATTCGCCTGTGCTATTTACAAAGCCTAAAGACGCTAAGCACGATTGGCAAATATATTTAGAGCTAGCTGAGCGTTTGGATAAAAAAGCGCCGCTAGCGACCAAAATTGAGCGTAAACTCATCCAAAAGCTAGGGCCACAGTTTGTGCTCGATCAAGGCCTGCGCCGTGGCCCTTATTATGGTCTCACTCTGCGCAAGCTTAAAAAATACCCTCACGGTATGGATTTAGGGCCGCTAAAACCCATGCTGCCAGAAGCGATCAAGCACAAAGATCAGCAAATTAATCTCAATGTTGATTTTTATCAAGCCGATCTTGCGCGGGTAAGGGATGTAATGGCTAGCTATGACGATAGCCAGATTTTACTGATTGGGCGTCGTCATGTGCGCAGCAATAACTCTTGGCTACACAACAGTCATCGCCTAACCAAAGGCAAATCGCGCTGTACGTTGATGCTGCATCCTGATACCGCAAAAGCTTATGATATCGAAGAGGGTCAACAAGTCAAAGTCACCTCGCGTGTTGGTGAAGTCATTATCGCCGCTGAGGTCACCGATGAGCTGATGCCAGGCGTGGTTAGCATTCCGCACGGCTTCGGTCATGGTCGCAAAGGCGTCAAACAAAAAATCGCTCAGGCTAATGCTGGCGTTAGTGTCAATGATTTAACCGATGATACTCTCATCGATAAGTTAAGTGGCAATGCAGCAGTGAATGGCGTACCTGTGACTTTGCAAGCGCTCGCGTCTACCCGAGAAGATAATGAGATAAATAGAGTTAAAGATAAAGTAGTGGCTTAAATTTTATGTAGAACGCTACTGACACTAAATCAAAAAAAGACGCTTATTTAAGATAAGCGTCTTTTTTTGTCATTCCTCATAAACGGTTTTTATAAAATATTAGCGCCTATTAATACCAACAAAATCAAATTTCACCTTTGGCTTTTCATTTTGCATCAGCAGGCTAATGGCTTTAGCTGAGCCACAAGCGTGTGTCCAACCCAACGTACCATGCCCGGTATTGAGCCATAAATTATCAAAAGTTGCCTCGCTATTTTGGCTACCGTGACGGACTTGACCTAAATGCGCGCGACCTATTAGTGGTACATTCGATGGCGTCATAGGACGCAGGCCTGTCCAGTACTCAGCCGAGTTAGCGATAATACCTTTCGGGAAAATCTGCTGTACGCGCTCAGTAATGGCTTTACAGCGCGTCATATTCAGATCCATATTATAGCCATTAAATTCTGCGGTGCCAGCCACGCGTAACTTATCGCCAAGTCGTGACATGACTAGCTTGTACTCATCATCGATTAGGCTAATAAAGGGCGCTAAATGCGGCGCGCGCGGATTGACGCGGTAAGTGGCTGAGTAGCCTTTGGCTGGGAAAATTGGCAGATGAATATCTAGAGGTTTTAGCAAAGGCACACTATAACTACCCAAAGCGATCACAAAGCTATCCGCGCTAAAAGTCTGCGCATTTTCGCCAGCAGGGCGAACAGTAATACTATGCACATGTGGATGATTAGAATGAGCATCGGCGTTCAAAGCCAGAATCTCAGTATCATATAGGAAGTTGACGCCTGCTTGCTCGCACTTGGTCGCTAAACGCTGGGTAAAGAGATGGGCGTTGCCAGACTCATCGCGACTAGTATAAGTCGCGCCAATAAGCTTGTGCGCGATAGGGTAAAGCGCTGGCTCGAGACTGGCGGCAGTATTGATATCGATAAAGTAGCGCTCACAGCCAAGCTCCTGCATGCGCTCGGTCGGTGCAACCGCGTCATCGAACTCCGATTGGCTCGTATAAAAATGCATGATACCGCGCGTTTGCTGCTCGTACTCAATATCGATATTGCGTCTGAGTTGCTGCAGCGCCGCGCGTGAATAAAGCCCTAAATTAACCATTTGCACTAGATTGGCATCGGCACGATCGGCACGGCATTCCGCTAAAAACTGCATCGCCCATTTCAGCTGGGCTTTGTCGGCGCGCAAACGGTAAAGCAGCGGTGCATCTTCGCGGAACAGCCATTTGAGCGCTTTAAGCGGCGCTTTAGGGTTGGCCCAAGGGGTGGCATGAGAGACTGAGATTTGTCCGCCATTAGCAAAAGACGTTTGCATACCAGCGGCCGACTCGCGCTCGATCACTGTAACTTTATAGCCTGCCTTTTGCAGATACCAAGCGGTCGTCACACCTACCACTCCAGCTCCGAGTACCGCGATATGGCTCATAAGTAAAAGTCTCTAGTGGGCTATGGTTTTTAGGGTAGCTTTTTATAGCAGTACAGCGGCAGTAGTGATATCAAACTTTTTATACTAACCTTTAATCCATAACTACTGCGGACGCGCAACGTCAGCTTGCAAGGCAGTTGGTAGATCCAAAATAGTCATCTCGCTCTCTGCTAACTGCTCTGGACGCGCGACTACTAAAGCTTCAAAGCCACTATCGCCATTGCCTGCTGCTATAGCATTGACCACTTGAATCTTGCCAAGTTTTTCGCCTGCTGTTGGCGTATCGCCTGTACCTTTTACATAATGAAGAAAAGCTTTAGGTGCCGCTTTAAAATAAATACGAGCGATGACTTCTTGACCTAAATAGCAGCCTTTATCATAGTCCATACCGCCGCGTTGATGCAGACGCAGCTCTTGCGGTTGAAACTGACCTTGCGTCGCCGCTACTATCCAGTAGTTACCCGTAGCAATACTTGCTTGCATCCAAGCCTGTGTCTCATCGGCAGTGTTATGCTCTTCTTTATGACTAAAGGTAGGCTCATCGGCTACGATACAAGGGTAAATCGGTGATGGCGCGCTAGTTTCTAACTTAAAAAAAGCACCGTACTTTTTTAAATGCGCTTGTAGAGACTCGGCACAATCGGTGCTGAGGACCAAATCAAACTGATTCTCGTCCTGTTTTTTTATCCAAAGACCAAAATCAATACGCCCTTTAATATTACTAATAGCAGTAGGCTGAAAGCTAAGACCGATTTTGGTGACGTCAGAGGTGACTTGGCCTTGCAAGAATTTCTCTGCATCTTCACCTTGCATCGTTAGTTGGGTAAATGTAGGCAGCTGACTATGATCAGATAAGAAAGTAGCGTCACTCATTGGTATTCCTATTATAATTTTTGATTGATGAGGTTTGAATTATTCGCATGATTTGAAGTATTCGCATGACTAGTTAAAAGGCTTAAGAAGAGTAGCATAAAAACTTAGCTCAAAAAAACATAATGAGTACCTTTTACATTGGGTATTATCAGTGTTTTTCAAGCCAAACGAATACGGGCGATCATTGGTCAAAGATGATGACTTACGCTACAATGAGCACTAGACAGATGACTTTATATTCTATTAATAATACGCCCAGTATTGTGGCGGTCATATCGCTAATGAGAGAATTATGAGCTTACCCAATTGTCCTAAATGTGATGCGGATTATACTTATGAAGATGGTGCGCTATTGGTTTGCCCCATGTGTGCTCATGAGTGGACGGCTGCAGAAGCGGATGCTGCTGAGACTCAGGCAGAAGAAGACAGCATCGTCCGTGACGCTGTCGGTAATGCGTTGCAAGATGGCGATGCGGTGACCGTCATCCGCGATTTAAAAGTTAAAGGCTCGTCAACGTCCATCAAAGTCGGCACTAAAGTTAAAAGTATTCGTCTGCTTGATGATCCCGTAGACGGACACGATATTGACTGTAAGGTCGATGGTTTTGGGCAAATGAAGCTCAAATCCTCCGTTGTGAAAAAAGCTTAATTCTCTGCTCTTTTAGTTAGTAGTCAATAAAGATAGCTTAATCTAAGCAGTGATTTTACCAAGCTTTAATAAGCGTGAGTTGATCGAGCCTCTAGTGCGCCCATGCTGCGTCATTAGTACGCTAATAGCGTCGCCGTTATCAAAAGCCTCGGCTAATCGCTGGTCTTCATCATCGCTCCAAGGGGTTCCGGCATTAGCAGGTAATTTGGCTCGGCGCTCATCCGTTTTGATCTGATTACGTAGGGCGGGGATAGCCGTTTGTAGCGCTCTGTGGATATCGCTATCTAAGCACAAATGCTTATCGCTGAGCGGCTCATCTGATAGAGGATGAATGCCGTCGATAAGTTTTTGGATAATGGTTATCGCCTCGTAGTCCTTCATAGGAATGGCTTCTGGCGCTGACGTTGTATTAAGGTTATTAGCATTAGCAGACATAGCGAATAACTCCATTATCGATTTATGTTTATTATTGCTCATACTACCTGTTAATGAGTCTGATAGGAAATAAATCGTTTATAAACAAAACTTATCTAAAACCTTTTCTTGTAATGCCTTCTAAGTAAGCCAAAACCAAGCAAGACTAAAAATGAACTTCAATAAAATAATAGAGACTAATTATGAGTACTAAAAACGAACAACTCTTCGCCCAAGCCCGCAAACATATTCCTGGTGGTGTCAACTCGCCAGTCCGCGCTTTTGCAGGAGTAGGCGGTACGCCGGTGTTTATGCACAAGGCTTCTGGCAGCAAGATTTACGATACCGAGGACAACGCTTACATCGACTATATCGGTTCATGGGGGCCGATGATCTTAGGGCATGCGCATCCCAAAGTGATCGACGCGGTCAAAAAAGCGGCCGATGATGGTTTAAGTTTTGGGACGCCAACGCCGTTTGAAACTACTGTCGCGGATAAAATCTGCGACATCGTGCCGAGCGTTGAGATGGTTCGCATGACCAGCTCAGGCACTGAGGCGACGATGAGCGCCATCCGTCTGGCACGTGGCTATACGGGTCGTGACAATATCGTCAAGTTCGAGGGCTGCTATCATGGGCATTCTGACAGCTTATTGGTCAAGGCGGGCTCTGGTATGCTCGATATCGGTGAACCGACCTCGAAGGGCGTGCCTGCTGACTTTGCTAAGCACACCATTACTTTGCCTTATAATGATCCACAAGCGATCAAAGACTGCTTTGAGAAATGGGGCGATACTATTGCTTGCGTTATCGTTGAGCCGATCGCGGGTAATATGAATATGGTCATTCCTGAGCAAACCTTTCATGACACTTTACGCCAAGAGTGCAGCGCTAATGGCGCAGTGCTTATCTTTGATGAAGTGATGACGGGCTTTCGTGTTGGTCTGGGCGGGGCACAGGCGCATTTCGGTATTGAGCCGGACTTAACATGCTTTGGTAAAATTATCGGTGCAGGTCTACCGGTAGGCGCTTTCGGCGGTAAGCGTGAGATTATGGAATGTATCGCACCGATGGGCGGTGTCTATCAAGCGGGTACTTTATCGGGTAATCCACTGGCTATGCGTGCGGGTATTGCGATGTTTGAAGATCTAACCGTTGATGGTTTTTATGACGAGTTAGCCGCTAAAGTCGATCAGCTAGTCGATGGTATCCAGGCAGCAGCTGATAAGCACGGTATTCACCTGCGCACCAATAAACTGGGCGGCATGTTCGGTATTTTCTTTGTCAAAGACAGCGACACCCCAACGCCGCTTAACTTCGATGACGTGACCGCTTGCGATATGGATACATTCAATACTTTCTTCCACGGTATGCTAGATCGCGGTATCTACTTAGCGCCTTCTGCTTATGAAGCGGGCTTTATGTCGATTAAGCATAGCAGCGATGATTTGGATAAGTCGATAAAAGCCGCTGATGAGATCTTTGCAGAAATGGCAAAGGCATAAATGCATATAGTACGAGTAAATTTTAAGCTATACAGTAGCCGGCACTAACGGCATATCCTGAGGCTAAAAAGAAGCCAACATCGTTAAAGGTGTTGGCTTCTTTTGCTTTTAAGGTATTATGTGCTAGCAGCAGTCATTACTTCGCGCGCTTATCGTATTTGATATCTCTCAAGCTCAAGTTACCGCGCAGTACGTCAGTATACATACGAAAATCGCTAGCGAAACTTTTTAGAGGAAACTTAAAAGAGGCCGGTTTGTTTTTTTCAAAGAAAAAATGGCCAACCCAAGCACAGCCGTAGCCTGCGGCAATACCTTTGAGCAGAGGCTTAGGCGATCGGGTCTGTATGGACTTTGCTAGTCCTAGTAGACCAAAACTGCTACCAGCAAAGTGCAAACGGCGACAAGCCATGTTTTGATGCTCTTCTAAATAAAAGTCATAAAAATTTTGTTGCGCCTTACGCTTAGTTTCTGTCATTTCTTGACGACTTTGATTAGCTAGATGCTGATCAGTGCTAGCCGCGTTGCTATTATTAACGGTTTGGGTATCCTGTCGAGTAGTCATAGTAGCTTCCTTTGCTAAAATTACTTTATTAAAATTATTGTTAGGCTTTGGTTAATCGCCAATTCGATAATATAGGTTGATATTTGAACTTAAGTTCTTGTTATCTATCGTATATTGCTGAATTTAAATGTAGCAAATACTTCTTAGCAATACCAGCGTTAAGCATTACTTGAAAGTCAGTTTTACACAACCTTTCGGTAAAGGTTTACATTGTTTGCTAGGATTTGGCATAAATGCTTTAATAAGCACTTTTATTTATAGCGCTATTTATCACTAGCGTTTGCTAACCCTTTTTATGCTAACTTAATATTAGTATTTATCTCAAACCTGTTATTTAACCCCTATTTACGGTAACGCCACTTTATGCTCAATAACTACCTTGAAAACCCGCCTCTTGCCGAAGACGAACTGATGGCAGCGATAGATATCGGCTCCAATAGTTTTCATCTAGCTATCGGTCGGCTCGATCATGGTGAGGTGCGTAAAGTAGTCTCTATGTCTGAAAAGGTACAGCTAGCAGCAGGACTCGATGAGCACAACATTCTCAGTGCAGAAGCGGTGCGCCGAGGGCTTGATTGTCTGAGCCGTTTTACCGCGCGCTTAGATTCAGTACCGTCAGAGCGGGTGCGTATTGTCGCTACCAACGCCTTGCGTCAAGCCAAAAATGCTGATGATTTTATTACTCGCGCCAATGAGATTTTGCCCAATCCCATTGAAATTATTGCGGGGCGTGAAGAAGCACGGCTGATTCATTTGGGGGTCTCACACACTAATGCCAGTAGCGATAAGCGCTTAGTGATAGATATCGGTGGCGGCTCGACTGAATTTATCATTGGTACAGGGTTTGAGCCGTTATTGACAGAGAGTTTGCAGATGGGCTGTGTGGCCTTTACCAAAAAATTCTTTGCTGATGGTCAAATCACTGACAAAGCCTTTACTAGTGCTATCGCTGCGGCGCGCAAAGAAGTGCTCGCTATCAGCGGTCAGTACCAAAAAGCGGGATGGACGAGCGTCATCGGCTCAAGTGGTACCATCAAGGCGGTGCGTAATGTTCTCGTTTCCAAAGGCTGGGCCAACGAGCAAGAGTGCATCACTTATAAAGGCGTGAAAAAGCTAGAAAAATTATTAATTACCATTGGTAATGTGAAAGATATTGAGCTCGAAGGCGTTAAAGAGCACCGAAAAGCGGTGTTTCCAGCGGGGGTAGCGGTACTGCGAGCCTTGATGAAGGTGCTCGGTATAGAGACCTTAGCTTATTCTGACGGCGCGCTACGCGAGGGCGTGATGTACGATATGCTCGGCCGCTTTGCTAGTGAAGATGTGCGTGATCGTAGCGTGCTCGCCCTGATTAAGCGCTATTCAGTAGATAAAAAACAAGCCCGGCAAGTGGTCAGAACCAGCCGTCATCTCTTTAGGCAAGTGCAAGATGACTTGCAGCTAAGCAATGGTGATGGCGATCTATTGAGACGCGCGGCCTATCTACATGAGATAGGGCTGGCGATTAGTCATAGTAACTATCATCGCCACAGCGCATATTTGCTAGGAAATTCAGACATTCCAGGCTTCTCGCAAGTCGATCAAAAGCGCTTGGCACAGCTGGTGCTTAGTCATAGGCGTAAACTAAAAGGCGACCTGCTTGAGCAAGCCTGCAAACTTGGCGGCGATCAACTGGTCTATTTGTGTTTGCTCTTAAGACTTGCAGTATCCGCGCATCACAGCCGTAGCGAGTACGAGTTACCTTTAATGGAGTTGGTCATTATAGACGCCACCCATTGGCAGATTACCGTTAGCACTGATAAAAAACACTACGCCTTCTTGTACTCCGATCTTTACGCCGATATCGAGCAGTTTGCAAAATGGGGTATTCAGCTTAGCGTTATTGAAAGATAATTTTCTCTAAAAAAGCAAGGGTATCTGCGCTGCCATAGTCGTTAAGATGTGCTACTATAGCCTAATTGAGTTTACACTTGTACTGCCACCTTCTATAAAATCAATAAGGATAAGTCTATGAGTACCGTTTGGGACAGCGTACAGCTGGCAAGACACGCAAAACGTCCACTGTTTATGGACTACGTCAATCAGCTATTTACGGAGTTTGATGAGCTGCATGGTGATCGCGCTTTTGCTGACGATAAAGCAATTTTGGGCGGCCTTGCGCGCTTTAATGGTCAGCCTGTTATGGTGATTGGTCAGCATCGTGGTCGTAGTACCCGTGAGCGTATCGCCCATAACTTTGGTATGGCGAATCCCGAAGGCTACCGCAAAATGATTCGTTTGGCGAAGATGGCTGAGCGTTTTAATATTCCGCTCATGAGCTTTGTCGATACTCAAGGCGCTTATCCTGGTATTGGCGCTGAGGAGCGTGGACAAGCGCAAGCGATCGCTGAAAGTATTGCGGTATTTACGAGCTTAAAAGCGCCTATTATCGTCACTATCATTGGCGAAGGCGGTTCAGGTGGAGCGCTAGCGATAGGTGTTGGCGATAGAGTAAATATGTTACAAAACAGTATTTATTCGGTGATCTCACCTGAAGGCTGCGCTTCTATTCTATGGAAAACGGCTGAAAAAGCGCAAGATGCGAGCGAAGCATTAAAACTAAATGCGATTAACCTTTATCAGATGGGTTTGATTGATGCCGTCATTGATGAAGGGGAAGGCGCGCATGTGCAGCCGCAGCCGGTAATGGATGCGTTAAAGGCGTTGTTAGAAGAGCAACTGGCCGAGATAGTCGATATGGATGCCGATGAGCGCTGTGAGCAGCGTTACCAGAAGCTAAAATCTTTCGATTCAGAAGTGATGCTGCCTTGCTAATCTTTCACTAAAAGACTTGGACTAGCTAGTCGGGTTTTTAGCTTAACAGGCTGACTTAATGCTAAACTAAAACGTGCTATTTATTAGCGCGTTTTTTTTGGCTACCTGTTTTTTAGTTCAAGGTTTCCTTTTAGACGTTAGCATGAATATAGGTGAGTCACCCTAAAACTGATATCGCACGCAAGGAAAACCTATACCAGTAGCACTGGTAAGATGAGCGTGGCAATTTTATTCCCAATTGGCTATATAAGAATAACTATGACAAATAGCGCTATTAAGCCTTATCCGATCAAGCCGATAGCAGAGTTAGCTGTCGATCAGCAGCTGACAGCGGCATTGTTGAATAGTTTAGCAGATTATCATCAGCAGCTACTGGGTCGACGTATTTGGCTAGCGTGTAGCGGTGGCCGTGACTCTTTGGCTTTAGCAGCGCTATGTGTGCAGCTTTATCAGCAAGGTAGATTACCGTTTTTGCCGCAGCTGTTGCATGTTGATCATGGCCTGCAAGTCGACAGTTCAATCTGGGCAAACCACGTAGCTGATTGGGCCGCCGCTCAGCAGCTACCTTGTACGGTTCTAAAAGTACAAGTGCAAGGCCGAGATGAACAAGCAGCGCGGCAAGCTCGCTATACAGCGATGCTCGATCATATCCATCAAGGCGATGTATTATTACTCGCTCATCATGCCGATGACCAAGCAGAAACCGTAATCATGCGTTTAATCCAAGGCGCAGGTATTAAGGGTCTAGCCGCTATGCAGCCATGGCGAGAGCAAGCGCAGCAAGGCCAAGATCAAAACCACCAATATGCGTTATGGCGTCCGTGGTTGACGGTAACTCGCGCCGCGATTAGCGATTACGCCCAGCGCTTACAACTGCCTTATATTAATGATCCTACCAACGCTAGTGGTGACAATGTACGCAGCGCTTTGCGCCGTGATGTCATGCCTTTATTAACCAATTATAATGCTAATGTCGTTGGCAACATCGCCCGTAGCGCGCAACTGCTCAGTGAAGCGCAAGCGATAGTAGAAACGCAAGCTGAGCAAGATTTGCAAATGACAGCGGTAGAGACGCTTAAGTTTTCTACCGCGCAGCGGGTGTTAGCTATCGATAAATTACAACTTTTATCAACGGCAAGGCAAAAGCAGCTACTGCATTATTGGCTAGTGCAAGATGAGCCGCTACCGCCAAGCAAGCAGTTAATCGATGATGTCTACGCGCTCACTCAGCGTCAAGACAATGATCATCAAACTGAGCTTGACTGGTACGCCAGCTTGCAGCACTACCGTATCTATCGCTATCGTCAGCAGCTTTATCGTTTGAGCCACATTTTTCTGAATTGGCTTGTATTAGCAACAATTGAAAACAGCTATTCTTTGTCAAAAAGTCTAACTATTGATATTCGTGAGAGTAGGGATACGGGCTATCTTTGGCAGCTAAAGCTCGACTGGGATAAGCTTGATAATGATCAATACCAAGAGCTTATCGATAATAAAATCAGTCTCAAGATAACGCCATTAGATAGACAGCACAAGATACAAACCATGACCATGGGACAAGCGCAAGCAGGCAAGAAGCTCTATCAAGCGCTTGCCATTCCCGTTTGGCTACGCAGTAGCTTAGTGGTGGTGAGTGCCGTTATAACAGATACGACGATGATCAATGAGGATGGTGATGATGCAAAAGCTGAAGCTCCATTGCTACTTTTATCACCGTTTCATAGCTGGACTTTAAAAAGCGAGCTGTCCTACCATAAAGCTGACGATCAATTCACTTTTTTAAATGAAGCTTGCGTTAATGTTTTGCAAGAAACCAGCAAACCCTAAGCCTGTGAATTTATCAAACGACAATAATAGCAGTATGCTAAACTAGACTCCATTTTAGAGCTATCACTTTGAATACTTTTAACTATTTCTAACAAAGTTATATTAGAAATTGCTAATTAGGAGATTATGATGTCAGAACAAAATAATAACTCAGTTCTTAATAATAAAAAAATCAGCTTTATCGGTGGCGGTAATATGGCGCAGGCATTAATCAGTGGCCTTGTTGGCTGCGGTGTCAAGCCTGAGATGATTACAGTCGCTGATCCAAGTACCGATATCCGTCAGCAACTAGATGCTAAAGGCTTGAATATAGTAGATCCTACTGCCGATGCTACGACTGCGGTAAAAGACGCCGATCTAGTAGTACTAGCAGTGAAGCCACAAGTGATGAAAGCGGTCGTTAGTGGCTTCACGGATGTGCTCGATAAGCAATTAATCGTCTCGGTTGCCGCTGGTCTATCAACAGAGCTTTTAGCAGATATGCTCGGCGGTTATCAAAACATCGTTCGTGCTATGCCCAATACTCCGGCGATGATACAGATGGGGGCGACGGGTCTATATGCCACTGATAGCATCAATGCAGAGCAAAAGCAGCTTGCGACTGCAGCTATGGAAGCTTCAGGTCTCGTAATGTGGGTGGAGGACGAGGAGCACTTGCATGCGGTAACGGCGGTGTCTGGTTCAGCGCCTGCTTATATGTTTTATTTTCTTGAGTCGATGATTGATCAGGGTGTGGCGCTAGGGTTAGATAAAGAGCAAGCCTCAGCACTGGCTATGCAAACCATGCTAGGCGCGGCCAAGATGGCGATGGGTAGCGATGATACACCTGCCGAGCTACGTCGCAAAGTTACCTCACCGAATGGCACCACGCAAGCGGCGATTGAATCGATGCAAGCCAATGAGGTCGGCCGACAGATAGGCGAGGCGATGCAAGCTTGTTATGATCGTAGCCAAGCACTTAGCGAAGAGATGAAATAAAACGTACGCGCTCACAGTGCTCAGTATTGCCATTATTTAGTACAAGTAGCGAGAACTAGTGATAAGTATCGATAATAGAGGTCGCTGCGAACAAAGCGACCAATAAATGAATTGTGTAGTCTTTTTATACCGACGTCTTGAGTAGCCTTTAATGAACAACGTACTATTACAGATTTTTGATTTGGTCACCACCTTTGCGATGCTGCTGATTTTTATCCGCTTTATGCTGCAGTTTGCGGGGATGGATGCGCGCGATCCTATGATTGCGCCTGCCTATAGAGCGACGCATATCGTCGATGTATTTGGCCGTATCTTTCCGACGTTAGGAGGTGGGCGCATTAGTATTGCTGCTATCGTGTTGATGTTTTTGATTCGACTGATAGATATCTCAGGTAAAGCGGCGTTAATGCATAAAGGTATTGCCCCGATTCCACTATTTTTTCAGGGTACACTTAGCCTGATTCTAGACTTTTTAAGATTGAGTCGTTATTTGATTATTGGTTCTATCATCGTCAGCTGGATTGTGGTGTTTACTCAGTCCTCGCATCCGATTATTGGTATCATCATGCAGCTTGCTGAGCCTATTCTAGCGCCATTTCGCCGCATCACGCCGAATTTAGGTATGCTTGATCTGTCACCAATTATTGCTTTTTTTGCCATTTATTTAATAGAGATTATGGTTAACGCCGTAGCGGTTAGTTTAATGCCGATGTTGGGTTAAGTTTTTTTAACCTGCCTTAATATAATAAAAGCCCTACCGTCATGTTATGAGGGTAGGGCTTTTTGTTGTGTGATTATTTTGGTTAAACTTTACATGTTTATCAACGCTTAGCTTTAACAAAGCGGTTGGGTATCAGCTGCGCTTGCAAATCATCAGGATGGGGATTGTCCGCCGCTGTTAACGTCTGAGTAATCCAAGTATCCGCGGCCTTTACCGCGGCGACTACCTCGTCGCCTATCGCTAAGCGTCCTGCAATGTAGCTGGCAAGTGAGCAGCCAGAGCCATGAAACTCACCGTCTAAGCGCGGCAACACACTCTTATGTATCATATCGCCCTCTATATACAGATACTGTTCAATATCGCCGCTATCGAAGTCATGCGAGGTTTTGACAAGTACGGCGTGGGTACCCTGAGCGCAGAGCTTTTTTGCGCCGTCATGCAGGTCTTGCTCGCCGCTCAAAGCGCGTAGCTCATGAGTGTTAGGCGTGATTAAGGTGGCATAGGGGAGCAGCTGTCTAAAGGCCGCCACTAAAGTCGCCTCATCACCTAAGCTGCCACCACTATTGGCGACTAGTACTGGATCAAGCACAAAGGGCGTATTTTTTTTAATCACTTTGTTAGCGAATAATCGAGTCAGCATTTTTATATTATCAGTCGTTCCAAGCATGCCAGATTTGATCGTCTTGACCGGCAAATCATTGAGTACCGCCATCGCTTGGTTTCTGACTAATTCGGAATCACAAGGCTCAAAGCCTAAGACCTGCTGCGAGCTTTGAATGGTAATAGCGGTGCAAGCGACAGTGGCATGAGCGCCTGCTTGCCCGATGGCTTCGATATCGGCTTGCAAGCCTGCTCCGCCAGAAGGATCTAGACCTGAAAAACAAAGGACGACTGGACGCATAAGGTTTCCTTAGAGTTATTAGTGTAGTAATCCATAAGCTAAAAATTAAATTATAGCAAATACGGCTGCAAGGCTTGCAATTCGTTTTGGCTTTGTTATAATACTCGCCCACAGCATAAGACGTATCGTTAGCATCGATACCGTATTCTATACTATAGAAGTCTTATCTTGTTCGGTGAAGTGGGTGAGTGGCTGAAACCAGTTCCCTGCTAAGGAACCATACGTGTAAGCGTATCGAGGGTTCGAATCCCTCCTTCACCGCCATTTATTCGGTTTATTGTAGATAACTTAGATTGAATGCGAAAATAATCTTGTTTATATGAGCAAAGTTATTGACAACAGCGAAATTATCTATATAATGACCAACCTAATTTGCTACAAAAGTTATATACTGCGTAGTAGATGATGTGCAATAAGCGCCTGTAGCTCAGTTGGATAGAGCACTTGGCTACGAACTAAGGGGTCGGGAGTTCGAATCTCTCCAGGCGCACCATTTGCATTATCACTGTTTTAAAAGTTAGCACAGAACACCCTAAATCAATCGCCTGTCTTCTGACATTTGGCGGTTTTTTTGTGCCTGCTAATTTTATTGATATGATTTTCTAGATCTATCATAGCTTTATGATAAACCTCTTAATTACGGTACAATAGGCTATCATTTGATGCCTGCTATGAGCTTAAGCTATGCCAAAGAGTAAAAAAAGAGCCACTGTCAAAACCAAAAGTCCACGCCGCCAAGCGTCTGCGCCTATGCCAGCGGTAGAAGAGCCTACTATCGCCAAACCAACCACTAGGCTCGCCGCTATCGTTTATGATGGTATGCTTATACTGGCCTTGCTTTTCTTAGTCGGCACGGTACTGACGGTGATAGGCACGCTACTGACTATGCAGACGGGTACAGAATCCGCGCAAGCCCGCTCGCTACCTGTCTGGTATCAAAATATAGTGATGACGCCGTCGTTTATCTTAACCTTAGTGGGTTTTTATGGGCTATTTTGGCGACGCGGCGGCCAAACTTTAGGAATGCAGACTTGGCGACTCAAAACGGTCAATGATTCAGGCCATCTACTCACTTGGGGCCAGTCTTTTAAGCGTATTATGGCGGCAAGCTTGATGCCGCTCATTTTAGGCATTATTGGCAGCTTGATAGGTGGGTCACGCGCTATCATCTTGACCAGCGCGTTTTTGGGATTAATGTTTAACTATGCTTTTTGTCTGTTTAATCGCCGCGGTCTGGCAGTGCAAGATATGATCTCTAATACTATCACCCTAAAGATGCCAAAAACTGACAATGAGGGCTTATGGCGAGTGATTAGAAACCGTAAAAATTAGCACCACTCTCATGCTTACTTTTATTGTTTATTGGCAACCTAAATAATCGCTTATACAGAGACCGTTTGTATTAACCAAAGAGTATAGCCGACAAAGAATAAGACTAAAGTGGCACCAGAGCTACGGCCAAAACTGCGCTTGGTGTTAAAAGCAAATAAACACATTACAAACAGCAGTATAGTGAGCAGCCCCATTGCCAATATATCGCGTGACAAAATAATGGCATTCGGGGTGATTGGCGCAATAAGCGCGGCAAGCCCAACGACCGCTAAGGTATTAAAAATATTAGAGCCGATAATATTACCTAAAGCCATATCGTGCTCGCCCTTACGCGCCGCTGACAAGCTTGCAACGAGCTCTGGTAGGGATGTGCCAACAGCGACAATCGTCAGACCAATAATCAGCTCACTGAGGCCCCAAAACGTCGCAAGCTCTACTGCACCCCACACAATGGCACGTGAGCTTAATATCAGTACTAGCAAGCCTAGAAATAGCGCACCAATACCGCGGATAGCGCTCGTCTCTTCTGCACTCTCTAAAGCAGGATCATCTTCGTGCTCATGATTGCCTTCTCGTAGGCTTGAGACGATCTGAATAGCTAATATCAGCACCAACAGGACGATGAGGACAATACCGTCAGTATGACTCAAGATGCCATCGCTGAGCTGCTGTGCCGCGACTGCTGTCACTGATAATAGTAGCGGCATATCACGCTTGATGATGCTTTTGCGAATGATGATTGGGCTTATTAATACTGTCGCGCCAAGCACTAGCGCTATATTGATAATGTTGGAGCCGTAAGCATTACCTAAAGCCAGATCAGGGCTACCTTCCAACGCCGCTAGTACCGATACCACCATCTCGGGCGCGGAAGTACCAAGCCCCAAAATAATAACGCCGATCAAAAAGCTAGGAACGTTTAATTTATTGGCCAATACCACTGCGCCATCGATAAAGACATCCGCGCTCCATACCAAAATAGCTAGTCCTATCAGTACCGCAATCGTTGCTAACCACATCGTTGCAAAATCCTATTATTTAATAACTTGAGTGCTAAAATTTAGACAAAAAAAAGGCTGACCCACGAATGAGGTTCAGCCCTTATAATAACACGTGCTTAATTCATCATAAGAAAACCAAATTTAAATAGCTGACCGTTTGGTGTTATAAATATCGCCATGACATACCATTAATTATGGCAAAAAAGCCACAGCGATTAATAAATGCGAAGCTGAAGCGACTAATAAGCGCTATGCGACCTGCACCGGAATGATATTAGCAGTGTCTTTAACGGTATTGTCTTCGTTGCAGTACACTAGCTTGGGCTGGTAAGTAGCCGCTTCCACTTCATCAAAGTGCGCGTAGGCACAGATAATGACGATATCGCCTAAGTCTGCCATATGCGCTGCAGCCCCATTCAAGGAGATAATGCCAGAGCCTGCTTCCGCGCGAATCGCGTAAGTGCGAAAACGCTTACCGTTAGTGACATTATAGATATCAATCGATTCATTCTCGCGTAGGCCTGCCAGATCTAATAAGTCGCCATCGATACCACATGAGCCTTCATAGTGTAGCTCGGCATGGGTAACACGGGCACGGTGCAGTTTGCATTTGAGCATATTAAGTAGCATAAAGTGCTTCCTTAGGGTAACGAATATTAAAAACGAAACGAATGTTAAGAACAGATTAAATGAGCGAAATCAAAAGGTTAATGGGGACAGATGTGCAAAAATAAAAGGCTGGCGCAATTTTATAGCATTATTCTGGTAATTTAAAGCTATTGATTTGCGAGCGCGCCTTTTCGATATCACCGTCTAAGAGTAATGGTAGCGCTTCAAAAGCCGCCGTTAACGCACTCTCAATAGCGATTTGCTCATTGGCAGCGGGCTTTGAGAGTACATGACCGGTAACTTTTGACTTATGGCCAGGATGACCGATACCAATACGCAAGCGATGAAAGTCATTACCGATATGCGGGGTAATATCGCGCAGACCATTATGACCGCCATGGCCGCCAGCGGTTTTGAGTTTAATGCTACCGGCGTCGATATCGAGCTCATCATGAGCGATAAGCAGCTCATCGTTGGCGATGTTATAGTAATTAACCATTGGTACTACGGACTGTCCCGATTTATTCATAAAGGTGAGCGGCAGTAGCAAACGTACATCATGACCGTGCACTTGTCCGCGACCAGTGACGCCATGGAACTTCTTATCCGGACTCAGAGTGATATTGAACTGATGAGCGATATGCTGTACAAACCAGAACCCAGCATTATGCCGCGTGAGCATATACTGCTCACCAGGATTGCCAAGACCAACGATGAGTTTTATCGCCATAATACACTCTGCCTAAAAAAGATAAATAAGCTCGATCTATAAAGCTAAATATAAATAGTCTAACAATAAATATTATTTGAATAACTTGCCACTAGCTTTTCAAATAATACTCACAAAAACAGCAGGAGATCTCAATCACCTGCTGTTTTTTATACCACAAACCTACTCATAGTCGAACTAGAGTAGGGGGTTACTAAAGAATAATTACTCAGCGTCTTTATCATCGCCATCTTTATCTTCAGCAGCTTCTTCACCTTCGCCGCCTTGCTCAGTGGCTGGTACTTCATCAGCATCCACTTCGTCTGCATCTTCGTCCACTTCTTCAAGCGTTGGTGGCAACATGTTGACGATAGTACGGTCATGCGCATCTTCCATATCAAGATCGAAGATAATGACGCCTTCAGGCAGCTCGATATCCGATAGACGGAAAAGATCACCGATCTCCATACCTGAAACATCAACTTCGAGGTATTCAGGAAGCTGTGAAGGTAGAGCAACGATTAGAACTTCAGAAACTGAAGTTGATAGAACGCCACCTTCTTTGGTACCAGGCGCTTCTTCACGGCCTGAGAAATGTACAGGGATGTTCATGTTGATTTTCTGGCCTTTAACAATGCGCTGGAAGTCAGCATGCATTGGGAAGCCTTTAGCAGGATGACGCTGCAAGTCTTTGATAACGACTTGGTGCTCATCGCCTTTGTCAGTAGTGATAGTCAAAACTTGCGAGAAAAACGCTTCGTACTCAAGCGACTTTACCATCTCGTTTAGTTTGATAGAGATAGCCGTTGGCTCCTCATTACCACCATAAATAATAGCGGGTACTAGATTCTGCTTACGTAGGCGGCGGCTCGCACCTTTACCTTGTTGTTCAGCAGAGCGGTCAACCGCGTTAATTGCAAAATGATCAATAGCCATGGATATAATCCTATAGAGTGTATGTGAAGTATCTACCAATATTAGAGACTTGCGACCAGTCTACTACTGGATAATTGATACTTTAAAAAGTGCTGAGTGAACTACCTATATCTATAAAATTCATCTGTAAAACTATAGATAATAAACAATGAGCAGCACAGGCGCGCATTATACGTGTTTTTGTCGCAATAATAAAGGGTTGAAAAGATTATAAAAATTATTAGGTGAATGAAAAAAAGCTCATTTTGTTAATTTGAGATCTAAAAACCATAACAAAGAATAGCAACCAAGAATTTTAAAGCAAAAAAAAGCGCTAAAGGGTTACTTTAGCGCTAATTTTCAACATTAGAGATTCAATTTAAATAGCGAGCAAACTTAAGCATCGAACATAGCGCTGATTGACTCTTCGTTATTAATACGGCGCAGACTCTCAGCGAGCATCGGCGCGATAGAGACTTGGCGAATTTTGCTACACGCTTTGGCTGCGTCCGATAAGGGGATAGTATCCGTTACTACGATCTCATCTAGCTCTGAATCACTGATATTTTTTAGCGCATTGCCAGATAGTACCGGATGCGTAATATAAGCCAATACTCGGCGCGCGCCGCTTTCTTTGAGTGCTACCGCCGCTTTGCATAGAGTACCTGCGGTATCGACCATATCATCAACGATGACACAATCACGGTCACGGACGTCACCGATGATATGCATCACTTGTGATTCGTTAGCGCGGGCGCGGCGTTTATCGATAATTGCTAGATCGGCGTCGCCTAGTTGCTTTGCCATCGCGCGGGCACGCACTACGCCGCCCACGTCTGGTGAGACTACCATGATATTATCATAGTCGTGCTTGAGTAGTTCGTTCAATAATACTGGCGTACCGTAGATGTTATCCACTGGAATATCAAAGAAACCCTGAATCTGATCCGAGTGTAAATCGACCGTCATCACCCGATCGATGCTGACGATGTTTAGCATATCGGCAACGACTTTGGCTGAGATAGGTACACGGGCTGAGCGTGGACGACGATCTTGACGGGCATAACCAAAGTAGGGCATAACTGCGGTAATACGGCCGGCACTTGAGCGACGTAGCGCATCGGCCATCATCATAATTTCCATCAAGTTGTCATTGGTCGGCGCACAAGTCGGCTGCATGATAAACACGTCCTTACCGCGCACGTGTTCTTTAATTTCTACAGCGATTTCGCCATCAGAAAAACGGGTGATGTCAGCTTTCCCAAGCGGGATATGGAGATGATCGGCTACGGTTTTCGCAAGTTCAGGGTGGGCATTACCCGTAAAAATCGCCAAATAAGGCATGACAAAGTCCTATTGAGTGACTCAAGCAGTGACCGCTAAGCAGTGTCAAACTGCTCAAATATAGAAAAGAGTGGGTAGCAAAAATTTACAGAAGATGAAATAACGTAATTACAGAAAATGGCAGGGGTAGCTGGACTCGAACCAACGGATGTCAGGATCAAAACCTGATGCCTTACCAACTTGGCTATACCCCTGTAATGCTTGGTATCATAGCAGCTATCGCTACACTTACCTAACGTGCCATCCTTAAGAGTTTACACTCTTTGCGATGACCGAACTTTACGGTGTTCGTTGCGAACTATACCGAAAATACGAAGGTGTTGTCAATTGCTATCACTGACAGCAAGATCACATTAGCGATCATAACTGACTATCAATGCTTAACTCACATGATAAACAATCAAGACAAACAAAAAATGGCAGGGGTAGCTGGACTCGAACCAACGGATGTCAGGATCAAAACCTGATGCCTTACCAACTTGGCTATACCCCTATTGTGGCGACCTATTATAAGTAAATTTTCAGATTTTGCAAGACTTTTCGGCTTTTTCTTTGGATTATTAGTAATAAGACTAGTTGTTATGTCTCATTTTTCGATTATAAGCTGTTAACCAGATAAGCATGGCAAGGCGCATCTGCCACCCACTTCGCTAACAGCGCTTTATCGTCAATCACACTCTCATCCAAAGGCAAAAACACCGCGCTTCCCGAACCGGTCATCCGTGCTGTACCTAACGCATGCGACTCTAAATTCTGTAAATAACTCAAAGCTTCTTCAACCGCAGCAGCCAGACTCGTCACTACCGGGGTAAAGACATTGTCATAAGGCGGATTTAGATTTTGCAGATAATCCTGACATTGATTAGTAATAGTTTCAGTAGATAAAGGCGCAATGTCACGGCGTAGTTTAGGATGAGCAAACAGCTCAGCAGTATTGACATGAGCGTTTGGCGTTAAGATAAGGTAGTGTTGATCAGGTAGGTCAATAGCGGTTAATTCTTCGCCAACACCTGTCGCAATGGCATCTTGGCCAAAGATAAAAATCGGTACATCAGCGCCAATAGTGGTGGCTATTTGTATCAGCTTATCTTGACCCAAAGCAAACTGCCAAAGCTCATTCAAGGTAAGCAGCGTAGTAGCAGCATTGGAGGAACCGCCACCTAACCCTGCGCCCATGGGCAATTTTTTCTCAATAGCGATGTTGATAGCTGGCAAGAATTGGGGCAGTTTTTCTATCGAAATAATATGAGATAGCAGAGCTTTTGCGGCTTTAAAGATTAGATTTTCTTCTAGGTTTTCAGTAATGCTATCTGCGCCCGTAAGGCTGATTAACTTTTGGGCAAGAGCAGTAGCTTGCTGGTCGACATAAGCATCACTTTGGGTTACTTTACTAATACTTACTATTTCCGTCGGCAAAAAATGCAAATAATCGCCCCAATCGAGCAAGCGAAAAACCGTTTGCAGATTATGATAACCATCAGCACGCTTGCCAACGATATGCAAAAACAGATTGATTTTTGCCGGTGACAAGCGTCTGATAGTAGCCTGAGAAGTTAGAGGGTTTTGCATAGAGTTTTGGCTCATTATCAGCTCTATCTGCTTAGCGGCTTAGATGATTAATGGTCATCACCACTTTTTGGCCTTGTGGCTGAGTGGCGATAATTTTATTCGGTAGTTTTTCATTACCGTCATAAGCGAATTTAGCGCTCCAGTTACCGTTGACTGAGCTTACTAAACGGTTTTGATTATCCATTTGTGGCGCAGTGTCCGACGGTGCGGAGCGTCCTGATATCCAGTAAGGCATTTGTGAAATAGGCGCTTGCCAGCCCGTAGCTTTCTGTAATAACGCTTCCGGATCTTCAGCGCTAAGGCTGCCGGTTTTTTCGCTAACTAGAGTCGCGGTTTGACCATCATATTCGATATTGGTTTTGCCAATGCCCAGCGCGCCCATGAGCTCAATAGCGAAGCGATTATCTTCTTGTCCCCAAGTATAAAAAGCGCTACCGCCTTGCGTGCCAGCATTGCTATCAGCAGTAGAAGAAGGCGCAGAAGGCATTGTCACACCGATTTTACCATTAATAGTGAAGCTCTCAAGCTTCTGCGCTTGCAAGGTAGGCGTGGTAGTAGCGCTAGCTTGCGAGCTAGGTATGGATTGACAACCAGCGCTCAATAATACAGCACTAACCACGGTCGCTAGTAAAGCTGGTTTTTTTAAATTTTTATTATTTTTAACTGACAACGCTGTGGATAAAATTTTCGACATAAATTCTTCCTTAAAAAAAGCAACTCAAAAAGAGTCGCTCAGCATACAATAATTAATAAGTCTAAAATCAATCAGTCTAAACTGAAGATGTTACTCGATTATGGAGTATGTTAGTAAAGTTGAATACGATCATTGACGTTTTGTTGACCAAAAGCAAAGCGCTGCTGCAAGTCAGCCAATAGCGCGGCGACTTTTTTGTTATTCTCCAGCCCTTGATACGCTCGCAGCAATAGCACGCCTGAGCGTAGTGTTGGCAGTACATCATAAGGGGTCTGTAGATAGTCAATAACTTGCGTGAAGTTGTCATTAGCTAGAGCATTACTAGCTAATACATTCAGCGCTTGCAGATGTAGCTCATTATCATAACGCGGATCATCATAGCGAATTTGAATGATAGTTTGCGCTAGATCTAAGCCTTGAGTAGAGTTGCGATCATTGGCTAACAACAGCTGTGCGTAGCTGAGCTGATACGATAAGTTATTCGGATTGAGCGTTTGTAGATGGTTGAGCAAAGTGCGCTTCACCACATAATCATTGCGATCATCGAGCAATTGTACCCGCGCAAATAGTATCGCTTCGCTATCAGGATACTTGCGACTGGCACGGCTCAGTAGCTCTAGCGCTTCATCAGCCTCACCTTGCTGCCACAAAATATCGGCCTGAAGCACAAAGGTTTCAGGCGCGAATACCTCAAAATCCTCACGCAGATTGCGTAAGGTTGCTATCGCCGCATTAGTATTATCTGCTAACAGCTCAAGTTCTATCACTTTTTTACGCGCGGCGAGTACTAAGTCCTCTTGCATGACACTGTTTAAATAGCTTTTTGCTTGCTCAAAACGCTGTTGTCGCTCGGCACTGATGCCTAAATAATAATAGGCTTGATCCAAATAAGTAGGAGTTTTTGCTAAAGTATTCAGCAGCTGATCGGCACTAGGATATTCTTGAATATCCAAACTGACTAACGCGGCCAATAAAGTAATCTCAGGATCATCCGTGAAGCGGCTATGCGCCTCCAAAAGTAGTTCCCAAGCCGACACGCTTTGTTTTAAATCGAGCAAATAGCGAATCTCATAAAGGTACAGACTTTTGCTATCAGGATTACGTAAGCGCGCTTGGCTGACGTAACTAACCACCGTTTGCGCCGGTTCAATCTTGCGTAAGATATCCGCTTTTAGAGTAATAAAAGGCACGTAGTCAGGCTGGGTCGCTAGCGCGCGCTCGATATGAATAAGAGCAGCTTCGGGTTCATCAAATTGATAAAGCAAGCCCGCTTTGAGGACAGATATCGAGGCATTTTGCTCGCTATCGATAGGCTGCAGGGCGGCTAATAACTCGCGTCTGTCCGCATCAGTGCTCGGATAGATACCAATAAGGATCTCGCTTAAGTCAGCGCGAGGATCATAGCGAAGAATACGATTGAGAGTCTCGCCTGCCAGAGCATAGTCATGAGCTTTTAGGGCCAAATGCGCCACATAAAACCAAGCAGGCACATGGTCTGGGTTCTGTTCTTGCCAGTTTCTAGCAAAGGCTAAGGACTCATCAACGGCTTCATAGTCTAACGATAAGCTTAAGGCACGTTCAAACACCGCGGTCGCATCTCTTTTGAAGGCTTGCTGCTTATAAAGCGTCAGGCCCCGCTCAATATCGCTGCGATCCGCCGCAAACTCAGCATCTAATAAAGCGTAGAGACTAGGCTCATCCTCAAAGTCTGTGAGCTCACGCTCGTCAGTCGCTAAGCTTAAATTATCGCTCTTAAGCTTAGCGGTAGGGGTAGCCTGATTGCTAGAGCTGTTGTTATCGCTAACCGAATCAGCAACAACGGAGGCTGACAGTGAGCGATACGGTTTCCATAGTTTCAATAGCGGATCGAGCACATCTGCTTGAGCAGAAGTAGATAGGCACAAACAAGTCGCCAACACTAAAGCTAGCTTTCGCTGTTGCCGTAGACGCCGTATCATCGAGCGCAATAACGCCTGAATACGAGACTGCTCTCGATAATCAAGGCTTAAAGCGGCGTCCGGCGTAGATCTTGCTTGAAACACTAATCCAAAAAACATCATAACTGATGATCATTACCTATAAGTCCGCGCAGTATTGAGTCATTATAAGAGGCTAGATTAATCCTAAACAATAGCACTCTTGTTATCGTATACATAAGATACTGATTATAAGAATACCACAAACCTGAGCGCAAAAAGCAATTCGCCGCCTAAGCGGTAGCGTGCGTTAACCCATTCATTCTAAGGCTATAAATTACTATTAGGAGCTGATTGGAGCGCAGGTTAAGTGAAAGGAGCGATCAGTTAAGGCTATGGGTTAAAACTTGCGGTTGAGTTGATTTTTTCTGATAAGCCCAGATAGAGTATAAGCTGCCCACGCATTCTTTGAGTAATGATGGGTCGCTATTAAATAAAGCAGATAACAATGGTACAATAGCTAGCTTTATATTATCACCATTGCTATGAGCGGCTATAGGTCACTCGGTAGTTTGCTTAAATCAACAACGCGGCCTTCATCATCTGCGCTTATATCAAAGCGTGATGGGCCGGCTTTTGCTTTTTATCACGACGCCACTCACTGGTTTGAGCTCAGTCAGTAAACGTTATGCTTATGGTCAATCAATAATGAGATTAGTGGTCATTGGGGTCAATCACAAAACTGCACCAGTCGCTTTGCGTGAGCGCTTGGCACTTGTGGGCGCTGATGTAAATATTGCGCTTGAGCAATTAGAGCAGTTCACTGATGGCAGCATTATTGTCTCAACCTGCAATCGCACAGAAATCTATGCCTTAGTCCCTGAAAAAACAGCTCCTGAAATAACATCAGGACAAGTTAATGATGTCACGCCAACGCGCGCTTCCGCTAGTATAACTGCTGCTAATAAAGCGGCTAATTCTAATAACAGCTCTAGCGTTTCGCCAGCTGCCGTCAGCGCTCATATTCTAAAAATAAAAAACTGGCTTGCGGAGTTTAAGCAATTACCGCTTAGCGAGGTAGATCCCTACCTTTATGTGCACCGCGATGTTCATGCTTTAACCCATTGGCTTAGAGTAGCCGCCGGACTTGACTCGATGATATTGGGTGAGCCGCAAATATTAGGCCAAATAAAACAAGCGGTGCATCTAGCGCAAGATGAAAAGGTACTCAATAATCAACTGGGCTGGATCGTCGATCAAGTATTTGCAGCGGCAAAACGCGTACGCAACGAGACCCATGTCGGCGCCCAAGCGGTGTCGCTTGGCTTTGCCGCGGCGAAACTAGTCACCCAGATATTTGATGATTTTGCGAAGCGTACGCTGTTAGTCGTGGCGGCCGGCGAGATGAACCGCCTAGTCGCGACGCATATCGCAGGGCTTGGTGTCGGGCGTATCATTATCTGTAACCGTAGCCCAGAGCGCGCCGAAGCCTTAGCTGCCGAGCTGCGGCAGCCGGGCCGTAGCGTCGAGGTGCAGCCCTTAGACGCTTTACCGCAGCTACTGAGCGAGGCGGATGTTGTCAGTAGCTGTAGCGGTAGCATGAACCTGCTAATTGATAAAACCATGACCGTGCAGGCGCTTAAGCGCCGCCGTTATCAGCCGATGCTGATGGTCGACTTAGCCGTACCACGTGATATAGATTCCACTATCAGTCAGATGGACGATATCTATTTGTACTCTGTCGATGATCTGCAACACGTCATCGCCGGTAACCTTGAGCAGCGTAGACAAGCGGCGGTTGACGCGGAGCTACTCGTCAGTCAGTTAGTGGTTGAGATGGAGCAGCGCTTTGCGGTGCGCAAGGTAGGCCGTGATATCGAGCAGTATCGTAATCGCACGCACACGCAAGTGGACAAAATCCTATCTGAGTCCATCGCTAGACTAGAAAATGGTGAGGTCAATGCCGAAGAGGTCATCACTGAGCTGTCTCGACGCCTCACGCAGACACTCACGCATGCACCCTCAAAATTAATGCGCAAAGCGGCTAGTGAAGGCGATAGTGCGCTGTTAGACTTTGTGGTGTCAGGGTTACATGATGCCTATCGCAATAAAGGTTAAATAAGGTCAAGATACAAGGGCGCAGTAGGTGGACAAACGCTAATCTAAGCCTTCAATAGAACCCCTAGCAGACTATTGCCAGTGTGGCACAACAGTGATAATATCAAGTGACATCGCCTATATTATGCACGCGCTCTGTACACACAGTTAGCCTTGCATAAACCCAGATAGCTCACCTGTAGTATCTCTGGCCTGTAGTACCTCTGGTAATATCTACCAACGGCAATAGCGCTAGGATAAAGCGCTATATCGTCTATTCTATTTTACATTTTTTTGAGTTGAAACTTAACCGTCTCAGCCCTTACTATTGTCTCAATAACGCAATTTGTCTTAACAACACAATCTAAATAATCTAAAAACAAGGAGTGTCTCATGCCTGCATTACGCCAAGATATCGATCCAAACGGTCTATTAGAGTATTCAGTCGTTTATACTGATCGCGCCCTTAATCACATGTCACAAGTCTTTCAGCAAGTGATGAATGATTTATCTAGCGACCTAAAATCCGTCTATAACGCTGATGCTGTCGCCATAGTTCCAGGTTCTGGTACTTATGGTATGGAAGCGGTTGCCAATCAGCTAGCCAAAGATCAAGACTGCTTAATCATTCGTAACGGTATGTTTAGCTATCGCTGGACGCAAATTTTAGAAAAAGGCAATCTTGCTAAATCCTCTACTGTTCTAAACGCTCATCGCGAAGATAGCGATACGCCAAAACCTTTTGCACCAGTGGATATCGATGAAGCGGTCGCTAAAATAAAAGAGCATAAACCTGCGGTCGTATTTGCTCCGCACGTTGAAACCTCAGCGGGTATGATTTTACCTAATGATTATATCAAAGCTTTGAGCGACGCCACTCATAGCGTTGGCGGCTTACTGGTTATTGACTGTATTGCCTCAGGTTGTGTCTGGCTTGATATGAAAGAGCTTGGCATTGACGTGCTGATTAGCGCCCCGCAAAAAGGTTGGAGCAGCACGCCTTGTGCCGGTCTGGTAATGATGAGTGCCGCAGCTACCAAGCGCGTAGAAATCACAGAATCTAATAGCTTTAGTCTGGATTTAAAGAAGTGGTTAGAGATTATGCGCGCGTATGAGAATGGCGGTCACGCTTATCATGCCACTATGCCAACCGATAGTCTACGTCAGTTCCGTGATGCGATTAATGAGGCCAAAGCAGTTGGCTTAGATGAGCTCTTTGATGCACAGTGGGAGCTGGGTAACCGTATTCGCGAAGTACTACAAGCCAAAGGCATTGAGAGCGTCGCGGCTGAAGGCTTCAAAGCCCCAGGCGTCGTGGTATGCTACACCGACCGCGATGATATGCATAAAGGTAGTGCCTTTGCCGAAGCTGGCGTACAGATTGCCGCTGGCGTACCCCTAAAAGTGGGCGAGCCTGAGAGCTTCAAAACCTTCCGTTTAGGTCTCTTCGGCTTAGATAAATTGACCGATATCGATGGGGCGGTTCAGCGTTTTGAGAGCGCTCTTGAGCAAGTATTGGCAGAGCAATCTGCTTAATAGCTACTTTGGCGCTTACATGCTTCATATTGAAGAATATAACCGTCAATAACTCAAGAATTTAAAAAATACTGAGCCTGTTAACGCAGTCGCTCAGTATTTTTTTGGCTATTTATTATATTTTAATATATAATGTATTTATGTAATATAAACTGGTTTTTGGATTTCTCATTATGGGTATACAAATAGATTGGCAAGCTTTTACGCCTATTTCCTTGGTAGGCGGTCTCATGCTAGGTGTGGCGACGGTCATCTTGCTCTTGGGTATTGGTCGTATAGCCGGTATTAGTGGAATTACCTCCAGCTTACTAAAGCCAAAGCGCGTTGAGATATGGCAAGTGCTGTTTGTTGCAGGTTTAATCCTCTCACCTTTACTCTATAGCGCGTTCAGACCCTTGCCGGATATAGAAATCAGCACCTCTTTACCGCTACTCATTGCGGCAGGATTACTAGTCGGTTTTGGCACGCGCCTAGGCTCAGGTTGCACGAGTGGTCACGGCATCTGCGGCAATGCACGCTTGTCACCACGTTCGATGGTAGCCACAGCGACTTTTATGGCGTTTGGTATTATCACTGTGTTCATCGGTCGGCAAGTATTAGGTTTGATTTAAATAGCTTTTATACCTAAAAATCTTTAATAAAAAAGAATATAAATAGCGAGAACGAACTATGCTAAAAAATATCATTGCCTTACTAACAGGATTATTATTTGGTTTGGGACTGCTGATATCAGGCATGACTGACCCAGTTAAGGTGCAAGGATTCTTAGACGTCTTTGGCGCTTGGGATATCTCACTGGCCTTAGTGATGGGCGGCGGCCTTGCTGTCGCTATCGTTGGCGTACAGTTGGCTAGGCGGCAGCGCAATAGCTGGGTAGGAGATGAGATTGAGATGCCCACTAAAACCAAGATTACCAACAGACTGATCATAGGCGCGATGCTATTTGGTATCGGTTGGGGTTTGGTCGGTATTTGTCCTGGTCCAGGTGTCGTGCTACTTGGTACGGGGCAATGGCAGGCTTATGTGTTTATCCCTGCGATGCTAGTCGGGATGCTGGCATTTCAGTGGCTTGAGCCAAAATTGAGTTGATATTTACGCTTTGCAAACTATTCGTCCGTTAACAGTAAAAAGCTCAGTCTAAGACAATTAGACTGAGCTTTATTGTTTAGCATTAATAAGTATTTTGTAGAGTGCTATTCGGAGCTAGCCGTCACTTTTGACGTCTCATGGGCTAAAGATTTAGCCGCTTGACGTAGCTCAAACTTTTGTACTTTACCGGTACTGGTCTTCGGAATTTCAGCAAAGATAATATATTTGGGCACTTTAAAGCCTGCCAAATGCTGCTTGCAGTGTGCCATGACGGTATCGCGCTGTAAGGTGCTGCCCTCGTGAATCTCGATAAAGGCAACGGGTACTTCGCCCCACTTGTCGTGAGGGGCGGCAACGATAGCACAGCTTTGCACTGCAGGTAGCTTGTATAAGACGTTTTCGATCTCGATGCTAGAGATATTCTCTCCGCCTGAGATAATAATGTCTTTGAGCCTATCCATGATTTTGATATATCCATCAGGATATTTAACGCCCAAGTCGCCGGTGCGAAACCAACCGTCTTTAAGCGCTGCATCAGTGGCTTTGCGACTTTTTAGATAGCCTTTCATCACCATGTTGCCGCGCAGAGCCAGCTCGCCCATCTCTTCGCCATTGGCTTCGACAGGATCGGTGGTCCCTTGTTTAAAGACGTCGAACCCTGTCATTAAGTGCGAGACGACGCCTTGACGCGATTTCTTTTGTGCGCGTTCAGTGACGTCCATATCTTGCCATTCAGGCTGCTCAGCGCAAACGGTGACAGGACCATAGACTTCGGTCAAGCCATAAACATGGGTGATATCAAAATCCATCGCTTCCATCGCTGCTAGCATCGTTTCAGACGGCGGCGCGCCTGCGACCCAGCCTTTGACTTTATGGTTAATCGCGTCTTTGTGCTCAGTTTTGCCGCCCGCTATCATATTGTGCACCACAGGCGCAGCGCAGTAATGAGTCACTTGATGCTTAGCGATCAATTGCAAAATTAGATCGGCATCAATCTGGCGCAGGCAAACATTGACGCCCGCGCGCTCGGCGATAGTCCAAGGGAAACACCAGCCATTACAATGAAATAGCGGTAGCGTCCATAGATACATGGGATGCTTAGGCATATCCCAGTCCAAGATGTTAGACAGCGCATTGAGCGTCGCGCCGCGATGATGATAGACCACGCCCTTTGGCTTGCCAGTCGTGCCAGAAGTATAATTCAGCGATATAGCTTCCCATTCATCCTCAGGCCTCTCCCAGTTATCCAAACTATCTGAGCTAGCAATAAGCTCTTCATAACTCATGTGCCCAAAGCGCTCCACATCGACAGCCTTATCTGTGGCGTGAATGACAATTAGATTAGGAAAAGTCTCATCAATAATCTCAGCTAAATCGGCAAATTCGCTATCCATAATCAGCACTTTGGCTTCCGAATGCTGCACACAAAAGGTCAAGGCGTTGATATCGAGTCTGGTATTTAGCGTACACAGCACGCCACCTGACATCGGTATGCCAAAGGCAGCTTCAACCATGGCTGGGGTGTTGGGCATCATGACCGCGACCGTATCATTCTTATCGATACCGAGTTTGCGCAGACCATCTGATAACTGACGGCAGCGATCAAAGGTTTCACCCCAAGTCTGCACCAGATTATTATGCTCAAAATCATCATAAATAATGGCAGTTTTGTCAGGATAAACTTGCGCGCTACGAATGATAAAATCGATAGGAGTAAGCGGCTGATAGTTAGCAGAAGTTTTACTGAGGCCAGTATGGAAGTCAGTCATAGTGATAGTCCTTTATCTTATTGCGGGTTTAGCTATGATTTTCATAAAATTTTAGTGATGGCTTGTTTTTGCCAATTAAGTTTTTGTCAATTAAAGACTCATTTATTATAGCCAAAGACAGTGCAAAAGTCGGCTAGATTTGTAAGGAGTGCTTGTCTCAAGACACTCTAGATGATTGTTAACTAGCTTGTGCTCACTCATCAGTCGCCTGCCGCCATAGCTGACTACAAAGCGGGTGTGTTACGATAGCAGCCATATAAAGTTTAGCTATTTTACCCTATTAACTCCTCATCAACCTGTATCTACAAGGATCGTCACATGAGCGCCAGCAGCACTGAGAATCGCAAAGCCAGCAGTAGCAACACCATTAATACCGCCAATAGTAATGAACACTATCCGCATCTCTTTGAGCCGCTAGACTTAGGTTTTACCTCACTGAAAAACCGCTTAGTAATGGGCTCTATGCACACCGGCTTAGAAGATCGCTTCTACAATTATGGCAAGCTTGCCGCCTACTTTGAAGAGCGCGCCAAAGGCGGGGTGGCAATGATGATCACCGGCGGTATCTCGCCTAATCGTGAAGGTTGGCTGCTTCCTGCTGGCGGCACCATGAATACCAAGATGGACGTTATCAATCATCAACGCGTTACCCGCGCGGTGCACAAGCATGACAGCAAGATCATTATGCAAATCCTGCACAGCGGTCGCTATGGTTATCATCCGTTTATCGTCTCATCTAGTCCAATCAAATCACCGATTACCCCTTTTAAACCACGTAAAATGAGCGTAAAAAATATTGAGCAAACGGTCGAAGACTATGCACGCTCAGCGAAACTGGCCAAGCAAGCGGGCTATGATGGCGTTGAGATCATGGGCTCAGAGGGCTACTTACTTAATCAGTTTTTATCGCGTCATGTCAATCAGCGCAGCGATCAATATGGTGGCGATATCAATGGCCGTATGAAGTTTGCCGTCGATGTGGTCAAAGCAGTGCGCAAAGCTGTTGGCGAAGACTTTATCATCGTCTTTCGCTTATCCGTCATCGATCTGGTCAAAGATGGCAACGTCATGGACGAAGTCATCACTGTCGCCAAAGCGTTAGAAGCTGCTGGCGTAACCATTATGAACACCGGTATTGGCTGGCATGAAGCGCGCGTCCCGACGATTGTCACTAGCGTGCCGCGCGCGGCTTTTGTCGATTTCACCGCTGAGATCAAAAAACACATCAGTATCCCGATGATGGCGGCCAACCGTATCAATATGCCGGATACGGCAGAGGGTATCGTCGCTAATGGTCAAGCGGATCTGATTCAAATGGCGCGTCCGTTCCTCGCCGATGCGCACTGGGTCAATAAAGCCGAAAAGGGCCAAGCCGATCGCATCAATACGTGCATCGCCTGTAACCAAGCCTGCCTTGATCATACTTTTGAGAATAAACGCTCAACTTGCTTGGTCAATCCGCAAGCTTGTCATGAGACCGAGCTGGTCTACAAAAAAACCAAAAAACCGCAAAAAGTCGCTGTCGTTGGTGGCGGTGTCGCTGGGATGTCAGCCGCTCATGTGGCAGCGCTACGCGGTCATGAGGTTACGCTATTTGAAGCGCGCGATATTTTGGGCGGTCAGTTCAACTATGCCAAAGTCATCCCGGGTAAAGAAGAGTTCTTTGAAACCATTCGCTACTATATTAATGAGCTTGAGCACTTAGGCGTTGAGATTAAGCTCAATACCAAAGTCGATAAAGCCATGCTTGAAGACGGTAAATTCCAGCATGTGATTGTCGCTACAGGCGTCGTACCGAGAAGCCTGGAAGGCAAACTAGAAGGCGCAGACTTGCCACAAGTGATTAGCTATGCTGAATTACTCTCTGGTGAGAAATCAGTTGGCGATACGGTGGCGGTCATCGGCGCTGGCGGTATTGGCTTCGATGTCAGCGAATACTTAACCGCGCGTCATGGTCAGCCGCTGCATGAGCTAGGACCTGAAACCTTAAAAGATCCAAGCTATCGCCCTGAGCCGCAGTCTATTGAGGAGTGGCGCGAAGAATGGGGCGTCACTGACGATACCAACTATCAAAGCGAAGGCGGTCTCATCAAACCTGAAGGAATTACACCGATTCGCCAAGTTTATCTGATGCAGCGCAGCAAAGGCCGCTTGGGCGCAGGACTTAATAAAACTTCAGGTTGGGTACATCGTGCACATATCAAGTCACATGGCGTCATTCAAGTGGCGGGCGTGCAGTACGAAAAAATTACTAACGAAGGCATTTGGGTGACTAATCCGCAAGGCCAAAGCCAATTATTACGTGTCGATAGCGTAGTGGTCTGCGCCGGTCAAGAGTCAGTCGTAGAGCTAATGCCTAACGTTGGCGATGCGCCAGACGCGCAATATCATTTGATTGGTGGGGCGAAACTGGCTGCTGAGCTGGATGCCAAACGTGCCATTCGTGATGGGGCAGAGGTTGCGGTGCAGATTTAGGGTTTTAATTGTTTAGGTTAAATGACGAGGCGGCGAGATTGATTATCTCGCCGTTTTTTTATTTTAAAATTTGCATTTAGTGAAAGTTTAATATTTCAGGTTCTAAGTTTATAAAAACCACAGCCCAAAACATCCCATCCATGATAAATTAAACCTTACCCGCGATACTCAATCGCACTCATCAACCACACCATAAAAAAGGATTTTATAATGGTAGTGTTAAAGACTCTGTTTAAATGGATTGTGTTACCTATTTTAGCGCTGCTTATTATTATCAGTTTAGGTCTAGTAGTGACTGGCAATGCTTATATCTTCCGCGGCTTACAGCTCACTTATCTCAAAGGCGAGGCCACTGCTAATATCGATGATTATGTCGATTTTGATAATCGCACCATTCGAGCCAAAGACACTATCCCTTGGGAGAAACATCCGAGCTTCGGACAAGTCACACTCACGCCTACTTTACAAAATGCTTTAGACACCGATGAGACTGTCGCTTTTGCCATTATCAAAGACGGCAATCTGGTGTACGAAAACTATTGGCAAGATTACGATACTAATTCGCATACCAACAGCTTTTCGATGGCAAAAACTGTCACCACCATGCTGTATCTCAAAGCCGTAGAAGATGGATATATCAGTAGTGTCGATGAACCGATTACTAAGTGGCTGCCAGAATACGCAGACAGCGAGTACGCACAGAATTGTACCCTTGCGGATTTCTCAGCGATGACCTCAGGTTATGATTGGACAGAGGATTATTACTTCCCCATTAACCCTACGGCTGAGTCTTATTACGGTCATGATTTGGTCAAGCAAATGGTCAATCGTGATTTTGTCGAATCCTGCGGCGGTCAGTTTGAATACTCCTCTGGCGATACGCAGATGCTGGGTATTGCTTTAGCGCGAGCTTTAGAGCCACATGGCTATACCATCTCTAGCTACCTGCAAGAAAAATTTTGGCAGCCTTTAGGTATGCAAGGCGATGCTTACTGGTCGCTTGATGGCGCTGCAAATATAGAAAAAGTCTATTGCTGTCTCAATGCCAGTGCGCTTGATTTTGCTAAGTTTGGACAATTATTATTGAATGGTGGCGAATGGCAAGGCGAGCAACTGCTTAGCAAAGAGCATGTTGAGTTTATGGTTACGCCAAATACAGATGCCTTTCCTGACGGTTATGCGCCAATCTATGGTCATTCAGTGTGGACCGATATGGACAGTCCGATACCTTATTATGCGATGCTGGGACATTTAGGCCAGCGCGTGCTAGTGCTACCAGAAGAGAATGCTATTATCGTTAGATTAGGGAAGCAAAAGGGCTTACCAACGCCAGTAGCGGGCTTTTATCTAGAGCCAGATTTGGGTCAGTATGTGACTGAGGTGAAGGCTGTTTTGGATGGTTTGAAGTAAGAATAGCAGCGGTCATAAGCTTATAGTTTGCTTATAACCGCAAAACCTAAACTTCCATCTCATTAAGCAACCACTCAGAAACATCATCAACTTGCGCGGCCAACTCAGTATGCACTTTGGCTAGCTCATCAAGCTTAGCTTTTACCTCACTTCGATTATATTTAATGTCCGTCAGCGTTTCTTTTAATAGCTCGATCAATTCCACATTTAAAGCATCAGAGAAGATGACAGCGTCAGTAATCACGGCTTGCTGAACATCCATATGTAAATCAATAATACCCCAATCAAAACGAGTCTCGATATGATGGCTAAATTGTGGCGTCTTACCAAAGCGCCAATCCCAATCGGCCATTTGTTGATAGTATTTATTCAGGTTAGGCTGCTTGGCGAGACTGGCTTCATCCAACTCTTCTACGGGCGTAGTGTCGCCATAATACTCACAAAACGCTTCGATAATAGCCTCAGATAAAGTCTCATGATTAATATCTTCGTTAAACTCTTTTAAGTTAGCCACACGAGAACGCACCGATTTAATGCCTTTGGCTTTAAGCTTCAATGGATGCGGATTGAGATAATCGCCCAGCTTTTGCATATTGGCGTTCACCAGCAACGTGCCGTGATGAAAGCTACGATCCGCCGCATGTTTAAAGGCGCTGCCTGATATTTTCTTATCACCGACTTGCATGTCGTTACGCCCAGATAACTCAGCGTCTATGCCAAATTTTTTTAGCGCATTAATAATGATGGTAAAGTTCGCTTCTTGGTCGTAATCGTCTTTGGGCGATAAAAAAGTAAAGTTGGTATTGCCCAAATCATGAAACACCGCGCCACCGCCACTCTGACGCCGCGCCAAAAACACCTCGTCGGCTTCCATCTTATCGATTTTGCATTCTACCCACGGATTTTGCGAGCGTCCAATGACTACGGTCTCGCTATTGCGCCATAAAAATAATGTGTGCGAGTCGGGATTGAGCGTATTAAATATCCAATCCTCGGTCGCAAGGTTAAACCAAGGGTTAGTCACGGCAGACTTTAAGATGCGCAGTTTCATTTTTTGTCCTTTTTTAATTATAAGAAAGTAATATGAAAATTAACTCGGGTTTAAGTGGACTTATGTCTTTAAATAGATTGTTTTGTTAATTTTTATAGGTATAATATTGCTATAAAGTAACGCTCAATATTAAACTTTATTTTATCATTAGCTTTAGCAACCCACATTCCATTTAGGACATTAGACCATGAATTCGCTATTATCATTTGATTCTTTTATTACACCCAGAGTTATCACTATTATATATTGGTTGTCCCTTTTTGCCGTTTTTGTTGGCGGCATTAGTGTGATGTTCTCAGGTATGGGCGCGGCAGGGTTCTTTGCAGGGTTGATGGTTATGGTATTTGGTGCCATTTCTGTCAGAGTTTATTGCGAGCTTATCATGGTTATCTTTCGCAATAATAAATACTTAAAGACAATCAGCGAGAAGAGTCAACTGTAGACAAGCGCTTGAAAAATGTTCGGTCTTAATAAACAGCGCCTAGGGTGGGTTAGCTCAAGCGTAATCCGCCGTTTAAGATTAAATATAACTTTTAGTAGGTAAGAGTAGTAGATAAGAGGGTCTTTACAGAACCTAAAAAAACGCCCTAAAGAGCGTTTTTATTTCATCAAAGTCTAAAAACCTAGCCAAAATCTTCCTTCAAAATAGCCGTCATATTCCGCTCAGCAAGTCCGGTGATAAATACATACGGATTAACGCCAGCACTACCCGGGATTAACGCGCCGTCTTGCACATAGATATTTTTATGCCCTTTTACGCGCCCAAACTCATCCGTCGCCAAACCCAAGACACAGCCGCCTAGTGGGTGATAGCAGAAGTCATCACCGAAGCCTTTAGTGAATAGCAAGCTTGATGTCGAGCCGCCATTTACTTTGGCAAGTTTTTCGATCAGCTCTTTAGCAGCGTTTACTGAATATTCGTTTTGCTCACGTTTCCAGTTCAGTTTGACGGTTTGTGAATCTTTATCGTAGTAATAATTACCGCGTTCTGGATTATCCGTGATGGCAAGATACAGCGTCGTCCAAGTCTCAAGTCCCAATGGCAGGGGCGCAAGTTCGGCAAATATTTTATACTTTGAGCCGTCTCTATCGCCGTCCCACATATTGATGCCTTTGACCGGAATGGTAGATTGGGTAGTGCCCGCAGCGTGGACGAAATTGCGCCCCGTCATGATATTGCCGTTTGGGCCCCAGTGTTTGCCGATATGTTCGTTTAGCTTATTAAGTTTGCCTTCCGCTTGGCTTTTGAGTAGCAGCTCTGAGGTGCCTGTACTACCTGCGTTAAGAAATAACTTGTCGCAGGTATAATGTTCAACTCTATCAACGCCGCCAGTAGTATTAATGACATGTACTTCCAAGCGCAGTTGGTCATTATCGAGCGCTTGGATGCTATTGACTTTGCGTAAGGTTTTGACCGTGACATTGCCTGTTGCTTCGGCATCTTTTAGGTAGGTTAAGTCCAGTGAGAACTTGCCAGCGTTATTACCGTAGATGACTTCACCGCCAAGGCCAGATTTATAGACTTCGCCGCGCGCTTCTTTTTGCATATAGTCAAAGTCGTAGCTATTACCAAAGAACTCGGTTTTCAGTCCCGCCCTTTCAGCTTGGCGTTCAGCGGCGCGAGTGAATTCGTAATGCTCGGATTGATTAAAAAAAGATTCAGGAATTTGACTGACTTTTAATTCCTTCATTGCGCGCGGAAAGTAAGTGTCGTACATCTCATCAGAATCAATCCAAGGAAAGACGGCTTCAAAATGCGAGCGTCTTGGGGCAATGGCAATCGCACCATTAACGATAGAGCCGCCGCCATAAGCACGTCCGGCGAAGACTTTCATCTCGTCGTATTCGATTAAATCTAACACGCCAGGATATTTTCTGATAGGAATTGGAATCGGGATAGGGGCATTTGGCATATTGCTAAACCAGCTTGAGCGTTTATCGGCAGTAATCATTTTGCAAAAAGTATCATGCTCAGGCGTTCTATCCCAGCGCATACCCATCTCTAAAATCAATACTTTATGACCTTGTTCGCTCAATCGCAGCGCTGATACCGCGCCGCCATAACCACTACCGACGATGATATTATCAAAGTGTCCCGCCTCAGTGATGGTGCTAGGTAGTTTTTGCCGTCCGGCGAGGGTTTGGCAACCGCTCATCGCTGCCGTAGCGCTGACCGTGGCGACCCCTAAACCCATAGATTTGATAAATTTGCGTCTTTGCATGCTAGCTATAACCTTAAACGTTTGTTTCGACGAGGCTAGTTTAGCAAACTATTTTTTCTCTATTGTGTCACTAACGCTACCTAGACCGTCTGGAGTAAAAAGTTATTTCTCTAGTAAAAGCTCTTATTATTTACTTTTGCGCTAGATAACAAAAAGCTGAACCTAAGCTGAGCCTATTTTTAAAATTGCGGTCTTTCAGCTCCACGTGAGAGAATTATTACTCAGAACAAATCTCCCACTGAGATTTTTTGCTTAAGTAGCACTCTAAGACCTCTTTGCCAGACTCTGCATAAGCTTGGCTGACTATTTTCTGGTTAGAGGGTAGGCGATATCTGATAATAGCAGGCTCATCATTGACGGTGGTTGTCCAGCCTGTGAGGTTATTATTGTCATCATAATCTGCACTGTTTGAGGTCGCCATTTTACCGAATCCTGGCAAGTTGTAGTCAACCTGCTTAAAGGCGTAGCTTATCGCTGCTCCTTCCGCACCGTCATACTGGCAAGTGAGGTTTTTTTGCAGTTTATCTTGCTTATAAACATAGCAAGTGGTTTCACCCGAAAACTGTCCAACAGCGCAAAACCCTGCTGTCGCTACCGACATAATGCCTATAAATAAAGCTATTTTTTGAGTGACCATAATTCATCCCTAAAATTCTATGATTAAAATTAATTATACTATTTTAGTAAACAATTATTTGCAAATAATATATTTAATTTTTATCATTAAAATCTATTACCCTGACCCAAAAGTTTGAAAAACCTGCAAAGATTGCGTGTCATAAACAGACTTACCAGCCAATTGATTGATAATACACCCTGATCGATAAGCGCCGAGACCTAGATCGCCAGCGCCAACGCCGTGCGTATGGGTTTCTTGATTTTGCACAAAGATTTTACCTGTGTTTTTAGAATTATGACTAGGGTCTTTATAGCTCAAGGTATAGTTGCGATTGATTTTTGGTTGACCAAACTCATCGTATTCGATGTCAGCTAGCAAGGTATTCAAGCACGCTGGCAGGCCATCTTTATAGCCCGTTCCTGCAATGATGCAGTCGTATTTTGCCGTAAAGGCTACGTCTTGTTCATGTTGTCTTAAATCTAAACGAATCATGTTAGGATTATCAGGGTCAAACTCAGCCGCTAATAGTTCGCAGTTGGAGGTAATCGAAGAGTAAGTGGGCTGATTACCAATGCTACGCTCATAGAGCTTGTGATAAATATCAACAATGGTAGGAAAACCTATACCTTTATGCAAAAGATCTTGCTTAGCCACTACGTTAACTTTGGTAGGCGTCTTTAGACTATGAAAATAATCAATATAAGCGGGGCTAAAATGCTCAAGCCCTAAAGGCGCATACTCCATAGGAAAAAATCCTGCTGAGCGCGTCATCCAGTCAAGCTGAAATCTAGGCGCATCATGCTCGTTTAACTGGCGCTCAAACAGTGCGCGATAAACTTCGGCTGAGGACTGGCCTGAGCCTAATACGAGAACTTTAGGCAGCTGATCGCTACGGGCAATCTGATCCAAGTCAAAATTGTTAGCATAGTCAGCGGTGTGCATACAGCGCTGCGGATTTTGCTGGGCTAGAGCATATAAAAAAGGGGGTAGGGTAGGTTTTGAGCCTGTACCTACAACGATGTTTTTTGCGGTATAAAGGTTTGTTTCGCCATGCTCGCAAACCGTCACTTCAAAACCTTGGAGGTTGGGGTCATCGCTTTGAACACGAGCGACATTGGTCACGCGTGCATCGAATACTAAGCTGTCAAGCTGCTGGGCAACCCACTGGCAGTAGAGATTATATTCTTGCCGATAAATGGCGTAGTCTTCTAAAAAGTAAAACTTAAGCAAGCGGTGCTGAGTGTGTAGATAATTTAAGAAGCTATAAGGACTGGTAGGATCAATAAGCGTAACGAGATCGGCCATAAAGGACACTTGTAGCGTGGTATGCGGCAAAATCATACTTTTGTGCCAATTAAAACTGCCTTTTTGCTCAAAAAATAGACTTTTAATCTCTGGTTGTTTGGTCAGCAGCGCTGCCAAACCTAAATCAAATGGGCCAAGGCCAATACCGATAATATCTAACATCCCGTTCCTCTATTTGACTCTATCCAGTGGCTTATAAATGATAATTTATAGTAATGCTAGAAGAAAGCGAGCAATTTTGCGTACATAGATTGTGTCTTTTTTAACCTTATAAATTTATAGTTTACAGCGTCCAAATAATGTTAGATCTAACAGTATAAAGTGCAAAATTTAACTATTTAGCCTTTATTAATACCACTACTTACCTGTGCTAGAGAGTAAGCTAATGACTGATTGTTTTTATTACAGTAGTATTCTTTTAAAGGTCAATTTGCTATAAATATAAAGGCATCAAATAGTGAATATTAAAAATAGTGAATATTAAAAGAGTAGCAGCTCATTCTAAGTAGAGGTTAATAGCTAGACTGATATCTGCTTAATTCAATCAAAAAAAGGTTTGATAATGACAACAATGATTAGTGAAAACAGCAGTGATACTTACGGTTTGCACGAGTCTATTCTGCCGAGCCTTGAGGGTTTATATGGCGAGTTTGGTGGCAAAATAGAACATCCTGAGTTGGCTATCGCTATGGAGGAGATCGAAAAAGGTTTTCGTACTATTATTCAAGACGAGGACTTCATCGCTGAGATGACTCGTTTGCGTCAGACTTATATCGGTAGGCCAAGTCCGATATTTCATGCTAAGCGTTTAACCGAGCATTGCGGCGGCGCACAGATTTATTTTAAGCGTGAAGATCTCAATCACACCGGCGCACATAAGATTAACCACTGTATAGGGGAAGTGTTATTAGCCAAAAAGTTGGGGAAAACCAAAGTCATCGCCGAAACAGGTGCGGGACAGCATGGCGTCGCATTAGCCACGGCAGCAGCGCTGATGGGGCTTGAATGTGAGATTCACATGGGCGTAATCGATATCGAAAAAGAGCATCCCAATGTTAGCCGCATGAAAATTTTGGGCGCCAAAATCGTCCCCGTATCGCGCGGTGCAGGGACGCTAAAAGAAGCAGTCGATAGCGCGTTTGAGACCTATCTTGGTGATTTAGATAACAGCATGTTTGCCATTGGATCTGCGCTCGGGCCGGCGCCTTATCCGGAAATGGTCAGCTACTTTCAGTCAGTAGTGGGACGCGAGGCGAGGGCGCAGTTTTTGGAAACCACAGGTGTACTGCCTAACAAAGTCGTCGCTTGTGTCGGTGGCGGCTCGAATGCTATCGGCATCTTTAGTGGCTTTTTAGGCGATGAGAGCGTCGAAAAAGTCGGGGTAGAGCCAGCAGGCGAGGGCCTAGATACGCCCAATCATGCTGCGACCATGACACTTGGCACAAAAGGTGCGATTCATGGGTTTAAGTGTTATGTACTACTAGATAAAGATGGCGAGCCTGCACCTGTGCATTCGATTGCCTCCGGTCTTGATTATCCTGGAGTGGGTCCGCAGCACTCACTTCTGCGCGATATGGGCTTAGCGACTTATGAGACGGCAACGGATGCCGAATGTTTAGACGCGTTTATGGCGTTATCACGACTTGAGGGGATTATTCCTGCACTAGAAACCGCTCATGCGATTGCGTATGCTATGAGAGTGGCGAAGAATATGTCGCCTGATGAGACTATCCTAGTCAATTTATCAGGGCGCGGTGACAAGGATATTGATTTCATTTTGGATAAGGTGAATTTGTAGATTCATTGTGCAATAAATCTTGTCAACCAATCGCTATTGTTAATGAGTACCCTCTGTCATAATCAGCTGAACCGGAAAGGTAATGATGTCAAAAGCTTTGGCGAATGGCATCAGTGCTTTTAGTCTTTTTTCTTCTGCAATAGCTTTATCTGGTTGATAATGATAGAACTTGAGGGTCGTCGGTGGGCTCAGGCGATATTGTAAAGTGTCTATATTCTCTACAGCAGGTGCCACGGTAACGGGCAGCCGCCACAAGTTTTTTGTGCAGCGGGTCATGCCTCCGGCAAAGCCATCGTGACAAGTGAAATCAAACCCTTCAAGCTTAGCAGTTTCACCTGCAGCTAGCAGATGCGTTGGCTTTTCAAACCATAATATGGTGGCGATACAGCCTTGTACTGAAGTGCAGCCCTCTTCTCCTACTCGTATTCTAAAATAGGGCGCATCAAATGCTGGCATCGGTTTGAAAGAAAAATAAGCCAAATCGACGTAGTCTAAAATATCCGTCAACTCACTATCTCTATTGGTGCTCTGTACCAAATAGCTGCGCTTTTCTCCGGCAAACACTAGCGCATTATCGACGCCTTCGATAGGTGCGCTGGGCTTGCCAACAGCAATTAAAGTATCAGTCAACGTCTCATTGGCCACCCATTTAGCATCCTCCTGCTTCATCAACTGATAATCAAGCTTTTCTGTCGTAATACAGCCGCTTAAGCTTAAGGCTAAAACGCTAGCTAAAAGTATTCTTAGGTTGGAAGTTGAAATCATTTTTTCCTACTGAGTAAGGTGACTGATAATAAATAAAAAGGTTAAGTTTTTGAAAGTGAATACTACTAAAAATGGTGCTACCTTCTAAATATAAAACTTATAAGGGTGATGATATTGACACTGGTATATTGACAATAGTTAACATTCTCTATTTAATCAAGAAATGAATTTTAGTCTCTATACTTTAGTTTGTTATTATTATTTTTAGAGAGTTAGTCATTTAACTGACAAAAGGATATTGTCATGACCGGTAAGTTATCTTCAAAATCAAGTTTTTCTACCACAACCTCGCGCTATTTATTGGTAACGGCTACGCTCACCGTTCTTAGCATAGCTATCAGTTCCGCCCATGCCGCAGGTATAGAATATAGCAAACAATCGGTCGCGCCGTTTTTTGAGCCGGGCAACTATGCCGAGCTGTCTTACGCTTATATCGATCCAAAAATCGAGGGAACCAATGCTACTGGCAACGATATCGATGACATGATGGATGATTTTGATTTACCAGGTGCCGCCATCAAAATAGCACCCACGCCCAATACAGCTCTAGCGGTCATTTATGAAAAACCTTTCGGTGTTGATACCGAGTACCAAGAGGGTAGTATTTTTAATAATCGCTTAGGCACGACCGAAGCGCGAGTCGAAACCACAGGAATCACCTTATTAGGTGGTGGTAAGATCATCGATAACGTTTGGCTATATGGCGGACTTGAGTATCAAAAACTTAAAGGTAAGGTGACAGGCGCTCAGCCAGTTGGGTTAACCACAGCTATCTCGCAAGTGGGCGAGGTTTTGGGCGTATCAGTGGCAGACTATTATAATTTGGTCGATAAGCAAAACGCCGGCACTATCAGCCCAAGCGAAGCTGCTACTTTAGAGACGGTAAACGGACTAGCAAACCCTGTGGCTGAATCGCCCACTTACTATACTTTAGATTTTGAAGACAAAAGTACGCTAGTACCAGTCATTGGCATGGCCTTTGAAAAACCAGAAATCGCGCTACGAGCGGCGTTGACCTATCGAGCACCCGCAAAATATAAAGTATCAGGGGTAGAGAATTTGCAAGTCGTTTTACCGACTTTCGCCGGTGGTGATGGTGTCACACCGATGCCAGCTGCTGAAGGGTTGCCTTTATCAGGCAAAACGGAAGTCAAAATGCCGCAGTCCGTTAATTTGGATTTTCAGACCGGTCTTAGCGAGGAGTATCAGTTACTAGGCATGATCAATGCGCGCTAGGTCGATTGGAGTGAGTTCAATGTGGCACCGCCATTGGCCGCTGAGTCAACGCAAGAGCCCTTAGCTGCCTATAAAAAAGACGGTTATGCCGTAGAAGTGGCGTTAGGTAAGCAGTTCAATCCAAAGCTGTCAGGCGAAGTTCGACTCGGTTATGATCATGGTACGGGTGCGCCTTTGAGCTTATTGGGACCTTATGACTCTATAAAAAGTTTAGGTCTAGGTGCTGAATACCAGCTGACATCACAGCTGAGTGTCGCGGCTGGCGCTCAGTATTTATGGTTTGAAGGAGGTCCTGTCGATACGGTAGTAGATGGTCGCGTAGCTGATATAGATGATGGCACAGGTTATGCTTTAGGCGCAAAGCTGGGCTACCACTTTTAGGTCTTAACCCTATAGGATATTTGTAATCAGTGATTGATCATGACACCTGTTTTTATTAGCAGGTGTTTTTTATGCGTTTCTTCTGTAGGGCGTGTTAAATACTCATAAATAATGAGTGCTGCTAGTTTAGCAAAGCTATGTGCTGGACTTGCAGCACACCTTAGATAGTGCTGAAGAGTCGTTTTAGCATTAGCGCCAACAAAATTGCGTGGTTAACATCACCTAATAATTATAATTGACACAAATGATGCCGCTTAAGCAGTCGCGGTTATTATTATTTTTCCATGGAGAAGGCAGAGATAAGGCTTTATTAAGTTGATAGCGCGGCGTGGCCCAGTCAGATATCTCATAACCCTCCTCATCAACCTTAGGAACCGGATAGGCTTGGTCTCGTTTGCTATTTGCCATGGCCATAAAATCCAGCAACGTACGAGCGTCTTGCGCCAAGAGACTATTGGAGCGTTTGGCGAGGTTGTGTAGTGCTTGCTCGTACTCTGGACTCACAAACTCGCTGATATCGTCATTGGTCCATTGAGTATTATCAGACCCCAAAAAGAGTACGTAACGATATAGGCTAAATAAGCGAGTGGCGTCTTGAATAAAATAACTATCTGGATACTGCTGTATATAATTCTCCCAAAAAGTCGCGCGTTCGATCAGCTGGTCAACAGAGATGGCAACCGCCGCATCATTCCAAAAGATATCTTGGTTATCGGTGGCCATGCGCTCAATAAACTCGGCTTGATCTCTAGGTAAATACGGGGCAAATAGATCTGCCATCGCCTGCAGGTCATGATGAAAAATATAAAAGCCTTCGCCTAGGTAGAGTATGCTGACGTCGGCTTTACTCTCAACTAAACTAATAAGATAACGAATGCGCGGATTAAACTGCTTTAACTGCGCTACGCTCGCTTTTTTGCCTCGCTCTAAGGTTTCGAATACATCATAAAAATTGGCATCATCCATATAGAGGTCAGTACCCAAAAACCGATCGTACATTGCTTGATATTCGCTTAACCATTGCAGTGTCTCGCTATTAATCGCGGTTGGCAAGCAAGCCTTTAACTGCCGCTGAACCCCATGAATGTCTTTGATGCTACTGCTATCATTGACGGCTTTCATAGTATCGCTGAGCTTAGTGCAAATAAGCTGATCTCTTAATTTACCTTCAGAGAGCTCGACTATAGAGGTGGTAAGCTCCTTCGGTGTTTTTGCCTCTAGTAGTGTTGGCGACTGTGAGCCCTCGTCGACTTGTACAGACGCTGGCGTGTCTGTTTGGTCGGATGATGGCGGCTGACAAGCACAGAGCAGTAGTAGGCTAGCCATCATTAGCACAGGAGTTAAGGGGTTTTGCATAAATCACTACTCACAAATACACGTTAAGCTGAACAGGCGTATAGTATTCAAAGCTCATTATTGTTATTGTCATTATTAGCGCTAGGGCCGAGTCCTATAACACCTCTAATATCTTAGTATAGTCAATCCAAGACAGAAAAAATACAGGAGCACTGGCTAGTAGTCGGAGCTATTTTAATTAGGATTAGCCTTATGCTCATAAGTTTTGTGCTAATAAACCTCATTGAATAATAACTTGTATAAGCGAAAAAATAAGTTCGATGGGCTGTTTTCGTTTGTAACGATAGATTGAATAATCCAAGCGATCCCCTATAAAGAAAACGATTTAGCTTACTTTTTAATCGGTCTGTTTTCTAAATTTTAAATCATAATCGATAACAACAAATAAGGCTTTTTATGGCACACGATAATTTATTCGAACCTATTGAAATGGGAGTGCAAACTCTCAAGAATCGCATCATTATGGCACCACTTACGCGTCTGCGGGCAGTAGAACCAGGCGATGTACCAACTGCATTAGCTAGCGAATACTATGCGCAGCGCGGCGCTAGCGCGGGACTGGTTATCACTGAAGCTACCCAAGTATCCTTTCAAGCTAAAGGCTATGCCGGTGCCCCAGGTATTCATACTGAGGATCAAGCCGTAGCGTGGAAAACTATTGTCGATAATGTCCATGCCAAAGGCGGCAAAATCGTCGCCCAGCTTTGGCATACTGGCCTTGTCGCCCATGATAGCGTGCAGCCTGATGGCAAAGCGCCTATCTCAGCTTCCGATGTCGAAGTTGGCGCTCGTACCTCACTACGTGATAGCGATAATCAAGCCATACGCGTGGAAACCACACCGCCGCGTCCGGCAACTCTTGATGAAATTAAGCAAGTCATCAAAGACTTCGCTCATGCGACAGTCGTTGCCCGCGAAGCCGGATTTGATGGGGTAGAAGTGCATGGCGCACATGGCTATCTATTGCATCAGTTTTGGGTCGAACAAACCAATAAGCGCGATGATGAATACGGTGGTAGTAAAGAGAACCGTGCGCGTCTAACGCTCGAGGTGGTTGATGCTTGTGTTGAGGCTTGGGATAGCGATCACGTTGGTATTCGCATCTCCCCGCAAGGTACGTTTAATGGGGTAGAAGCGGGCTACGAAGAAGAAGACAATATCTGGCTCATTGAACAGATTAATAAGCGCGATCTAATGTATTTGCATCTCTCGGAGCCTGATTGGGCTGGTGGCACGCCTTATAACGATGGTTTCCGTCAGCGTATTCGCGATGCTTTTGATAATATGATTATCGCCGCGGGCGGTTATGATGCCGAAAAAGCTGAAAGAAATGTGAAGGAAGGCTATATTGATGCCGTTGCCTTTGGTCGTGACTTCATTGCCAATCCTGATTTGCCTGAGCGTATTCGTCAAGATGCACCATTGAATGAGCAGCATCCACAGACCTTTTATGGTGGCGGTGCTGAGGGCTATACGGATTATCCTTACTTAGAACAAAAGCAGGCCTAGTAGAAACATGCTGCTTTAAAGGAGTTGTCAAAAGTTTAAAACCGCGTTACTTATAAAGTAGCGCGGTTTTTTGTATGAAAAGTTACTCTAAACGGCTAAGCCATATTAGCTATGATGAGAAGAAGAAAAGCTAAACCACTTCTCCGCAAACAAAGCCGCTGGCCCAAGCCCACTGAAAGTTATAGCCGCCAAGCCAACCGGTCACATCGAGCACTTCGCCGATGAAGTACAGTCCCTCTTGCAACCTACTTTCCATAGTCTTTGACGATACCTCATCAGTATTGATGCCGCCGCGCGTGACCTCAGCGGTGCGATAGCCCTCGGTGCCAGAAGGTTTGAGCTGCCAGCCATTAATGGCTTGTCCAATTTCAGTTAAACGCTCATCTTTTATATTGGCAAGTTCGGTATCTTTGACGTCTTCCCATAGAGTTGACTGCAATGCTAGCAGTAATTTTTTGGGTAGCGCATGATCGGTATTGTCGCTTAGCACCGTGCGAATAAGCTGCTTAGGATGACGACTTTTATGAGTGAGTAATAGCGCGGTGATATCAAAATCAGGCAATAGGTTGATCTCAATAGTCTCTCCCGTGTGCCAGTAGTTCGAGAGCTGTAGCATAGCAGGGCCGGACAGGCCGCGATGAGTAAACAGCAATGGCAGCTTAAAAGAGGTACGCGTATTACTCGCCACTACAGGCAAACTGATACCCGATAGCGCCCGCAGCAGCTCGCCAGTCTTATCGGTAAAGGTAAAAGGCACGAGGCTAGCATCAATAGGCGTCAACGTATGCCCGAACTGCTGTGCTAACTCATAACCTAGGCCGCTTGCCCCTAGAGTTGGGATGGAGAGACCACCAGTGGCGACAACTAAGGACTCGCAGCTGTACAGAGCCTGCGTAGGTTTTATACCGTCCGCTATCTCTTTCTTACTGAGCTTTTTAGTCGTGGCTATTTTAAAGCCTTTATTTTCATGACTCGCGTTGGCTACAACGTTGTCAATCTGGGTGTTAATGCGTACTTGTACACCAACAGCGGCGCATTCATCGAGTAGCATCGTCACGATATCTTTGGCTGAGTCATCACAAAATAACTGCCCATGTTCGCGCTCGTGATAGGCGATGTTGTGCGCCTCAACCATCCCAATAAATTCCCAACTGGGATAACGACTCAAAGCCGATTTACCAAAGTGCTCGTTAGCACCGATGAAATGCTCAGGCTCGACAAAGTAATTAGTAAAGTTACAGCGCCCGCCGCCTGACATTAGGATTTTTTTGCCGACTTTATTGGCGTGATCAAGCACGAGTACACGGCGACCACGCTTGCCAGCCGTTAGGGCGCAGTAGAGCCCCGAGGCTCCCGCGCCAATTATGATGACATCGAATTGACTAGCAGTAGATAACTTGACTGCTGCCGCTTGGTTTGGCATTTGGCTCATGATAATGACTTATAAAGTAGTTAGAAAACAAAGTAAAGGAATGTAAAAAGAAGCGAAGGGAGCAATTATACCATGCTCATAACTTGGGTATTTTGGCTTGTCTATTACATGTTCAACGACTCTTAGCGTATAGTCAGCTCGAAATAAAATCGATACGCTGATGTTATCGTGTAGTTGGTATAAATTTTCCTTGCGTGCTGTTATCTTTCGATGCTGCGCAAAGTTCATCCCAACCGCATTGTATCGTTTTTAAAGTGGGTCAACTATAGTAAAACGATAAATTCTAATAAATTAATATACTTTTTTATAGACAAGGAATAAGGGTTACTATAAAGTCAAAGTCACAGCATTATTTATTAGCAGCGTATTTTTGTAGGTTTATCTTGTTCATTATTAACGTATTTTATAGTTTTAATTTAAAGAAATACTGTTCTTTTAAGGTAGTTTGATTAAAGAATTAGCAAATCTAACGGCTTTTTCAAACATTGCAACGGATGACAATGCTAAGACAAAAGGGAATTTATGGATATCCTACAACTGCTCATTAGCGGGATTGCTAATGGTTGTATCTACGGGCTTTTAGCACTGGGTTTTGTACTTATTTACAAAGCTTCTGAGGCCGTAAATTTCGCTCAGGGTGACATGTTGATGCTCGGTGCTTTTTTGGGCATTGCCTTCATTAACACCGATGAAGCAAACCTGCCTTTTTTATTAGGCATTACTTTTGCCGCCGTCATTATGGGAGTGTTCGGTTACTTACTCGACCGATTTGTGCTCCGTGGCATCTTCGGTCAGCCGCAATTTGCTATGGTGATTCTGACCATCTCAATCGGGTTTTTAATCCGCTTCGGCGCAGGTGTAGTCTGGGGGCATAACCCCGTCTCTCTACAAACTCCATTTTCGGGCAAGATGTTGGCGTTAGGCACGCTAAGCATTGCTTATGTCGATATCATCATCATTGTATCCACCATCGCCTTGACGTCTATTTTATATTTCTTTTTTGCGCATACGCGGCTCGGTATTGCAATGCAAGCGAGCAGCCAAAACCAAATGGCAGCCTACTACATGGGCATCCCCGTCAAACGCGTCAACGGTATCGTTTGGGCGCTATCGGGCGTTGTTGCTGCCCTTGCTGGCATATTATTTGCCGCAAAAGGGGCGATCGAACCCTCGGTCGGTTTACTGTTTGGGATTAAAGCGTTCGCCGCGGCGGTGATTGGTGGTTTGGGCTCCTTGCCAGGGGCGCTAGCAGGTGGACTATTGGTGGGGGTGATAGAACCCTTTGCAGGTCGCTATCTACCTCTAGGTTTAAGTCAAATTGCACCTTATGTGGTCATGCTCATTGTGCTAATCGTACGTCCAGGCGGTATTTTTTCTCAAGTTAAAGAGAAAAAAGTATAGAGGTTTTAATACTAGGATAGTTAAGCTTTCTCTAAACCATTTCAAGGATGAGAATTGTCAATGAAAGCCCAGTTTAAACACAGCTACGATCAAGATATCAATATCTTTGAGGACAAGCGCCAACTTATAAAATATGGCTTGCTGCTCTTGTTACTTATCATTGCGCCTTTACTGCTTAGTAACTATTACATAAGCGAGCTAAGTGCCATATTTATCTGGTCCATCACCGGTCTTGGTTTGATGCTCCTAACCGGACATACCGGACAGGTCAGCTTAGGTCATGCTGCCTTTATGGCGATAGGCGCTTTTAGCCATATGGCGCTGATGATCCGCGGTTGGAATTTTTTCCCTGCACTGATTGCTTGTGCGCTGATTGCCGGGGTTATCGGTGCCATTATTGCCAGACCTATTCTGCGCACTAGCGGCATTTATTTGGCGATTGCAACCTTAGCTCTAAGTATCATCGTCGAGGATATTGCTATCGTCGCCGAGCCTATCACTGGCGGTATCTCAGGTACCTTTGCTTCTCCTATCAATATCTTTGGGTTTACCATTGATCGTTACATCACCCCAAAAGCCTTTTATTACTTGTGCTTGGCATTAGTGGTGCTGATCACCCTTGGCTATATCAATTTGCTCAGAAGCGGTACGGGTCGTTCCTTTTTGGCTATTAGAGATAGTGAAGTCTCGGCTCGCGCCCTTGGTGTCAATGTACCGCAGGCCAAAACCTTAGCTTTTAGCTTATCCTGCGCGATTACCGCTATCGGCGGTGCTATGTACGGGCATTTTGTGCAGGCGGTCAACTATGAGAGCTTCACCGTTATTATCTCTATTACCATACTGCTGCAGATTGTCATCGGCGGTTTAGGTTCTATCCATGGCGCGTTTTTTGGTGCAGTGGTAGTTGTCTTATTACCGCAGCTGATTGCTATTTTAGGCGATGCTATTGCTCAAAGCACCGGCGCTAATATCGCCAGTATTGCTGGAGTGGATACGGCACTGTTCGCCTTAGTAATTGTGATCATGATCATTTATGAGCCACGCGGTATATATGGTATTTGGATAAAAATCCGTACTTGGTTTGAGATGTTTCCGCTATATCGAAAAGGGCTATTTCGCCGTTCCAAAACTTACCTAAAAACGGAGCGCATGCGATGAGCTTATTACAAGTGGACTCCTTATCTATCGCTTTTGGCGGGGTCAAAGCGGTTGATGATGTCAGTTTCGAAGTGAATGAGGGCGAGATATTCACCATCGTAGGCCCTAATGGCGCTGGTAAATCGACTATTTTTAACTTGATTAGTCGTTTGTACGAGCCGCTTAATGGTCGCATTGTCTTTGATGGTAAAGACATTACGCGTCTGCCGGCTCATGATATCGCCAAACTAGGCATCGCCCGTACTTTTCAGAATATCGAATTATTCGATCACTCAAGCGTGTTGCAAAACCTACTTATCGGTCGTCACTCGCAGCGCAATACTTCTTGGATACAAGATTTGCTATTTTTACCAAAGGTGCGTCGTAGTGAGCGCGAGCATCGTCTGCAAGTCGAAAAAATTATTGATTTTTTAGAGTTAGCGCCTTATCGGGATAAGCTGATTGCTGGCTTGCCTTATGGGATTAGGAAAGTCGTTGAGATTGCGCGCGCTTTAGCCGCTAATCCAAAGCTTATTTTGCTCGATGAGCCGGCGTCAGGTCTCAGTGTTGAGGAGACCTCAGAGATGGCGTGGTGGATTGAAGATATGCAAAAGGATCTTGGCTTGACTATCCTGATGGTGGAGCATGACATGAGCCTCGTCAATCGGGTGTCAAATCGCGTGTTAGCAGTGGCCGAGGGTAAGTTTTTGGCTCAAGGCACGGCAAGCGAGGTACAAGCCGACCCACAGGTCATTGAGGCCTATCTTGGTCAGGAGGGCGCGTGATGTCAAAGGTCAAAAAACCCCTGTCCTCTGCTGCACCTGCGACCGATATGAGCTTAGTCGATTCTGAAGTAGCAAACAATGTACTCGAAGTGCGCAACTTAGAATCTGCTTATGGCCTTGTTATGGCGCTGCGTGGCGTAAGCTTAGAGGTGCCAAAAGGTAAAGTTGTCACTATTTTGGGCGCGAATGGCGCGGGTAAAACCACTTTAATGAAGACCATCTCAGGCGTCATCAATCCTCGCAAGGGCGCCGTCTGGTTCCATGGCGAGCGTATCGATGGCACTGAGCCTGATCGCTTAGTCAAAAAGGGTCTCTCGCATGTGCCTGAGGGCCGAGAAGTGTTTCCCTTTTTGAATGTCGCTGAAAACTTAGCGATGGGCGCTTATACCCGGCGTGACAAGGCTGAGATACAGCGCGATGTTGAGATGATCTATGAGTATTTCCCTATTCTCAAAGAGCGCCGCGATCAAGCGGCTGGCACTATGTCTGGCGGTCAGCAGCAGATGCTAGCGATTGGGCGCGGGCTGATGTCACGCCCCTCATTAATGCTACTAGATGAGCCCTCGCTTGGACTGTCGCCCTTACTTGTGCAAGAGATATTTGCCATTATCCGTAGGTTAAATAAAGAGCAAGGGGTGACTATTTTATTAGTTGAGCAAAACGCTCGGGTCGCTCTGGCAGCAGCGGATTACGGTTATGTGCTCGAGACCGGGCGTATCGTTATGGCAGGCTCAGCGGACAAACTGATGCACTCTGATGATATTAAAGAGTTCTATCTGGGACAAACCAAAGACAACACTGCGCCGGCCACTCGCTGGAAGCGCAAAAAGACTTGGCGATAATAATCATGACGACCTCCATCAATACTGTAACGGATACTTTAACGAGTGATTCACCTGCTACTGCTGACACTCGCCGCACGATAAATAATGCCCCTTATGAGCATGAGCCGCAGCTCTTAGAGGGCTGTGATACCTTGACCAAACTGTGGCGACAGGTCTGCTTAGATCGAGGCAACAAAATCGCTCATCGCGAAAAAGATTTTGGTATCTGGCAAAGCTACAGCTGGACGGATTATTATCAGCGCAGCTGCGATATCGGCATGGCGCTCGTTGAGCTTGGTTTAAACAAAGGCGACACCGTCTCTATCTTGAGTGAAGACAATAAAGAATGGCTCTATTGTGATTTAGGTATCTGCGCAGTCGGCGGTATACCAAACGGCGTTTATACCACCGATAGCCCAGAGCAGCTGGCCTACATATTAAGCGACAGCCATTCTAAGTTTTTGATTGTTGAAAACGATGAGCAGCTACATAAGTTTTTGGAGATTCGTGAGCAGACGCCTAATGTCAAAAAAATCATTGTATTTGAGGATAAAGGCCTACGTAGCCTAAAAGACGAGCAGGTGATGTTCTTAGATGAGCTTTATCAGCTAGGTCAGAACGTAAGCAATGCCTTAGAGCGCTTTAGCGACTATATCGATCAAAGCACAGCGAATGATATCCGCACCTTGATCTATACTTCAGGTACCACAGGTGACCCAAAAGGCGCCATATTAACGCATGCTAATGTGCTGTTTGGGCTAAGAAACAGTATTGAGGTGCTCACTATTTTGCCCACCGATGAGCAGCTGTGTTTTTTACCACTCTGTCACGTGCTAGAGCGTCTTACATCAGTTGACCTGCCCATTCATCGTGGCTGTATCGTCAATTTTGCCGAGAGTACCGAGACGGTCTTTGAGAATATGAAAGAAGTCTCACCAAATACCTTTACTGCCGTGCCTAGATTGTGGGAAAAGATGTATGCCGTCATCAGTAATATGCGCAGCGACGCCAGCGCGCTTAATGGCTGGGCATTTGATAAAGCCATAAAAGCAGGGTATGACTATGCGGATGTGATTATGGCAGGTAACACGCCTACAACGTCTCAAAAGCTGCGTTATGAGTTTTGGGACAAGCTAGTATTACGCAAGCTGCGCGACCTTATCGGTATGACCAATATTCGCCGCGCTGCAACTGGGGCCGCGCCTATATCGTTAGATATTATCCGCTGGTTTCATGCTATAGGCGTACCTATCTATGAAGGCTACGGCATGACTGAAAGCTCAGGCGTCATATCGATAAACACCCCGGAGGAAAACAGGCCGGGTAGCGTCGGTAAGGTATTGCCAAACTCCGAAGTGCGTATCGCCGATAACGGTGAAATACTCGTCAAAGGCGGTAACGTCTTTGCAGGATATTGGAATAAACCTGAAAAAACAGCGGAGGACCTACGCGACGGCTGGCTATACACGGGTGATGTTGGCGAGTTAAAAGACGGTTATCTATTTATCACCGGGCGTATCAAAGACATTATTATCACCGCCGGAGGTAAAAATGTCACCCCAGCCGCGATAGAGAGTAAGCTTAAATTTTCGTCTTATATCTCAGATGCCATCATCATCGGCGATAGGCGCAAATATTTGAGCTGCCTGATTATGATAGATCAAGAAAATGTCGAAAAGTTTGCCCAAGACAATCAGGTGATGTTCTCAGATTTTCGCTCACTGTGTCATGCGCCAGAAGTCATCGCTTTGATAGATGAGGTGATACAGTCTGTCAACGAGAGCTTAGCGCAAGTTGAGAAGATTAAACGTTTTCGACTCATTGATGTGCTCTTAAACCCTGAAGATGAGGAGCTTACCGCTACGATGAAACTAAAAAGGAGTTTAGTTGAGAAAAAACACCATACGCTAATTGACGCTATGTACTGATTTAAGTCGTTTTTAGCATAGATCGGCTTTATTGGATTTACCTAGTATTAAAGGTGTTAACAGTAATAAAAGTATCGAGAGTAGTAACAGCATCAAACTAACAGCGACTTAGTCGCAAGGAGATAGGCAATGAAATGGACAGTCAAGACGACGTTAATGGCACTAACGGTTACCGTAGGTTTGGTGGGCTGTAGCGACCCGAAACCTACAGAAGCGACTGGTACGGATACTGAGACCGCTGCCTCGACTAGCGATATACCCGTACAAGGCGTGACTGATACGGAGATTATCCTTGGTAGTGCGAATGACTTATCAGGCCCGTTTGCAGGATTTGGTAATCCTGCGGTAGCTGGGGCCAATATGTACTTCGATGAGGTCAATGCAGCAGGCGGCGTCAACGGTCGCACCATTCGCTATATCGTTGAAGATCATTCTTATCAAGTACCAAAAGCAGTACAGGCCGCTAATAAGCTCGTGAGCCGCGACAAAGTATTTGCTATGCTGATGTCGCTTGGTACCCCGCACAACTTAGCGAGCTTCCCTATTATGGATCGCGCCAATGTACCGAGCGTCATGCCGCTCACTTTTGCTCGGGCCATGCAAGAAGAGGGGGAGTTTGATCGCCGTTATACTTCTGGCAGTACTTATTATGACTCCATTAAGTTAGGTATGGAGTATCTAATCGGTCAAGATAATATTAGCAATTTATGTGTCATGTATATCCCTTCAGACTATGGTGAGGAGACCAATGAAGCAGCGATGGACATTGCTAATAATAGCCCTAATGTCACGTTAGTTGAGGCCAGCTCGCATCGTCCTGATGAAACGGACTTTTCTGGTGCGATCGCTAAGCTCAAGGATTCTAACTGCGAGCTAGTGGCTTTATCCTTAACGATACGCGGCGCTATTACCGCAGTTGGTACGGCTAATGCCATGGGCTGGGATGATGTGAAATTTATCGCTCCGGTTACCGGTTTCCATCCTGCAGTAGCCGAAGCTCCAGGCGGCGCTAGTGAAGGACTGTATGCGGTTTCTTATTATAATGATTTGGCGCTAAGAGCCGATGAGCCTGAGACCAAAGCTTGGGTTGAAAAATATGAAAAAATCACAGGGGAGGACGTATCAGCAGGTGCTATTCTCGGTTATCTTTCTGCAAAGGTGACTGTTGAGGGCTTAAAAGCGGCAGGTCCTGAATTAAATGCCGACACTTTTAATACCGGTCTTGAGACCGTCAGCTTCGTTGATCCGATCACAGGGTCTTCGGTCGCTATTACTCCTGAGAGCCATGTCGCCATTAACGACATTTACTTATCGCAAGTACAAAATGGTCAATGGAAAACGGTCACCCAGCTTAAGTAACTGAATTTCGTGTGCCTTAACCCTTGAATGCCATTGTACGAATGACAAGCCATACTTAAGTATGGCTTGTTTAGGCTATAGACTTTGAGTTTTATAGGTTATGACGGTCTATTTTTTAGGTGTACAGTTGTATATTGAAATTGTTGTCATTGATGGTCAATGGCTTGCAACCTTCCTTCTTATTTGCCAAACTAAGGTTAAACGTCATACATTATGGATGATGACTCTGCATTACCGATATAGACGTGTGGCTGTTATTAATCGCGATTTATAGGGTAATAATAATCAAGAAGGAAGATGGCAATGACCCAAGAATCGTTTTCTATTCCGGCTGAATTTATCGCCACTGCTAATACCAGTCCTGAACAGTATAAGAAGGACTATCAGCGCTCTATTGCTTCGATTGAGGACAACGATGCTTATTGGGCCGAGCGCGCTAAAGACATCGATTGGATAACCAAACCTACCAAAATCGGCAATGTCAGCTATGACTTGGATGATTTTCGTATTAAGTGGTTTGAGGATGGTGAGCTCAATATTTCTGTCAACTGCCTCGATCGTCATCTAAAAAGCAATCCTTACAAACCCGCCATCATTTGGGAGGGCGATCACCCCTCCTTGAACAAAATTATCTCTTTTAAAGAGCTACATGCTGAGGTATGCCGCTTAGGTAATGCTATGCGCAATTTAGGAATCAAAAAAGGCGACCGAGTGACCCTTTATATGCCGATGATACCTGAGGCTATGGTCGCTATGTTAGCTTGTACACGCATTGGCGCAGTGCATTCAGTAGTCTTTGGAGGTTTCTCGGCTGAGAGCTTAAGTAGCCGCATCGTCGATAGTCAGTCTAAACTAGTGATTACGGCCGATGAGGGTTTGCGTGGTAATAGCCGTACGCCGCTCAAGGCCAATGTCGATCGCGCTTTAGATGCTGAAGATACTGACAGTGTGGAAAATGTCATCGTAGTACACCGTACTGGCAACTCAGTGCCAATGAGTGGTCGCCGTGACCACTGGTATCATAACCTTATCGAAGCGCAAAGCGAGCACTGCGAGCCTGAGGTCATGAACGCCGAAGATCCGCTGTTCTTATTATATACCTCCGGCTCAACCGGTAAGCCAAAAGGCGTCGTGCATACTACCGGCGGCTATATCGTCTATGCGCTCTCGACCTTTCGCGATGTCTTCGATATAAAAGAAGATGACATCTACTGGTGCACCGCTGATGTCGGCTGGATCACTGGCCATACTTATGCCACTTACGCGCCGCTAGCAAATGGCACCACGACAGTGATGTTTGAAGGTGTACCAGAATATCCCACTTGGGCGCGCGTCGGTAATATCATTGATAAGCACAATATCAGTATCCTATATACCGCGCCAACCGCCATTCGCGCGATGATGAAAGAGGGCGATGCCTTTGTCCGTGAGTCAGACCGCTCAAGTTTGCGTTTGCTTGGCACGGTCGGCGAGCCGATCAACCCTGAAGCTTGGGACTGGTACTATAATGTCGTCGGCGGCGCCCGTTGCCCTATCGTCGATACGTGGTGGCAGACAGAAAACGGTGGTATTTTGTTGGCGCCCATTCCAGGCACAGTCGCGCTCAAACCGGGGGCTGCGATGAATCCGCTATATGGTATTGAGCCTGCCATCATGGAGGATGATTATGAGCTTGAGGGGCCAGCCTCAGGTAATCTAGCTATTAGTAATAGCTGGCCGGGTCAAATGCGAACGATTTATAATGATCATGCGCGCTTCTTGGAGACTTATTTTGCCCAATATCCGGGTCATTACTTCACTGGTGATGGCGCGCAGCGTGATGAAGATGGTCACTACTGGATCACAGGGCGTGTCGATGATGTGCTCAATGTCTCAGGGCATAGGCTCGGGACGGCTGAGATTGAAAGCGTCGTAGATGAACACCCCTCCATCGTAGAGGCTGCCGTTGTTGGGATGCCGCACGAGATACGCGGCGTCGGTATTTGTGTTTTTGCTATCTTAAAATCAGGTGAGAGCGCAGATGATAGTCTGAAATCTGAGCTCAATCGCCATGTGCGTACGGAGATTGGCCCTATTGCCAACTTAGATGCTATCTTTATCGTTGATGCTCTACCCAAAACTCGCTCTGGCAAGATCATGCGTCGTATTTTGCGCAATATCGCCGCCGGTCAGTATGTTGGGCTTGGCGATTTATCAACGTTAGCGGATAGCTCAGTCATTAATAAGTTAATCGAAGTGGTCAAGTCAGAGCGCAAAGATTGCTTATAGTTGACAATGTCGCTATTAGACACTCAAAACAAATCATGCTATTTATGATAAAAATAAAAAGTAGCATGATTTTTTTGAGTGTTATTTTGTTCTGACTTCTATACAGTCCCTAATGTACTGCTCGCTAGCTTGGTTTTTTATTCTCTCACAAGGTTTTATTTTCATCATGACTGACTACACAACTCATAACGAGCAAAATAATAATACAAAGTTAACCGCTAAATCCTCCTCTAAAATAGCCATCATTGGCGGCGGCTTGAGCGGTCTATTTACCGCAACTTTATTAGAGCGTAAATTTGCTCAGCACTCAGATCTGCAAATCACCCTCTTTGAGAAATCGCGCGGCGTAGGACGGTTAGCGACTCGCTATCGCTGCGATACAACAACAGGTAAAAACTGGCAGTGGAGCTTTGGAGCACAGTTCTTCACTGCCAAGACAGATAGCTTTCAGCAGTTTATCACTCCTTGGTTAGACTCAGGGTTATTACAGCCGTGGCGCGCGCAAGTGGTCAGTTTATCTATCGTGGATGAGGCCGGTCAGCCGCCGCACATCAAACAAAGAGAGCAATGGGGTACCGAGCAGGCTCGTTATGTTAGTACACCAAAGATGACCAGCTGGGGCCGAGCGTTAGCAGATCAGCTGCAGCAGACGACTATGCAATTCAAAATCCGCGTGGCTCCTTTAGCGCAATACTCCAATCCGCAGGCGGGTCAACCGACCGAGCTTTTTGATGATAATGGCGAGAGCTTAGGACGCTTTGATTGGGTCATTTGCACCGCGCCTAACGGCCAAGCGGCTGAGCTAATGGCGGATAGCGGTTTTACTGAGCACGCCAAAATATTGCAGCCTGAGATGCTGGCTTGCTATACCTTGATGCTAGGTTGGAATGATGAGTCAAAGCTACCTGATGGCTTAAAAAGCTCAAATAATAATCAAGGTCTAAAACTGTGGGATGTCGCTTATCTACAAGACTCTATTTTGGCTAAGATATTTGTTGAGTATCACAAGCCTAATCATGATGGGCTATTACCAAGCGTTACTATTCACGCGGATAACGACTGGTCACAGCAGCAAGTTGAACAAGATATCGAAGAGATGACCGCTCGACTGTTAGCAGCAGCAAAAGAGGCACTGAGCTGGAGTGAACAAACTGCGCCGAGTCAAATTGACTGTCACCGCTGGCGTTATGCAGCAACATCGATGGCGTTAAATGACGAAGGTGATGAGCAGCCATTAGGCATCTTAGTAGACAAAGCACAGCGATGGATAGTTAGTGGTGACTGGTGCGGGCGCGGCAATATTGAGAGCTGTTATCAGATGGCTGAAGAGATGGTAGAAGTAATCGCGGCAACTTTAGAGATATAGACTTATTCGAGATTCTCTATAACTTATATCTGAGCTTTACTGGCTTTAACATTTTCAACATAAAAACAAAAAAAAGTCCACAGAGGAGGAGCTGCGGACTGAGGAAAAAGGGTCGTTTTGCGGTATAGCCAAGCTTATTAAGAGCTGACTATGACTTATTATTGTTTTTCTTTAACCGTGATTCTTAGATTTATTCACAAACGGCTATATGATTAAAGATAAGGGCTATCGCTGCTAAATCAATTTTTTCTTACATCTGCTTACAAATTACAGTGAACACTTGTACCAATGCTTTTATCTGTTTTAAATAGAGCTAATCAATATTTAAAATTATCGCAAATTAAAATCAATAAGTGTTTTGCTGTCTATCCCATACTATCTAACCATTTTGAATACTCTGATATAGATAAGCGAAAATAGAATTCATGACGACAAGCCTAAAAAATGCTAAGCTAGCGCCCATCATTATGTTGATATAGAACTGGTTTTGTCATGACCGAGACTACAAAGTTGCACACTCCGCCATCGCCGCCGATGCAAGATAATAAAAGTATCTTTAACTTGCCCAATAATCTGACGATTGCGCGGATTTTGATGATTCCACTCTTTGTGGCGATTGCCTATTGGCCGCCCGCGATGGGCATTGGCATGCCCGCTATCTCCGACAACGCGATTGCGCGGGTCGGCATGAGCGAATTTAGTGACAGTCTGCTACGCCATTTGTTATTGACAGCTGTGTTTATTATCGCGGCGATTACGGATTGGCTCGATGGCTATTTCGCGCGTAAGCTCAATGTGATGTCCGCTTTTGGACGTTTTTTGGATCCCGTTGCTGATAAGCTCATGGTGGCTGCCGCGCTCATCATTCTCGTGCAATGGCACCCCAATATCATTATGGCGATTGCCGCAATTGTGATTATCTCACGCGAGATTGCGGTGTCAGCGCTGCGCGAATGGATGGCAGAATTGGGTAATAGTACGAGTGTTGCCGTCTCTTATGTGGGTAAGCTCAAAACCACCTTTCAGATGGTTGCTATCACCGTATTACTACTCAATTGGGAGTCGCTTGAAACTGTCGGCTATACCTTGATGGTGGCAGCGGTGGTACTAACGCTTTGGTCAATGATGATTTATCTAAAAGCCGCTTGGCCTTATCTAAAGCGTAGTGGTTAACTTTTTCACTCTGACAACATAAAAAAATGCCAGAGCATAATGCTACTGGCGTTTTCTATAGATAAAAATTAACTTCAGTATTTTTTGACTCAAAATTACAACTCTATAGAGAAATTATCTCCCAAGCTTTTATCAATAGCATTATCGCTCACAGCAGCGGCGGTCATCTTAAAGGCACTAGCAATAGCATTACCATTGGCCCAATATTCTGCGCCATGAGGTACGACTTTGATCAGCTGCACTTTTGGGTCTTCCTTACCTTTTTCGAAATAAGCGTTGTACATTACCGACCATAGCTCATCTAGTTTTTCCTTATCTTCGACCAGCTCGGCTTTACCGGTAATAGATAAGTATTTCTCATTATCTTGGGTCACATAAGCTAAGTTTACTTGTGGGTTTTTTTCGATATTATCGACTGTCTCAGAAGGCTTATGACCGATAAACCAAATCTCTTTGGCCCCAATACTGGTCTCAGTAGTATTCATCGGGCAAGAGTGTAAGTGGTCCTCATGAGTGCGAGTGGTCATCATAGTATATTTAATTTCATTCACCATCGCTTGAATGGTATCCATTTGCTGTTGTTTACTCATAGTTATCATCCTTGTTAGTTGTCTTTAGAGTTGTAAAATCTATCTTTATCAATATAGCCAAATCAATCGCTAATGCGCTACAGAGAGTCTGTAAGGTGCTGTGAAAGTTTGTAATATCAACATACCCAAATAAAAAAACGCCAATAAGATAATTCTTACTGGCGCTCAAGCTGTTTATTACATAGATAAGGTTAACACTAGTAATAACCTATAGCTCAATTTCAAAGGTTTCACCGATATTTTCTACCGTTTTGTCATCTTGCACAGCAGCTGCGGCCATCTTAAACATATTGACAGTTGAGCTACCACTGATCCAGCACTCTACCCCATGAGGAACTGCTTTAATCAGCTGAACATTATCATCCTCAATACCCTTTTCAAAAAAAGCATTGTACACTGGTGACCAAAGCTCTTCTAGCTTGGCTTTATTATTTGATAACTCAGCATTGGCACTTACCGACACATAATTCTTCGCGTCTTGGCTCGAATACGTTAAACCGATTTTTTTATTGTCTTGAATATCTTTCACCACATCTGAGGTTTTGTCACCGATGAACCAAATCTCTTTACCACCAATACTTGTTTCACTAGTGGTCATCGGCCAAGCATGTAGATCACCTTTTTTATTCACAGTTGTCATCATCGCAAATTTAATGTCTTTGACGATCTCTTGTACTTTATCGATATTATCTTGCTTACTCATAATATATCCTTTTTCGTTAAAATTATTTTGGTGAGTTGTTCTAATTATTGATATTCCATAGCGGTTAACGCTTTATAGCATAGCGACAAAGGATAGCTGAGTTATATAGGTTGCCCGTAAGGCGATGTGAGTGTTTGTAAGCTTTATAAAGGTTAAGTAAAACAAACTGTTCTCCGATTCAGACAAATGATTTGAGAGTCGATTCTTATTGATTCTATCGACAACGCTCAGACGATCTTAGCGGGTGTAAAACAAAATTGTGCGGCTTTACTCCTGCTTATTTTGCCTCTTCTTGTTATAATGCAGCGACCATTTACTTTGCATGGCAGTAATGCCTGTTACTGCTCATATATTATGGAATATGCCTCTATGATGACCATCGCCGGACAGCCGTTTTTGACCGATTTTCAGACCCAGCAACTTATCAATCAATTTGCACAAAAAACCGATCTAAACGTGACCCAAATCAGCACTCAGCAGGTTTTTGTACTCTCAAGAGAGCTCTTGGGTGAGGAGCAAAAAAAGGCATTGGATCTGCTAGGGGTAAAACAGGAAACCTCTCTAGAAACCACTACAGCCAATCAAATCCAAGTCATCGTTAGCCCACGCTTTGGCACCATATCGCCATGGGCGAGTAAAGCGACCGATATCTTTAATAATTGTGAGCTGAAGATAAACCGAGTTGAGCGGGTGATTGTTTATACGCTAACACTAGAAGGCAATTCTAATGAGAAGCTATCAACTGTCGCTGAACGCTTATTATATGATCGCATGACGCAAAGCTTGGTTTATGATCTATCTAAGGTCAGCCAATTATTCGATGATGAACCGCCAGCGTCATTGAATCATATCGATGTGATGGGTGCAGGAAGAGAGGCGTTAGAGTCTGCCAATACGACTTTTGGTTTTGCCTTATCGAGTGATGATATCGACTATTTGCTGCATGCTTACGTCAATGACTTGCAGCGCAATCCAACTGATGTTGAGCTGATGATGTTTGCGCAGGCCAACTCTGAGCATTGCCGTCATAAAATATTTAATGCCGAGTGGACGGCTGATGGTGAAGTACAGCCAAAATCTTTGTTCCAAATGATTAAGAATACCTATCAATCAAATCCAGAAGGCATCTTGTCTGCTTACAAAGATAACGCGGCGGTGATGGCAGGGGCTGAAGGGATGCGTTTTTACCCCACGCCTACCGACGCTCAAGACAGCACTTCAGCGCATCCGTATGGCTTTAATCAAGAAGCTATCGATATTCTGATGAAAGTCGAAACCCATAACCATCCCACGGCTATTGCCCCTTATGCGGGTGCGGCAACGGGTGCGGGCGGTGAGATTCGTGATGAGGGCGCAACTGGTCGCGGCGGTAAGCCAAAAGCGGGTCTGACTGGCTTTCATGTGTCGCACTTGCACATTCCAGAGCTGCCTGAGAAGTGGGAGCAATCTGGCCAAGTTAGCACGCAGGATTACGGTACGCCGGAGCGCATGGCAACGAGCCTTGAGATTATGACGGAAGCACCACTCGGTAGCGCCAACTTCTCCAATGAGTTTGGTCGTCCGAATCTGTGCGGTTATTTCCGTAGTTTCCAGTTAGATAGCTCAGCGGCCAAAGACGGTAGCGAGATGCGCGGCTATCATAAGCCGATTATGCTAGCGGGCGGGTACGGTAATATCAAACGTAACCTCATTGAGAAAAATCCAATTCGTGAAGGGGATTTGCTTATCGTCCTTGGCGGTCCTGCCATGCAAATTGGTCTTGGCGGCGGCGCAGCTTCTTCGGTCGATAGCGGCTCACTTGATGAAGGTTTGGACTTTGCATCCGTGCAGCGTGATAACGCCGAGATGGAACGTCGCTGTCAAGAAGTCATTGACCGCTGTTGGGCCCTTGCTGGTAATGATATTGAGACAAGCAACAACAGCGCGGACGGCAATCCAATCGTTTCCTTGCATGATGTCGGTGCAGGGGGTCTATCAAATGCTATGCCGGAACTGGTCAATGACCATGAAATGGGTGCGGTGCTCAATTTGCGTCATATTCCATCGCTAGAGGCGGGCATGTCACCGATGGCGATCTGGTCGAATGAGGCGCAAGAGCGTTATGTGCTGGCGATTCGCCCGGAGAGCAAAGCGCAGTTTGACGCGATTTGTAAACGTGAGCGCTGTCCGTATGCCATCTTAGGAGAAGCGACTGAAGTGCGCCAGTTGGCGGTCAATGATGAGCTATTGGATGATCAGCCTGTCGATATGCCGATGCAAGTCTTGCTCGGTGGTACACCAAAAATGCAGCGTAGCTTTGAGGTACAAGCAAACCAGCTGCCACCGCTCGAGCTCAATAATTTTGATTTAGCCCAGTCTATCAAAGACGTGCTGCGTCATCCGACTGTTGCGAGCAAGTCGTTCCTCATTAGCATTGGTGACCGCTCAATTACCGGTATGGTGGTACGCGATCAATATGTCGGTCGTTATCAAGTGCCCGTCGCCGACTGTGCAGTGACCGCATCAGGTCTTATTGCGCTTGATGGTCAAGCGATGACCGGTGAAGCGATGAGTATCGGCGAGCGTACGCCTGTAGCGCTCATTGACTCAAAAGCATCAGCACGTTTGGCAGTCGGTGAAGCCATTACTAATATCGCCGGTGCCCGTATTGCGCAGTTATCAGATATCACTATGTCAGCGAACTGGATGGCAGCATGTGGTGATGACTTTGAGGACGCGGCGCTATTTGATGCGGTGCATACCGTTGGCGAAGAGCTATGTCCTGCACTCGGTATCGCCATCCCCGTGGGCAAAGACTCGCTATCAATGCGTGCTAATTGGACAGATAGCGAAACAAATGAAGACAAATCAGTCGTCTCGCCAATGAGCCTGGTGATTACTGCTTTTGCGCCTGTCGTTGATGTAGCAAAAACCTTGACGCCTGAGCTTATCAACGGCGATAGCGCGTTTTATCGTATTGATTTATCCAGAGGCAAACTACGTCTTGGTGGTTCTATCCTAGCGCAAACGGCCAGCCAACTCGGTAACGAATGCCCTGATCTGGATAAGCCAAGCGACCTAATCGATTTCTTTAACTTTATCCAAGCCGGTAATGAGCAAGACCTAATCAGCGCCTACCACGATATCGGTGATGGTGGTTTGCTTGCAACGATTGCAGAGATGCAGTTCACCAGCCGTCAAGGCATCAAGCTGTCATTGACCGATGACAATCTACTCGGTCAGCTGTTCAGCGAAGAACTCGGCGCGGTTATTCAAGTCATGCCAGAAAACGTCGCCGATCTGATAGCGTTGGCAGACGAGCATAATGTCAGCGATATGCTTAGCCTCGTCGGTCAAAGCTCGGAGGAAGATAGCTTAATCATCCAAACGCCTTTGCATCAAAATGATAAAACCTTACGCTTTAGCCGTAGCGAGCTACAGCAAGAGTGGAGTCAGGTCAGCTATCAAATCGCCCGTCGCCGTGATAATCCTGACTGCGTGCAACAAGAATATGACCTGATCTCTGACGCCAGCTATAAGGGTCTAACTGCTGCGCCAAACTTCGATCTTAATCAGAAGGTCGAGACGCCGTATTTAAACAGCCGCGAAGACAAACCAAGAGTCGCTATCCTGCGCGAGCAAGGCGTCAACGGTCAGCTCGAGATGGCGGCAGGCTTCACCCAAGCAGGCTTTGAAGCGATCGATGTGCATATGAGCGACTTGCTAGAAGGTCGTATTAACTTACGCGACTTCGACGGTCTCGTCGCCTGTGGTGGCTTTAGCTACGGTGATGTATTGGGTGCAGGCTCTGGCTGGGCCAACTCTATCTTGTTCCATGATGAGCTGCGCATGCAGTTTGTACGCTTTTTTGCCCGTCCAAATACTTTCTCCTTAGGCGTCTGTAATGGTTGTCAGATGATGGCGCAGCTCAAAGACTTGATCCCAGGCGCAGAAAACTTCCCACGCTTTATTGCTAATAAGTCGGCACGCTTTGAAGCGCGTACCGTCAATGTCAAAGTCGAGCGCACCAAATCCATCCTGTTTAAAGGTATGCAAGACAGCATCTTACCGATCGCAGTCGCCCATGGTGAAGGCTATGCTACATTGAACGCGGTTGAGATCGACGGTATGGCAAAACATGGTCAGCTCGCGATGCGCTATGTCGATAGCCAAGGTCATCCAACTGAAACTTATCCGCTCAATCCAAACGGGTCAGTCGGAGGTGTCACGGGTCTATGTAGCACTGATGGCCGCGTAACGATCATGATGCCGCATCCTGAGCGTAATCTAAAAGCCTATAATCATAGCTGGAAACCTGAGCAGTGGGACGAAGACGGCGCATGGATGCGGATGTTCCGTAATGCGCGGGCTTGGTTGCGCTAGGCTAAGTTCAGTTAAAACATTGTTTTAGACATAAAAAAAGGTGGGCTTTGGCTCACCTTTTTTTGTTTGGGTTTGGGTGTTTTTTAGGAATAGGGGAGCTAATCCGGTAACCCTCCCAAACCTAAGACACCTAATCAATAGAATTAAGCTGCCTGATTAAGTTTCTGTATTGGCGTAAAACCGCCATTACCCATATTGGGTCGTTCATGGTTATAGTGGTATAACCAATCCTGTGCTTGTGCGCGTACCTGTTCTAGATTATCAAACAGCTCCTGATTTAACCAATCATAGCGCATCGTTCTATTGAAGCGCTCTACATAAGCATTTTGCTGTGGATTGCCAGGTTCAATATAGCTTAAGAGGATGTCTTGCTGTTCAGCCCATTCTTTAAGCGCGTTACTAATGTATTCAGGACCATTATCGCATCTTATCTGAATAGGTTTACCTCGATACTCAATGAGCTGATTGAGACTACGTATAACCCTCCCGGCCGGTAGTGAGAAATCAATCTCAATGGTGAGTGTTTCACGATTATAGTCATCAATGACATTGAGTAGTCTAAAGCCCCTGCCGTCAGTTAAAGCATCGTGCATAAAGTCCATGCTCCAGCTGTGGTTGATCTGGTCAGGTACAGCCAGTGGAACGGGTTTAGCACGCTTTATACGGCGTTTGGGCTTAATTCTAAGGTTTAATTCAAGCTCACAGTAAATGCGATACACCCGCTTATGATTGTACGGCAGTCCTAAGACATTACGTAGGGTCAAGAAACACAGTCCAAAGCCCCAGTTCTTATTCTCATCAGTCAGTTTGATCAGTAAGTCTGCTATGTGCTGGTTCTCATCCGTTGCCACGGACTTGTGATAGTAGCAAGTGACGCTGATATTAAAGATACGGCAAGCGAGGCGTATGCTAATGCTACGCGCTTCAATGTAGTGACAAGCAAGCTGTCTGCGCCTGCGCGGCGCTACCACTTTTTTGTCATGGCGTCCTGTAGTATGTCTGATTTAAGGCATTCGTCAGCGTACATCTTCTTAAGACGGGCGTTTTCAGTCTCAAGTGCTTTAAGACGAGCAATCAACGAGGCGTCCATGCCGCCATACTTTGAGCGCCAATTATAAAAGGTGCTTTGACTGATGTTATGCTCACGGCACAGATCAACGATAGAAACGCCTTGTTCGGCTTGCTTTAAGATGCCCACGATTTGGTTGTCAGTAAAACGGGTCTTTTTCATAGGATTCTCCTGCTGGTTTATTTTAGCAGTTATTCTCTATTTTTAAGTGTTCTTATTTTTCGGGGGGATTACCATCCCGTCTTCCGCTTGTATCTGCCAGTCTGGGCGAGGCGGTGACACGAGTTGAGATGTTGCTGTTGCCTCGACACCACCTCAAGCTCTAGCCACCGCAACTCGCCCAAACCAGCAGGATACCGCTACAGTCGGGGCTAGCGGCGACATCATGTTCTTATAAATATTCGTCGTGGTTCGAGTTTACAGATTAAAAGGTCGGTAGGGTGGGTTAGCGATAGCGTAACCCACCGTCGATGTGGCAAAATAATCTAAATGGTGGGTTACGTTTCACCGTCATTCTCTACGAGAATTCGACAAAACTAACCCACCCTACGGGGCTATTTCGTTGTTATCGCTGTTAAATAAGGATTAAACTAGGTTATCTATTAGGTCAGAAAAGGTCTATAACCATGAGTAATGAATTCTACGACGATCTATCTACCTCATTAAATCAAGCGTTAGCGATTGCTAAAGGGGAGGCTGAACCAAGCCGAAAGTTTAGTCATGAGATGCCTGATATCAAGTCAATCCGTGCCAAAACAGGACTATCGCAACAGCAGTTTGCCGATAAGCTTAATATCAGCCCGCGTACGTTACAAAACTGGGAACAAGGCACTAGAAATCCAACAGGAGCGGCGATTACGCTAATGCGTTTGTTGGATAAGCAGCCTGATTTGATTGCTAAGGCTTAGTAAAATCAGTTTAAAACTAATTTTATTTATCAAAGGTTTTAGTCTACATATTGCACAAACTTCCGCTGCAAATCCACGTAAAAGCTTTTGCCGTCCTGTTCAATCGTTGCCAAATCATCTGAGTAGGAGCGAGGGAAGGCAAAATCATCGTCTAGTTTTATGATAGTTTTGCCTGTCTTATCAATATAACCGCGTTTATTGTCTTTAGCAGTATAAGCCAAACCATTTGAAAAGATGTTTGCAACCTCATAAGTAATTGGAATAGCAAGCTTTCCTATTTTATCTATATAACGATACTCTTGTTCTTCAAGCACAACGGCTAGACCTTCTGAGAAGCCTTCGATATAGTCAAATTTGATTGGAATAACAATTTTACCCTGTTGATCTATAATACCGTATTTATTATCCTGAACAACAACTGCTCTACCTTCCGAGAAGTCCATCGCATAATCAAACTGTAATGGAACAACAATGTTGCCTACGGTATCGATATAACCAAACTTGCTAGCGCTAGAGACTAGAGCTAGACCCTCAGAGAAATCCTCAGCACTATCGTATTGCGGTTCAATAATGAACTTTCCTAGTTTATCAATATAACCATATTTTCCATCTAAATATACTCTTGCTAAGCCTTCAGAAAAATCCTTAGCATATTTATAAATTATAGGTATGACTACTTTACCAGACTTATCTATATAGCCTTCTTTCCCATCTTTTTGAACCCTTGCTAAACCCTCTGAAAAACGACGAATATGGTTGTACTGAGGTGAGACGATAACCTCACCTTCACTGTTAACAAGACCATACTTATTGTCTTTAGAAACAGATATAAGACTTTCTGATACAAGGTAAATACCATCATATTTGAAAGGAAGAATCATTTTGCCACTATTGTCAATAATGCCATACTTACCATTTCGAACAGCGGCTACTAGATAATTATTTATGCAAGCAATCTCATCAGCTTTGTATCCCTTGACCTTTGGCGTCTCGCATATTGCACCATTGGTTACTGAAGAAAATAAGCTAAAAGATAAAATAATACTGAGATTTAAAGTAAAGCGTCTACTGTTCATTTAATAACCCTTCTAATATTTCTTAGCCTCACTCCGAGCCTCAGCCATCAACTCCTTCACCCTAGCACTCTCCCTCAGCACACAAGCCTCATACTTGGATAACGACTCAGACTCTTGCTGCTGTTCAATTTCCTGCTCCTCTTTAGCCTTGTCTTCTAAATATTTCTCAAGCGCTTGTTGCTCATCTTGCTGTGAATCACTCATGACTGACTCCTTATCCCATTCGTTTTTCTGACGCTACTATCCGATTCAGCATCGCGCCCAGTCTCGCATTATTCTCTTCAATATATTTATTGCCTAGCTCTAATATCTCATCCGGCGATTGTACCGTTTCGGGATAATCTTTCAGTCCACTTTGGATAGCAGCATTCCCATTAGAGACCATTTGGGGTAGGCTCTCTTTGGTCACTTCAAAATGACATTGCCAAGCCAGTACCCAAGTGCCACGCTGTTTATGTTTTGGCGTTTGATAAATAAAGCCTTGATTCGCCCAAGCATCCGTCTCAGCAATGATACTCGCGCCTTTGGGACAGTTAAAACCTTCGCCGTGCCAGTGAAACACCGTAAAGTCTTTAGGCAAGTCCTGCAATAACGGATGGGCCTGACCTGCTTCGGTGAGCTGCATCGGTAACCAACCGATTTCTTTTACCCCAGACGGTTTAACCTCAGCGCCTAAACAATGGGCGATAAGCTGTGCGCCTAAGCAAACCCCAATCACGGTTTTGCCTGCATTGATAGTTTGAGTAATCAGACGTTTTTCTTTGATAAGCCAAGGGTGATTTTCTTCATCATGCACACTCATGGGCCCGCCCATCACAATCAGCCAATCAAAGTCATCAGGCTTAGGCAGAGCATCATTATCGTAGGAGCGGCTAACGGTAATAGGGTGCTGGTGACTATTCGCCCACTGGGTGATAAAGCTTAGCTCCGCATAGTCAGTATGAAACAAGGCGTGAATACGTAGGGTCATAAGCGTTACCTTTTCTATTCTTTAATATCAAACAATCTAACGACAAATCTCTAAATACTGACCAACCACGTTATCCATGCCTTGCTCTAGCGACTCAACGGTAAAGGCATGACCAATAGATACCTCAGCGATGTCGCCCAAACTGAGCAAATCGGCTAAATTCTCTAGGTTTAAATCATGACCAGCGTTAACGCGCATACCGTTTTCGCTAGCAAGGTTGATACAGTCATTAAAGCGCTTTTTAACTTCATTGAAGTTGCTGTCGTTATTACCGGTGCCATCATTCTTATTTTCATAGGCACGCGCCCATTCCTCAGTGTACATCTCTATGGTTTGTACGTCGCTATCAATGACCGCTTTAATCTGCTCAATGTCAGGATCGATAAACACCGCGCAGCGCGTACCGAACGATTCAAGCTCATGGCTTAATTCTGATAAAAAATTATGATGTTTGATAATATCAAAACCGTGATCAGAGGTCAGCTGCTCTTCGCTATCGGGTACAAGGGTACATTGATGCGGCTTTACCTCGCGAATCAGCGTTAAAAACTGCTCGTTAGGATTGCCCTCGATATTGAACTCTATATCTTTATACTCTTTGAGATACTCACTGATATCATAGACATCTTGGTATTTGATATGGCGCTCATCGGGTCTCGGATGTACGGTAAAACCTTTGACCCCGAGATCGATAAGCTTTTTTACAAAGGTTAATAAGTTAGGATAATCGGTGCCACGTGAGTTGCGGATTAAAGCGAGTTTATTTAAATTGACGCTAAAGAGGGTGCTCATAGGAGGTCCTTTTTCATTATTGTTATGGATTGGGCATTAGTCATTGAAAGTTAGTAAAAGTCGTCACGACCTGCATACTTTTTATTCAGTGCTTTTAGGATAGCATAGGTCTCTATATCCATTATGCCTGTTGGATTGAGCGGGCGGAAATGCAATTGAAAGGCATAGATGACATCGCGGCTGGCTTTATCCCATTCGTCAGTGCTATTTATCTGATAGCCGTAGTCGCGGAAGGCCTGCTTGACCTCAGGTATAGTAGGCGTTGCTAATAGAACTTGATCGATAAATAGTTGCTTATCGGCTTCATCATACCAAGCGCCAATACCATAATCGATATACAAACGTTGCCAAGGAAATTTAGCTCCCGGGTCAATCTTGCGCGACGGTGCAAGGTCAGCGTGACCGATGATATTCTTCGGTGAAATCTCATAGCGCCTCGCAATATCTTGCACCAATTGCGCGACCTTTTTAATCTGTAACTCGTCAAATTCTACAAAATGCGAGTAGGGATGATACTCTAGCTCGCTATCTTTGAGCGCTTTTAAGTACTGCGGTTGAATGCCTTTATTGACAATCTCAATGCCGATAGAGGTATCATTCAAGATGGTTCTGCCTGCAAAACCACCATCACCCGCATGCCAAGCGCGCTCAGACTCAGGCACTAAGCTATAAATCTTATCATCATCGCTATCCATAATCAGATAGTGCGCACTGACTTGACCTTGGGTTAATAGCTGAATGGAGCGTTCGTTATCGCTGACGGTATAATGCAGCACGATAGATTTAATACGTTGGCTCTTACCGGTTGATTGATAAGTCTCGCTATCTACGATAAAAGACTCGGTAGTCGCTACTTGCTGCTTAAGGGTTGTTACGCAGCCGATTAAGGGTAGCGTTAATAAAGAAGCTAATGCTAAAGTGGTAAAGTTTTTTGCCATGAAAGGCCCTTTTCAACAGATAGGGTTTTATGATTTGACGGTATGATTATTAAACTGACTCTTTCTTAATTTTCTTTTTAAGCACCGCCTTCCAGCTCTCCTCCAAACATTCAATCGCCAACCAAGGTTCAATCACCTCAGCGGCAAATTTGTCTTTCGAGTTTGAGAGCTGCCAAAGTTTTTCAAGCGTAGCGAATGGATAGGGGCGTTCCACCAAATAAACCGGCAAATCCGCATCAATTATGCCTTCGCGGACCACCTCAAAATACCAACCTGCAATACCTTGTTTACTGATCCAAGCGGCAATGTTCGGTACTTTAGTAAACTGACCGATTTGATCGTTAATTTTGTAGCAAGGACGACGCGGTTGTACGATACGTAATTGCACGCTCCCAGTATTCTCGACTTTACCATATTGAAAAACATCGCCAATACAAACGGTAGATTCCGTCATCTCAGGCATACCATTCACTGCTTCAGTGATGAGATTTTCGCCTAGAGTTCCCTCTCGCACTTTTAGATTAAACTCATTATTTATTTTGTCATAAGTTGCTGTCGGCAATTGGTGCACCGCTTTTAGAGGACCACCATGATGCTTACGATCCGCTTGCTCATCGGTAGTCAAACCCATAAAGTTAACTGCGACTGGCGCTTTGATCGGCGCTTTATCGATAGCGCTCATGGCTTCACGGGCGAAGGGCATAGCTTTGCCCGCTCGTACCTCGATTAAGGTGGCGATATGTAGAGGCAAGGATTGATTAAAACTAGCATTAGACTTTTGGATAGTAGAGTTAAGATTGACACTGCTCATAAGTTGTCCTAACAGATAGTCGCGAGAATAACGATATAGTAGCGCAAACTTAAGGCGATTTTTAGTTTAATTACCTTTCTAACGTAGAGAAAACTCAAAGCATAAACCCCATAAAAAAAGACCAGATAAATTATCCAGTCTTTATGTCATTTAAATGAATTAGAAATTTTTAAAATTAGTTACGGCGACCGGCTTTTTTCTCACGTGGCGTGGCAACTAACTCCGCTAAGCTCTCAGGCGATGACCATAGGCCTTCTAAATCATAGAACTCACGCGCAGCTGGTGTCATCATATGCACGACCACAGCGCCTAAATCGATCAAGGTCCAGTCAGAATCCGTGCCACCTTCACGGCCTAAGGGCATAAAGCCCGCTTGCTTAGCATCAGCGCCTAAGCTATCAGCCATAGCGCGGACGTGGCGCTTGGAGGTGCCCTCAGCGATAACCATACGCTCCATCACGTCGGTTAAATCCTCCACATCGAGTACAGTGATGTTCTTTGCTTTCATACCGTCCAAAGCGGTGGTTACTAGCGTTAAGCACTCTTCTAAACGTTCGTTAGTCATAGTGTTGGTCATAAATTTGGGTCTCTTTAATCGTCATTAGCTATAGAAAGTGAATCGTCATCGGCCAAAAATAAGTGGTGATGACTATAATAAGGTGATTTTAACGGAATTAGCCTACGGAATATAGCTTATGCTGCACAATATAGTCATAAACCGCAGGATGTAGATGTTTAGATAGGTCATGGCGGTCTTTAAGCAGGCTATCTTTTGTAATGGGGGCGGTAACAGACGCAAGTAATTGGTTGCGAATTTCGCTGCTAGATATTTTTTGTACTGGTCTTAAGTCTATATAAATGCGTCCTTTGCGTAGGGTTTTCAAGCCTTTATTTTCTAAGTCTTGGGCTTCTAAGCCGTCAATAGAAGTAGCAACCAGTTCGCTAACAGATTCAACCACTTGCTCTTGTAGCGAGCTGGGTAGTTGACTGATTAAAGTAGCTCGCTGTTTAGCGCTTAAGGCTTGTTTATTATCCAAGGTTTTATGCTTGAAGTTAGTATTTGTAGGATTAACACTGGCACTGCGATCAAATACCCAAAGGTGAACATAATCAGTCAGCTGTAAACCCTGTTTCCACTTACGCAGACTACGGACGCTATCCATACCCATAATAAATATCAAGATATCCTGCGGATAGCGCTGCCGTAAAGTGCGCACACTATCGATAGTATAAACTGGCGGTGGTTGCCAAAGCTCAAGCTCATCTACGTGTAATGGTGTGTCTGTTACTGCCAGTTTTAGCATCGCTAATCGATGCTTAGGATAGGTGGTTTTTTGTTTAAAAGGCGAGCGCGCGTTGGGTAATAACGACACTTGTAGCTCACAATTTTGCTGAGCCGCTAAGGGCGCAAGAGCAGCATAAACCTGCATTGCCATCTCGATATGAGCGCTATGCACCGGATTAAAAGAGCCGCCTAAGTAGGCACGAATCGCTGGTTTATGATTTTGTTTAGTATGAGAAAGGGTAGGGTTTTTGTTCATGGCGTCATTATAACGCTTGTCGATAGATTTTTCTGCTTAATAAGCGCTTATGATGTGTTCATAATAAAAAGCGCTCAGCATAATAATGATGAGCGCTTTTTTGTGAAAATAACCATAATTTAAACAATGTTAGATCAAGTCGCTATATGCCTGAATAGCAGTCAAAGCTATTGTATAGACAATATCATCGACTAGAGCGCCGCGCGATAGATCATTAACCGGTTTATTTAGCCCTTGGAGCATAGGACCGACACTGATGACGTTAGCGCTACGCTGCACCGCTTTGTAAGTGGTATTACCAGTATTGAGATCAGGGAAGATAAACACATTGGCTTGACCGGCAACTTTTGAATCCGGCGCTTTTTGTTTACCGACGCTCATTACCGACGCAGCATCGTATTGTAGAGGCCCATCAACAGCTAGACTTGGCTCGCGCTCACGGACGATTCTTGTGGCTTCAATGACTTTTTCGACATCAGCGCCAGTGCCTGATGAGCCGGTCGAGTAGCTGATCATCGCGACTTTGGGATCGATACCGAAGGCGGCGGCAGACTGCGCCGATTGAATAGCAATCTCAGCCAGCTCTTCAGCATTTGGATCTGGATTAATGGCGCAATCGCCGTAGACGACGACTTGCTCAGGTAATAGCATAAAGAATACCGACGAGACTAAGGAGTACTGCGGCGCGGTCTTAATCAGTTGAAACGCGGGACGTACGGTATTGGCAGTGGTATGAATCGCGCCAGAAACTAGACCATCAACTTCGTCCATCTCGAGCATGATAGTACCTAGATAGACGGTATCTTGCAGATACTCAGCGGCGACCTCGCTAGTAGTTTTACCTTTACGGCGCTCAACCACGGCATCGATATACTTGCCCATATCGAGACTAGCAGGATCGATAATCTCTAGCCCTTCTGGCAGTATTAAATCACGGTTTTTGGCGACTTGCTCGACTTCGCTACGCTGAGCTAGTAGCACGCAATCGGCGATACCGCGACTCTGACAGATACAGGCGGCTTCTACGGTGCGCGGTTCGGATCCTTCTGGTAACACGATGCGTTTTTTGGCATTTTGCGCTTTTTTGACCACTTGATGACGAAAAGCGGCAGGCGAGAGACGCGGGGTATAGTCACCGCTGAAGTAGGCTTTAATCCAGCTCAGATCCAAATGCGCGGCGACATAGCGCGTGACTTCCTGCGCGCGTTCGGTATCATCGCTCGGTATCTCAGCGCTCATTTGTAGTAAGTTTTGTACCGTCTCAAAGCTATCGGTCTCGACACTCATAATGGGGATACCCGTCTTCAACGCCGATTGCCAGAGCTCAGTCACGGTTTCGTTAGGGGCAACGCCACCTGTCAACACTAGACCCGCTAATGGCACGCCATTGATACAAGCCAAACCTGCTGCTAGCAGTAGATCATCACGATCGCCTGGCACTACGATAAGCGTACCGCGCTTAAAGACTTCATCAACGCGCGAGACGGAACGTGCGGTCAAGCTGATATCATTAATACGCCGCGATTTGGCTTCGCCGACGTTCAGCCAAGTCGCGTCAAGCTCAGCGGCGATATCCCAAGTGCGCGGCACTGATAGCGAATCACTGAATGGCACGACACCAATTAGGCGGAAACGCTCGCTATGGAAGTGCGGTGATAGACGCTGCACCTCTTGTATAAAGCTTTCATCTAGGCTGACTACCGCTTCACCAGGAGCAACGGGCTGAGTCTCAAAGGTATTGGGTACATCATGTACCCGCATTAAGATACAGCCGAGCGTACGCTCATGGGCGATACCGCCGAATTCGCGCGCGTGCACATCGAGCTTGTCTGCTAGATAAGCAGGATTACTCGTATCGACGGTACTGACAAAGATAATCTTCGCGTCCAAAGCGTGAGCGATGGCTTGGTTGATTTGTGAAGCGTAAGAGGCTTCGGTCGTTGGCACTAAGCCTTCACAGATAATGACATCTGGGTCGCCTTCGATACTGTGATAATTGCCAATGACTTCTTCCATCAGCTCATCGAGGTTACCATCGCCGATCATGCGCTCAACGCGCTGACGGTTGATAGATTTGGGCGGCGTTAGGCCAAACGCATGCATGATAAGGGCGCTTGAGCTGTCTAAGCTGTTTTGTTTATCGAGCGTATCATCTTGCAAGAAAGGCTTCATAAAACCGGCTTTAATGCCATTATAATCAAGCGCGCGAATGAGGCCAAGAGCGGCTGACGTCACGCCGATACCGCGACTGATAGGAACCAATAAAATAGTTTGCATAGTGTATCCTACGGTTTGTTATATTTTTAATGACTGGGTATGTATGATGAGTGACTATTATTCTGCTAATTAAGTGACTGGGCTAACAAGCGACTGGCTTGAGCGTTTAAAAAAAGCGCCATAATGATACAGCGCTTTTTTAGCTTACCCCTGTCTTAGGCTAGGCCGAGCGTTTGCCGCGTTTCTTTAGCGATTTGACGCTCTTCGTCAGTCGGAATAACCCACAGCTCGATACTGCTATCGTCACTTTCAAAGCGTCCTTCCGCGCCGCCAACGAGCGTTTTGTTTTTGTCAGCATCGAACGCAATACCGAAATGTCGCATGACGTTTAGAATGCGTGCACGCGTGGTTGCTGAGTTCTCCCCGATACCGCCGGTGAAGACAATACCGGTAAACTCAGGCAGCGCGCAGCTGAGGCTCGCTAAGTATTTACCGACGCGATAGGAGAACATCTCGATTGCTAGTTCAGCATCTTTATGCCCTTCATTGGCGGCTTGCTCAACGGTACGTAGATCGTTAGAGAGACCAGAGATACCAAGTAGGCCGCTTTCGCTATTGAGCATTTTATCGATCTCTTCTAAGCTCATACCTAACTGACGTTTTAGGTGAATGTGCAAGCTGGGGTCGACATCACCACTACGTGTGCCCATCATTAGGCCCTCAAGCGGCGTAAGCCCCATACTAGTATCTAGGCTTTTGCCATCATAAACGGCAGTCGCTGAGCAGCCATTACCTAGATGCGCTGTTAGCCAACCATGTGGGCCTTTGGCATCCGTAATTTCACTGGCTCTTTCTGAGACATAAGCATGTGAGGTGCCATGGAAGCCATAACGGCGGATTTTTTCTTCTTCGTAAAGGGCTTTTGGAATCGGATAACGATAAGCGACGGGCGGCATGGTTTGGTGAAAGGCAGTATCAAAAACCACGACTTGCGGGACATCAGGATAGATAGCTTGTACCGCCTCAATGCCCAGAGCGTTGGCTGGGTTATGTAGGGGTGCTAATGATTTTAGACGTTTAACTTCGGATAACACGTGATCATCGATTTTGACCGCCTCTGAATACTCGCGGCCGCCATGAACCCCGCGATGACCGACGGCTATAAAGTGATATTGCTCTAGCAGCTCAAGCACTTTTTGTAAGGCGAGTTTATGACGACCACCTGGAATAGCAATTTCAAGCTTTTCACCATTCAAAGCGGTATGTTTGATACGAGCGGTATCGAGGCCCAAGTTTTCGGCCAGTCCAGTAATACGAGTCGATTCATCCTCGCTAATCAAAGCGTATTTAATAGAGGAAGATCCACAGTTGAGGACTAAAGTGGGATTGGTTAATGCCGAGCTGCCCGAATTATCATCGCTAAAAGTGGGAGTGCTGACGCTGTCATTCATGCTCTATCCTTAGATTATGGCTGTTGGATTATGGGTAGAAATAATTAGTAATATAATGAGTAGGGGTTTGAATTACTAAAGCTATTTGGAACACTAAAACTGAGTAAAAAAGGTACAAGATAAAGACAAGGTAGCATACTTTATAACAATTACCACGCCCGCTATTAAGCGCTATACCACAATAACTATAAGGTTTAAGACAAGCATTCGTCAAGTATTAGTTACAGCCGTGCACTGAGTGTATAAAAAAGCGGTAGAGAAGGTATTATTAAATGTAGCACCTATAAAGAATAATGATAGGCAAATATTGCAACTAAAATTATCGCTAAACTAAGTCAAGCGCTACCAATTAATGCTATGATTACAGGCCTACTTGATGCTCGAGACTGGCTAGCGTTTTGCTGTTACCGAGTAGGATTATTTAGCTTTAAAATATCAATAGCTGATTGTTAGTTTTGAGCATTCAGTGACGCATTGTTAATGGCTTACAACTTATGAAAACTCAAAAACCAAATTTTATATTACCAAAAATTACTGCTATTAGCATTACTCTAGTGGCTTTGGGCTTAAGCGGCTGTGGACAAAAAGGCCCACTATATTTGGCAGATAGCGAGCAAGAGCTAGTAACCAGCTCTGAGGTCTTAGAGAGTACCAGCCAGCCGCAAGATGCTGCTTTTGCTGGGGTGAATGATGGCGAGTATGAGCGAACACGTTATCTTGAGGAGCAGCAAGTGCTGCCTGAACCGAGCGATGATCCAAACGATTACTGATCGGTGCTGCAGTTTTGATAATTTGATACCTTAATAATTTTCTTTGAAAACCTGAATAAATTAAAGAGATGACTATGAGTGATGCTGAGTCGCAAAAAGAGGCAGCTGTGGCAGATAGCCAAGCGATTACCCTGCAAACTGAGCAAGGGTTATATATCGATCCTCAAGCTTTGAGCGCCCATCTACCAGCGCTGAGCTATCGTAATAACGAGCTCTATATTGAGGACGTTAGCGTGAGCGGTTTGGCTGAGCAGTACGATACGCCCTGTTATGTCTACTCCAAGCAGGCGATCTTAGAGGTTTATCAAGCTTATAGCGACAGCTTTGCTAGCCTTGAGCATCAGATATGCTATGCGGTAAAAGCCAATTCTAACCTAGCCGTATTGGGCGTTTTGGCGCAGGCGGGTGCCGGCTTCGATATCGTCTCGCGTGGTGAGCTGATGCGTGTGTTAGCGGCTGGCGGGCAAGCGGCTCGCGTCGTCTATTCAGGCGTAGGCAAGACGCGCAGCGATATAGAGTTTGCGTTAAATCAAGGCATTAGCTGCTTCAATGTCGAGTCCATCAGTGAGCTGTCATTGATTAATGAGGTCGCCGCGCAGCTAGATAAGCCGGCGCCAATATCGCTACGGGTCAATCCCGATGTCGATGCAGGCACCCATCCTTATATCTCAACAGGGCTTAAGGATAATAAGTTCGGCATCGCTCACGATAAGGCACTAGCCGTTTATGCGCAGGCTGCCGCGATGTCACATATCGAGATTGTCGGTATTGATTGTCATATTGGCTCTCAGCTCACCGAAGTTGCGCCGTTCGTTGCTGCTTTAGATAAAATTATCGAGCTGGTGCATGCTTTAGCCGATCAAGGCATTGATTTGCAGCATGTTGATTTGGGTGGCGGACTAGGTGTGCGCTACATTGATGAGTCGCCAGTGTCTATCGCTGATTTTGCCGCGGCGCTGTTGCCGAAACTCACTGAGCTTGGGCTAAAAGTATTCTTTGAGCCGGGGCGTAGTATGGTCGCTAATGCCGGCGTGCTACTAACCAGTGTTGATGTGCTCAAGCCAACAGAGCATAAGAACTTCGCTATCGTTGATGCGGCGATGAATGATTTGATCCGTCCGGCGCTGTATCAAGCGCAAATGGCAGTGATTCCGCAGAGACTGCCGGATGCTGGTATAGCTACAGCTAACACCCAAGCTTGGGATATCGTCGGCGCTATTTGTGAGACGGGGGATTTTTTAGCTAAGGATAGAGTGCTATCGCTTGCAGCAGCTGATATTCTAGCTATCACTGGTGCTGGCGCTTACGGTTTTACTATGAGTAGTAACTATAATTCGCGCCCGCGTGCAAGCGAGGTTATGGTGGCAAAGGATCAGCATCAATTGATTCGCAAGCGCGAAATGATCGAAGACTTATACCGTGATGAGATGCTTTGGCAAGATCAATAGCGAAACGGCTAGCTTGTGATTAGCTAAGTCATAAAAAGTAGCATCTAAAAATGTCATAGCGATTTAAAAGAACCCATTTTAAAAAACCCACTGTCATGATGACAGTGGGTTTTTTATGGCGACTACTTCATGGCTATCTCTACCATTCATCACACGCTGATAGTTATCATTGTATAGGGTAGCGTGCTAATATAACCGACATATAAAAACAGCATAGGACACAAGGATATGTTAATAGAATTTACAAAAATGCATGGGCTAGGTAACGATTTTATGGTTATCGACTTGGTGACTCAGCGCTTGGATTTAACCAAAGAGTTAGTAGAATTATTGGGAGATCGGCACTTAGGTATAGGCTTTGATCAGCTGCTAGTCGTTGAGCCGCCAATGCGTCCGGATGTTGATTTTAGCTATCGTATTTTCAATACTGATGGTACTGAGGTTGAGCAGTGCGGCAACGGCGCGCGCTGTTTTGCCCGTTTTGTACAAGCACGTAAGCTGTCATTCAAACAGCGGTTGCGGGTTGAGACTGCTAGTGGTGTTATTGCTTTGACCACCGACCGCTATGGCTGGGTTGAAGTTGATATGGGTAAGCCCAAGTTTGAGCCGGACGAGATTCCTTTTACCCCAAAAGCCACTACTAAAATCCAAAACGCTTATCACCTCGATGTGGCAGGCACGCCGGTACAGCTTTATGTGGCCAATATGGGCAACCCGCATGCAGTTATTAAGGTCGATGATGTGCTAGATGCTGAAGTTGCTACTTTAGGTAAAGCTATTGAGTCGCACCGAGCGTTTCCCAATCGGGTCAATGTCGGCTTTATGCAAGTGATGAATCAGCGTCATATTCGTTTGCGGGTTTATGAGCGCGGGGTTGGCGAGACTCAAGCTTGCGGCACCGGCGCTTGTGCGGCAGTCGCTATCGGTATCCGTGAAGGCTGGCTCGATGAAGGCGAGGATATACGAGCGCAGCTTTATGGTGGCAGTATGATTGTGAAGTGGCAACCGGGCTATGCGGTGATGATGACCGGCCCCACCGCCTTTGTATATGAAGGGGTATTCAGTCCCGATGGTATTATGGCGCAAGCGGGCATCAAGCCTAGTACGTCCTAGCTAATACGGCCCAGTTAAGAGAGCATTTATGAGCGTCAAAGACTATGCCAATCCGGCAACGGATATAGAGCCAGATGCGGTATTACGCGAGCTATTGACGCCGGTGAACCGTTGGTTAAATATCTTATCAGTACGCAATCACTCTGAGCATACTTTAGCGGCGTATTTTGCTGGTGTTAATCAGTTGGCATTATATCTGCGCGGTAAGCGTCTGACTTGGACGCGCTGCGATAAGCGGCAATTGGCTCAGCATATCTCTCAGCGCCTCGATGAAGATAAGCTTGCTCTAGCTAGCGTGCAGCAAGAGCTCTCCGCGATTCGTCATTTTTATAGTTGGCTTATCGAAGAGGATATAGCGCGTATCAATCCGACGACTGGCTATCAGCTCAAGCGTAGTCCGCGGCCGCTGCCCTCTATTGCCGATATTGATTTGCTCACCCAACTTCTAGAGCAAGAACTACCCGATACCCCCGAGCAGGCGCGATTGTGGCTGCGTGATAAGGCTATGTTTGAGCTGCTCTATAGCAGTGGTTTACGGGTAGGCGAGCTGGTCGCGCTCGATATGATGGATATCGATTTAGCTGATCTACGCGTTCGGGTGACCGGTAAAGGTAATAAAACGCGTCTGGTTCCTATCGGTAGCAAAGCCGCTGCAGCAATTGAGCGCTACTTACCGCATCGTAACCTTTGGGTCGAACAACAAGATAGCGCCTTATTTATCAGTGAAAAGCTCGGTACGCGGCTGTCCACTCGCGCCGTGCAGCAGCGTTTAAAGGTCGCGGCCAAACGCGCCGGTATCGCGCAAAATCTTTATCCGCATCTACTGCGCCACTGCTTTGCCTCTCATATGCTCTCTGGCAGCGGTGATTTGCGCGCGATACAAGAGATGCTCGGCCATAGCGATATTAGTACCACGCAGATTTATACGCATGTCGACTTTGCTAAGCTGACGCAAGTCTATGATCGCGCCCATCCGCGTGCGACTCATGCTCAGCAAGATAGTGAGTGATAGTAAAATTAAAAATGACACTGCATTTAATATACAAGTTATGTTCGTGGAACTGGGATGAATTTTATGCAGCCTCTGTGATAACAGCACGCCAGTAAAATTTATACCAGTTCTACGTGATAATATAGCGTTTTTAGTTCAATTGAATTTACACCCATTTCTTATAAATACTATTAGGCCAAGCGGTGACATTGAAAAATAGGCATTTTCTCACGGCCTTGTTGCTGCGCTGACTTATCCAAACTAGCAAATACTAAGGCATAGCCTTTGTTATCCTTAGCTTTAATCTCACTACTCTCATAACTATCGATAATCGTGCCGTCAAAAGCGGTAATGGCACTATGTCCCCAAGTCTGCCGCGTTTTATCGTCCTTATAATGATGCTCGCCCCCTTGCGCCGCGCCTATCACTAGACACTGACTATCTAGCGCCCGCGCTCGTAGCAGTAGCTCCCAATGCGCTTGTCCGGTCAGATATGTGAAAGCCGAAGGGGCGCTCAACAGCTCCGCACCGGCTTGGCGTAGGCGCTGAGCAAGCGCTGGGAAGCGCAAATCAAAACATACCATCATTCCTAGTTGATAGATCTCTCCTGCGACTTCTATAGGAGTGACTACTGTCTGGGTTCCTGGCTCAAATGTTGCCGCTTCGTTATAACTGCCTTGCTTATCGGCAACCGTCGCGGTGAATAGATGAATTTTGTCATAACGGGCTACTCGCGTGCCATCGGGCGCAAACAGCTGACTGACTTGACGTAACCTACTATCAGGAACGACAACGCCATCCGGACGAAACGGACAAGGTAGTGAGCCGGCTAACAGATGCACGTTATGCTCGCGGGCATAGCTGGCAAGCGTCGCTGATAACGACTCAAAACGCTCCGCAGTAGCAAACTGACGGCCCATGCTACAACAGTTCTCAGGCAAGACGACGAGCTGCGCGCCTTGAGTACTAGCTTCCCCAATCCCGGCTTTTATAGTGCTAAGATTGGCTTCGATATCTTGCTGACTATTCATTTGCAGCGCCGCGACGCTTAATAATTTATTCATATGGTTTCTCGTTTAATAGCAATAAACATTATTTTCTAGCAATAAAAAAGGCTATGACGCTATATATGTTATAAATTATCATAGCAAGATTACTATGAAAAATGCTATCGTCATGGCCCAATAGGGTTAATAGAGTTATAAGTCAATATCCACTGTTATTATTAAACACAACCACACCGATATTGGAGTGCAATAAACTGCTCATGAGTATGTCATTTGGCTTGGGCGCCACGCTAAACACCTCACAGAAGCTCACCCCGCAGATGCAGCAAGCTATCAAGCTCTTGCAGCTCTCTAGCCTTGAGTTAGCGCAAGAGGTGCAAGCCAAGCTCGAGAGCAACCCATTACTTGAGCGTATTGAGGATGAGGAAGACAGTTACGACAGTGATGATAATAGCGCTCTAGAAACGGCTGAAGATCCGTCAACGCTCGAGATGTGGAACAGTGGCACTAACGATAATGACGATAGTTATGACAGTTATGACGGTTACGATAGTCAAGACAGTGTAGATAGCTTCGATAAATTGCAGCAAGCCCATATCGACGGTAGCGCGATGGATATCGATAATGAAACGATGGCTGACCCTACTCATGATAGCGCCTACGCTGACCAGCACGCTTTCGAGACGACGAGTTTTACGGCAGCACCCTCAGATCAAGCCGCTTCCAGCCATATCGATTTTGATGATTTGGAGCGCTATCAAGGCGCAACAAACGCCAGTATCCAAGACTACATACGTTGGCAGCTCAATTTTAAACGCTTATCAGATACCGATACTATGATTGCCGATTATCTGATCGACGCTATGGATGAGATGGGTTTTATCCGTTTAGATATCGATGAGTTACTGCAGAGCTTTGCAACTATGGCAAGCTTTTATCAGTGGCCAGAGCCAATAGAGTACGATGAAATAACCGTCATGATTAGGGTCATTCAGTCTTGTGACCCCTTAGGGGTAGGAGCGCGTGATCTGAGTGAGTGCTTGGCCATACAGCTCAGCAAGCTTGATCTTAATACAGAACATCTAGCCGACGCGCAAGCCCTACTGTCTGCCAGCGAGCATTTAGTAAGCAATAATATTAAGGCGCTAACGCAGTCAACAGGCCTAAAAGCAGAACAGATCACCCCAGCGCTAAGCTTATTACGCCAGCTCAATCCTGCGCCGGGTCTCGCCTTTCAAAGTAATCAGCCCAGCTACGACCAAACTCCTGAGAGTTATGATATTCCGGATGTTTTGGTTACGCCCATTCGTCGCCACCGAACAGCGGCTCTTGAAGCGGATAGGGCAGTTGATGACGAGCGCTGGCAAGTCAGTCTTAATCCAGAGACGCTGCCGAAACTACGTATTAACAAAGACTACGCCAATCTAGTCAAGCGCGGTGATGATAGCTCGGACAATCAATATCTGCGTGAAAACCTCACCGATGCCAAACTATTTATTCGGAGTATTGAGGAGCGTAACCAAAACCTATTAAAGGTGGCGACCAGTATTGTGAGACGTCAGCAAGAGTTTTTACGTCATGGCGCCTCTGCCATGCAGCCTCTTATCCTAAAGGATGTCGCTGAAGAGGTGGGTTTACATGAATCTACGGTCTCCCGTTTAACCACCAGCAAATCCATCTTAACGCCTCAGGGGCTATTTTCGCTGAAGTACTTTTTTTCATCGCATGTTAGTAGCCGTGAGGGCGATATCTCGTCGACCGCTATCAGCGCTAAGATTCAACAGCTCATCGCTAATGAAGCTCCGAAAAAGCCTCTTTCTGACAGTCGTCTGCAGCAGCATTTGCATGAAGAGGGTATCGACATCGCCAGACGTACGGTAGCCAAATATCGCGAAGCTATGGGAATTGGTTCCTCCACCCAGCGCAAACAAAAATATTAGCGCGGGTGAGGATCAGTTTAGAAGATATAATAATCGCTACGAATAAAAATAAAATTTTTTGATTATATAGACTTTAGCAATAGATAACAGTTAACCTTACATTTAATTACAATATAGCGTCTTGCTACTCTTAGGTATTCATGACAAATTAGAAGGGCATCAACAGCGAAAACTGAGCGATATTTAGCAATTTAGAATCGGCGATTTAAAGCCTTTAAAAGACGGATTCAAAAGTATTCTAGGGCGTTAGTAAGGCCTGATAACGAGTTTTGACAAAAGGAGATTTGAAGAAGCGATACTTTATATAGAATGCAGTATTTGCTATATCGTCATTGATTTCTAGGACTCCCTTTTAACATCAGTTTTTGACAGTTTGATTGCACTAGCTGATAACGGTTCGTTTACCGTACTATCAGTTCACTATAAGTGGTAATAAATATAAGGATAAGTATATGAACGTATCTATTAGTGGTCACCATATCAGTGTTACCGATGCCATGAATACCGCAGTTCGCGAAAAGCTAGAAAAGATTGAACGTCATTTTGATCAAATTCAGAGCATTCAGGTTATTTTGTCTTTAGACAATAGTGGCGCTAGCGATGGTGGTAAAAAAAGCCACAAAGCCGAAGCTATCATGCGGGTCTCAGGTCAAGAAATGTTCGTTCAGGCAAAAGACGATGACATGTACAAAGCCATTAATGAGATGGCTGATAAGCTCGAGCGGCAAGTACGTAAATATAAAACTCGCCAACAGGATAAGAAGACTCGCGCGACTGGACGTGACAGCAGCTATAATAATAGCGAAGCTGCTGACGCTGCATCGGCGATGTAACGATAAACTTGCTATCAAGATAAGTCTATTATACAGATATAAACGCTTTGACTGGTTTGGTTGTACTTATAGCTAATAATAAACATAACAACAAAACTTAGTTATGCTTATGCCAGGCCAGTCAATCAGCTGTATGTAATGGACTACATCATTAATGAGTAGAGAAGTTAACCACAAGACTAGAAGTGAAATAACTAAAGGTGTAGCGCATTTTTAGCGCTAAATTTGTAGAGCAAGTTATTGCAGAAATAAAAAGACCTCAATCGTTTAGTCGGTTGAGGTCTTTTTTAGGCTTAGAATTTATCAATTGAGTTTACAAGAATAGAGCTTTATTTATAGACAATAAACGTTTTAGCCACCACCAACTGCTTGTACCACCTCGATAGTCATCCCTTCTACTACTCGCAGCTGCGCCAACTCGCTTTTAGGAATGAGATCACCATCGACCTCTACCGCATAACGCCCTTTACTTAAGCCAAGCTCATTGACTACTAATTGCACCGTTTGATGCGTGGTTTGTAAGGTCTTACCGTTGACGGTGATAGTGCTCATAAGATGCTCCGTAATCCTATTTTATAATAAGTAACCAGTGCTTTAGCCGTTTTAACCTGTTTATACTCGTATTGATATTGGCAGACAGTTTTAGCTTGCTGCAACGTTATTTACTTAAGTGAAAGGCGTTGACCGCTAGCCATAGCCAACCTGCTATCATTAGCACCCCGCCTATAGGGGTAATAGCGCCAAACCAACGCGGTGCTCCTAGGGTCATAGCGTAGAGACTACCGGCAAAAATGATAACTCCGAGCTGTAACAGCCAAGCCGTCGTCTGAGTGGCGTAATTAAGGCGCAATAATATGCCAACCAATAACAGTCCAAGTGCATGAATAAGCAGATAAAGCGTAGCGGTATGCCACCAAGCGAGCTGCTGCTCATTGACTAAGCTTTTGAGTCCATGAGCACCAAACGCGCCTAGAGCAACTGCGATAGCCATATTTATGGCAGCAATACCTATCCAATTAACCATTCTCAAACTCTTAGTTTTTATAAAAAATAGCGGTATGTATGATAAATAGTTAAACCACTAATTCAATCATTACTGGATATCGTCGGGCAAAATAACACTCTCAATCGTCATGGCATCGCGAATTTTGTCCATCGCGTTCTTTTCGATCTGACGCACACGCTCGGCCGATATAGAATAGACCGCTGCCAATTCATGCAAGGTGGATTTTTGCTCACTAAGCCAGCGCTGCTCAACGATATCACGAGAGCGATCATCCAACGTACCCATCGCTTCTATCAACGCGGATGAGTTATTGGCTTCCCAATCAGACTCTTCTATCATCTCAGCCGGGTCTATCCCGTCCTCTAAGAACAGCTGCGGCGCGTAACGTCCATCGTCATCATCGCTCGATTGGGTCTCAAAAGAGGCGTCATAAGAGGTCAGCCGCGATTCCATCTCTAGCACTTGTTTGCGCGTGACGTTGAGATCGTTAGCAATCGCGTCAGCTTCTTCTAAAGTCAGCTGGTTGTTGGTCTTTTTCAGGCTGCGCAGGTTAAAAAATAACTTACGATGCGCTTTGGTGGTAGCTACTTTGACAATGCGCCAGTTACGAATCACAAACTCATGAATCTCAGCTTTGATCCAATGCACGGCAAAAGATACTAAGCGCACGCCCTTATTTGGATCGAAACGCTTGACCGCTTTCATCAGACCCAAATTCCCTTCTTGAATCAGATCCGCTTGCGGTAGGCCATAGCCTGAATAGCTACGCGCGATATGTATCACGAAGCGCAGATGCGACATCACCAATAACCGCGCCGCCTCGACATCGCCCTCATCATAATAGCGGTGCGCAAGCTCTTGTTCTTGCGTCGGAGTGAGAATAGGGATTTGGTGCACGGTATTAATATAAGCGCCCAAATTTACCCCAGGAGCCGACAGATGAGTTGGCATGGCAGGAACTAAGTCGCGAGTGCTGGTCTTTTCTAAAGCACTAGCATCGTATGGCGGACGCTTAGCCGCTGCCTCCAATGCCGCTTTGCGCGCGGCATTTTGCTCAGTAGTCACCTTGTCATTACTACGAGTTTTTTTGGGTGGTGAAGATTTTTTTGTCGCAGAATCAGTGGTAGGAGTAGTCATATCTTTGACCTTAATCAAGTAAATAGGCAAATAAATAAACAAGTATGCAAAATAAAATAATTATGATAATTGTAAAGGATAGCAGTGCTTAGTTGCTATCGGTTTTGGTAATGATGAAGTGAAATATTGTATCGGCTGCTTGTGTCTTTTTGTCATCGCTAACGGCGTTATCAGTGACTGTATTCACTAAAATAACTAACGAAGCAGCACTATTAGCTTGAGATTGTCGACAAAAAGCAGTGATGTCCGCTTGCGAGTTGGGATCAGTAGCAACGATATATAAAGACTCACCTACCGCTACCTCTCGTAGAGCTACTTTAGTCTTTAATAATGGCATCGGACAAGCCAAACCGCGACCATCAACGAAACCTTTTATAATAATGGTAGAGTCAGTTTTTATGCTTGCTTCATCATTTAAGTTTGACTTTACCTCACTAATATAAGAGTCAGGTAATAGCGCTAACAAATTAGCGATGACTTGTTGCTCATCGGCAGACAAAGCCGATGATACCTTTATGCCATAAGGGGCAGATACAGGAGTTTTAGACGCAGCTGACATAAAACAAACCTTGAACGATAAATGCTTATTATAACAAACTGCTAGGCTAGGAGAGCAGTTGAATATCATCATCACTACGTTTGATAAATATAGCTTTAAATAAGCAAAAATATAAGGCAAAGCATTGCACAATAATGTTACTTAACCGTGACGCTTGCTGAGATATTAGTAGTTAATACTGGCGAATAATTGACGTTATACCGCCAAGCTTATATAGTCGAAAAGAGCCAACATACTTAAAGTAAGCGGCTGGGGCATTTGCTGGCGCTATTCAAAAATAGGATACTCATTTGAAGGTTATTCATCGTCCATCGACTCATAGTTTACTTATGCTGACACTGCTATTTAGTAGTGTTAGTTATGGTGCGAGCGTGCAGCAGAGTCGCTCTGAGCCACTAGCAGCGATACCAGCGGCGCAAACGTCAGCTTTTGGTACCTGGCAACAGCCGTCCAATGAGCTTGAGCTCCCCAACTTACAAGGACAGTCGCTCAGTTTTGCTGATCAATATCAAAATAAACTCATTGGTGAGTGGTCGCTACAAAACATCAATGGCCGTACTAAGATGGAGCATGATCCTTGGATTCAAGAGACGATCAAAGCGATGACTTGGCGACTCAACGCCCAAGCTCGTCAGCAAGCGCCGTTAGCTTTAGTTATTATTGATAATCCAAGTATTAATGCGTTTGCCGCGCCCGGCGGTATCATCGGCATCAATACTGGTACTATATTAGCGGCGGATAGCATGGACGAATTGGCAAGCGTCGTCGCTCACGAAGTAGCCCATATTAGTCAGCGCCATTATGAGAGCGGTGCAGACGCGCGCAAAAAAGCGCTACTGATGCAAATCGGCGGCATGCTAGCAGCGATTGCCGCCTCAGCGGTCGATGGCGATGCGGCCGCGGCAGTGATGATGGGCTCACAGACGGCGACTATGAATAGCAGTATGGCCTTTAGCCGTAGCAATGAGCGCGAGGCGGACCGGGTTGGCATGCAGATTATGACGCAAGCGGGCTACGATCCCCGGGCTATGCCTAGCTTTTTTGCGACGATGAACCAAAAAAGTCAGCTCAATCAAATTGAAAACCGTTATTTGCCAAGCTTTGCGCGCTCGCATCCTTTAAGCAACGAGCGCTTAAGCGAGTCGCAAGCCCGCGCTCAGCGGTATGCGCCTTTATCTTTGACGCAGCAGCAGCGCCATCAAGCTTTATTCGATTTATTGTATTGGCGGGTGCAAGTCATGGGCAAGCATACGTCAGAGACAGCGCTGACCACCGCCGCCAACAGCAGTAATGGCGCCAAGCTAGCATTAATGTATTGGTACAGTCAGCAGCAACGCTTCGACGATGCTGATAAGCTGATGAAAGAGCTTTCAGCGCTACCAGCATCCCAGCTACAAATACTAGAGCCGTTATTGTCTATCACCTATAGCCAAGTGCTCAGTGAACAAAACCGATGGCAGCAAGCGGTCGAAATCTTGAGCGCGCAGCAGCGCCTCTATCCGGAGCGCCGTGATTTGCGGCTATACTTAGCAGAAGCCCTCACCAGTAGTAATCAACCGCTGCAGGCGCAAGCGTTACTCAAGCCATTAACGCAAGAGCAAGCTAGTGACCGTTATGCTTGGCAAAGCTTGCAACTGGCTAACGAAAAACTCGCTAAAATGTCAAATTCAGCTTCTATAAAAGCGATTGCTACTATTAATGCCTTACGTTATCGCAGTCATGATCAGCTCTGGAATGGGCGCTATGACTCCGCGTTGACGTCTTTGACGCAAGCTGAGCAACTGGCTAAACAAATGCCAAACCCCTCTAGCCGCAGCCCTTTATTAGCCAGTATCAAAAAAGAAATCACAGAGGTAAAAACCGCCCAAGACTTTAAGCCTTAGGCGGTTATGATGCGCGCTCTCTAATTTGCTATAAAACCCATACCGTTTGATTGGTATAAATTTAGCCTTGCAGTGCTTCTTTGACAAGTCTTGAGATAACAGCAGGATCCGCGCGGCCTGCGGTTTTGGTTTTTAGGGCGCCCATGACACTACCCATATCGCGCATAGAGGTGGCGCCTTGTTCGCTAATCTCTTTATTAACTAACGCGGCAAGCTCGTCGTCATCCATCTGTTTTGGCATAAACTCATTGATAATATCAATCTCGAACTGCTCTTTACTTGCCAAATCATCGCGGCCATTTTCGGTAAAGATAGCCAAAGACTCTTGACGCTGTTTGAGCTGCTTTTGCAGTATCTCTAACACCCCTGCATCATCTAGCTCAATTTTGCGATCGATCTCGATCTGCTTGACGACAGATTGCACATTACGCATCACTTTGACGCGCTCAAGCTCGCGGGCTTTCATAGAAGTGACGATAGTATCTGCTAATTGTTGTTTTAGTGCACTCATGATGGTGGCTAATCCTTGTTCATGTTTTTATAGAGGTTTTAGTTAATCAGTATTGACCCAAAGTCATTACTAATTGGCAATAATAAAAATTGTAGCATAAAAAACGCCACTGATATCAATCGATAACAGTGGCGCTAGTCGCTGTACTATTATTAGTACTATCAATATTAGTACTAATAGTCAGTCATTCACTGACTTATTATTAGTACATACGCGTGGTACGAATAGTATCGCGTTGCAGTTTTTTCTTATAACGCTTTACGGCAGCCGCTTTTTTGCGCTTGCGCTCTTGCGTTGGCTTTTCATAAAACTCACGCTTACGTACATCTGACAATACGCCAGCTTTTTCACAAGCACGCTTAAAACGACGGATAGCGATATCAACGGGTTCGTTTTCTTTAACCTTAACTGCAGGCATGAAGACTCCTTATAGGGATGAGATACAAAGGCATTAGTTTGGCTGTGTATTAGTATTTAGCGGTAATATCTCAAGATTAACGCATCAGCTCAAACTAGGATAAGCTTGCACAGAAGTACAAGGGCGGTAATTTTACCTAAAATCATCAATAAAGTCAAGGATTTTGGAGCGTTTATCGTCACTCAGCGCTAGCCTATCAAAAGGCAAATTCTTCATTATTAGATTGTTTAGAGCTATATTATTTTATCAGACTTAATTCTCAATACCGTCTGTTTTACTTATTTACTTCATAAAATAATACTCGGCAAGTCACAAAAATGCCGATAAAACACCTTATGACGATAACGGCTTTAGCCGAATTTATGCTATGATAATTGCAATAATCCAGTAAGCTTTATAGGTTTTTATATCAATTTTGGTGAGGATGTTGGAATGAGAAAAACGGCACTAAACACAGCATTGTGGACGACTCTAGTGGTCAGCTTAGGCGTTAGTCTTAGCGCTTGTAGTGGTGGTCATGAAGAGGTAAAAGCGCCAGAGCGAGTCGAGGAGGCTGCTGAGATTGCTCGTGCCAATGCTCCTGAAGCAGAAGATATGGAGTTTGCAGAAACAGAGCCTATGGTCGTCGCGACTGCAGACACCGCCGGCACTGAAGATGAAGATGTAGATATGGCAGCGTCAGCAGTTGCAGAAGAGAGCGCTGGTGATTCTGAGGATCTAGCGGTAAACGTTGGGGCTGAGCTTTATGATAAGCAGTGTATGGCTTGCCATGCTACAGGTTTATTAAACGCGCCAAAATATGGCGACGCTGCGGCTTGGGCCCCGCGTATCGAAAAAGGCGTAGCCACGTTAACGGATCATTCAGCTAATGGTTTCAATCAGATGCCAGCGCAGGCTTATAATGGCGTGACCGAAGATCAGATCAAAGCTGCTGTAGAATATATGATTGCTGCTGCTAGCTAATAGCCATCATTCGCTCTTGAAATTTGTTAAATGAGCCGTCATTGTGTGCTAACAATGGCGGTTTTTTGTCATTAAGATCATGAGTGTTAAAACACTGAGAAACGTAAGTACACCGCGGTTACTTCAGAAATAAAGGCGATGGCATGAAAGTATTAGGCTTAGAGACTTCCTGTGACGAGACCGGTCTGGCTATTTTTGATAGCAAGCAGATCGATAGTGCCAATAAAGGCCTGATCGGGCAAGTGCTGTATTCGCAAATTGAGCTGCATGCGGTCTATGGTGGCGTGGTGCCTGAGCTGGCTAGCCGCGATCATATTCGCAAACTAGTGCCGCTGCTCGATGAGCTATTAGCGCAGTGCGATATGAGTAAAGATGATATTGATGCTATCGCTTATACTAAGGGTCCAGGGCTGATTGGGGCACTGATGACAGGCGCATTATTTGGTCGCAGTTTAGCTTTTGGTTTAGGTATTCCAGCTATTGGCGTGCATCATATGGAAGGCCATTTGCTTGCACCGCTGATGGGCGCTAATCCGCCGCCGTTTCCTTTTGTCTCCTTGCTGGTCTCTGGTGGTCATACTCAGCTTATTGCTGCTCGCGGCATCGGCGAGTATGAGATATTGGGCGAGTCCATCGATGATGCCGCTGGAGAGTGCTTCGATAAAGCGGCTAAAATGCTCGGTTTGCCGTATCCGGGTGGCCCTAATATTGCCAAATTAGCAGAATCGGGCAATCCGCAAGCTTACGATTTACCACGTCCTATGCTACATCGCGGTCTTGATTTCTCTTTTAGTGGGATGAAAACGGCGGTGCATAATCTCATAAAGGATACGGCAGGTTCAGATAGCGATGCACAAGTACGCGCCGATATTGCCGCGAGCTTCCAGCATGCAATGGTTGATACTTTAGTAAAAAAATGCGTAAAAGCGCTTAAACAAGCGGATATGAATCGGCTGGTTATTGCAGGCGGGGTGAGTGCTAATACTCATTTGCGTGAGACCTTAGAGACGGAATTGGCCAAAATCAATGCCACCGTACATTACGCACCGCCCGCTTTGTGTACAGATAATGGCGCGATGATTGCTTATGCAGGCTTTGAGCGCTTGAATGCGGGTCAGAGCGATGATTTGGCAGTGAGCTGCGTGCCGCGTTGGCCGATGACCGAGTTGCCTGCGGTATAAAGTTTAAAAGCTATATAAATTAAGGATAATCTATGCAGTGGCTTGCCATTGGTTTGGGAGCAGCATTTGGTGCGTGTTTGCGTGGCTATTTAGCGCGCTTTAACTCACTGCATCATTGGATACCGCTTGGTACGCTTGGCGCGAATGTGTTGGGAGGTTTACTAATCGGACTGGCGCTCGTTTGGTTTGAGCGCATGGGTAGCAACTTATCTCCCAATATCAGGCTATTTGTGATTACTGGGTTTTTGGGCGGACTGACGACTTTTAGCACTTTTAGTGCTGAGGTATTTACTTTTATTAGCGCCGGTAAACTGTTAGCTGGTTTGGGGTTGGTTGGCTTGCATGTTGGCCTGACTTTATTGGCTACAGCAGTTGGGTTTTATTTATTTAAGTTGGTGCTTTGAGCTTTTATATATATCACTTGCTTAATGAGTGGTCTGATTTAAATAGTTCTGTTGGAATATATGCTTTTTCACACACACATTTTACTGACTGTAATTTCATTTTCGTACTTACCGGTAGGCCCGTAACCACCTTCAGAGCCAATCACTCCAACCACGCAAGTTTCAAACAACTTGTAATACCCATCTTGACCAATTTCAGTAGACTTTTTCATCAAAAGCTGTTTTGGATCTGCTACATAGTAAATTTTGCCATTCGCCTCTAGCTCATGTACTTCAAAGCTTCTTTTAAAACTTCCATGTATCTTTACTTCTTCTGGAATTTGCTTTGCTATAGTTTCTAATGGGTTCTCTTTTACTTCATTGATGCTGTTAGACTCTTTTTTACTGCAACCGACATTTAAAAGCATAAGTGTCGCAAACCCTATTACTACCAATCTGAGGTTAGACATTGAGTCTTCCTTACCAATGTATTAGTGAGTTAGATTTCTTATAGTACAAAGTCAAAAAAGCGTTTTATAAATATAAAAATAGCTCTCCTTTAATAGATTGTTATTGACTAAATTAAGCAGTTGTACAATAAAGTTGACACCTTTTAACGAAAGAAACTTCATAAGTAAATTATAAATTACACTACCAATATCTAAACAGCTCAAACCACTGATACCATTAGCCCACAGTCAAAGGTTCAAGTCCTCACTAGGGAACCATCATTTACCACAACGCTCATCATAAAGTAACAAAGCGGAGGATATCTCATGACCAAAAAAAGTAATAGATAGTGAAATATTAAACCGGCTTAATAATCCCATCAAGCAAACTGGCAAACCCTTGCATATAAGCCGTATCTTGACTAGAAGTACGCGTAGCCGCATATAGCTGACAATGCACGCCTTCTCCTAATGGTCTTGAAACTACCCAGCCTTTTTTCTCATATTCGCTTACCACCCAATCGGGCAGGGCTGCCACGCCGCGTTCACTAGCCACTAACTGAATCAGCATCGCGGTGAGCTCAGTGGTGCGAATATCTTTAAAGCTGACCTCAGATGGCGTCATAAAATTAGCAATAATATCGAGGCGCTTGGCTTCTACCGGATAAGCGATCAAAGTTTCATCGACCAAATCTGTAGGCGTTACAAAGTCTCGTTCAGCCAAATCGTGAGTAGGTGAGAGTACCAAGCGACTCTCATACTCAAATAACGGCTGATAGCTAATACCCTCAAGGGGCAAATTGCTAGTCGTAATCAGCAGGTCAATATCACCTTCCATCAATAAGTGGTGCGGCTCTGGCTCAAAGCCAGTGGCAAAGTCCAGCTCGACATCCGACCACTCGCGGCGATAGTGATTGAGTATCGGCATCAGCCAATCAAAGCAGCTATGACATTCAGAGGCCAGACGCAGGCGACCGGCTTGGCCATGGGCTAAGCGCTTTAAGTCGTTTTTGGTACGCGTCACTTGCGGTATGATACTATCGGCTAAGGCCAGTACCGCTTTACCCGCAGGGGTGAAGGTGAGCGGGCGTGTGCGGCGATTGACGAGGCTGATATCGTAGTAATTTTCCAGCTCTTTGAGTTGATGCGAGACCGCAGAAGCGGTGACATGAAGCTCGTCAGCTGCTGCTGCTAGTGAGCCATGCGCACGTAGTGCGATTAAGGTATTGAGATGGCGAAGCTCTAGCATAAATAACTCAATAGTGAGGATGAAGTGGATTCATTATAGGTGATAAGGTGCTGAAATTCACTCATAAATATCAATAGGGCTAACGACGACGTAATAATAGCTGTGAAATAATTACTAATACTAATGAAGCGGCTAACAACAACGTACCTACGGCATTGACCTCAGGTTTCAGTCCGACACGCACCATAGAATAAATGCGTAGCGGTAAGATCTCATAGCTTGGGCCGGTCACAAAAGTCGAGACTACCACATCATCGAGCGATAAGGTAAAGGCCAATAGCCAGCCTGCCATCACCGCTGGCAAAATTACTGGAATAAGTACGGTGCGCACCATGGTTGCCTCAGACGCGCCCAAGTCACGCGCCGCTTCCATCAGCTTCTCATCTAAGCTACTCAAACGCGCAAAGACGGTAATCACCACAAAAGGCAAGCAAAAAGTGATATGCGCAAGCAATAAAGACACAAAACCAAGCTGCAAACCAATCAATAAAAACAGCGCCAATAACGAAATCGCTAACACAATCTCAGGCGACATCATCAGCACAAATAGTAAGCCATTAAGCAAACCTTTACCGCGAAAGTTATAGCGATGTAGCGCCATAGCGGTCAAAGTACCGATCAACGTAGAAACCGTTGCGGCGACCAATCCCAGAACGATAGAGTGCCAAAAAGCATCGAGCATCGCCTGATTATTAAACAGCGACTCATACCATTTTAGGCTGAAACCGCCCCAATTATAGCCCGTCTTAGACTCGTTAAAAGACATCACGACTAAGACGATAATCGGCAGATAAAGCAGCAGATAGATTAGACTTAGATAGCTCTTGGCAGCGATGCTAGCTAGTTTTAGCGACTTTTTTGGTTTATTCACTGAGTTAGCAGACATTAGGCCACCTCATTAAAATCAGTTTTGCCAATGCGTTTGCTACTAGCGCGATAAGCGAGCAATAATACCGCCATCGCTAGGGTCAATAATACGCTAGCTGCTGCGCCAAACGGCCAATCGCGCGCATCCAAAAACTGGTTTTTGATGATATTACCCACCAGTAAGTTACGCGAACCGCCCAAAATATCAGCGACGTAGAACATACCCATCGCCGGCAATAATACTAGTAGGATGCCGGAGATGATACCAGGGGTGGTCAGTGGCAGCACGACGTGCCAAAAGGTTTGACGTTTTGAGGCGCCTAAGTCCTGCGAGGCAAGTAACATATCATTACGCAAGTCGGTAAACACCGCATATAACGGCAGCACCATAAATGGGAATAATAGATAAGTTAAGCCTGCGATGACCGCGCCTTGGGTATAGAGCATGTTGATAGGCGTCTCGATAATGCCAATAGCAAGCAGCGCTTTATTAATCAGGCCATTAGTCGCAAGCAAAAGCTTGAGCGCATAAACGCGCACTAAGGAGTTGGTCCAAAACGGTAATATCAGTAGCAGCATAAGCAGTGGCTGCCAGCGCGGCTTGGCTCTAGAGACCAGCCAAGCAAAGGGATAACCGAGTAATAAGCACAGCAAGGTTGTGATACCTGCCATCCATAGTGAGTGGACAAACACCTCAAAATACAGCGGATCTAATAAGCGCAGATAGCTCTCAATAGTGACCGGCAGGCTAATAAAGTCGCTGGTATCGCGCGTCAAAAAGCTGACTGCAATCACTAATATGTTAGGCAATAGCGCAAAGATAAGCAGCCAGCCCCAAATCAGCCATAGGGTAACAGTGCGAAAGGGGCTATTAGTGCTAAGACTTTTAGGACTACTACGCGCCATTAGTCTCTATCCTTTTGCATTGTCTTGATAGGATCAGCAGTGTCGGTAGCTAGGCTCTCAGCGGCGGCATGATTAAACTTTACCTCATCGGCCACACCATCAATACTAGCGTCATCGTCCGCCAGCACCCACTCCCAACCATCGACCCAAGATACTTTTACCGCCTCATTGATTTTGTAATCAAAGCTCGGATCATCTTCATCAAAGAACTCTGAAGCTTTGATGATATGGCCGTTTTGCAGCTCGATAATAGAGTCAAGAGTGCTGCCTTTATAATTACTTTCGATCACTCGGCCTAATAATCCAGCATGAGTACTATCGGCGGGATCATAGATACGCAAATCCTCAGGCCGCAGCAGTAAGTTGACGATATCGCCGACTTGCACGGCATTGGCAAAGTCAGGACGGCGCAAATTACGTAAGTTAGTGGCTCCGTCTTGCGCCTGCGCTTCACAAACTTCTACTTCGATACGGCCATTAGAGATCTGGCCATTGCGATCTGGCTGTTCAGGATAGACGCCGCGCACCTCTGCTTTAAAGAGATTGGCCTCGCCGATGAATTTGGCAGTAAATAAGTTCGCTGGGGTCTCGTAGATCTCAATAGGGGTGCCAATTTGCTGAAACCTGCCGTCTTTCATCACCGCAATGCGATCTGACATCGACAGCGCTTCTTCTTGGTCATGAGTGACAAAGACAAAGGTGATACCCAGCTCGCGCTGCAGGCGTTTGAGCTCAGACTGCATCTGCAAACGCAGTTTATGATCAAGAGCGGAGAGCGGCTCATCAAGCAATAATAGTTTAGGACGATTGATGACGGCGCGCGCGATAGCTACGCGCTGCTGCTGACCGCCGGAGAGATCCTGCGGACGCCGATTGGCTAGATGCTCCATCTGCACCATCGCTAGCACCTCGCGCACCCGCGTTTGAATCTCAGCCTTGGGTACTTTTTTGATCTTTAAGCCATAAGCGACGTTTTGCGCTACGCTCATATGCGGAAACAAGGCGTATTGCTGAAACACGGTATTGACCGGACGTTTATCAGCAGGCAAGCCTGCCATTTGTATGCCATCTAGTTGAATTTTGCCAACGCTTGGTTGTTCAAAACCAGCAATCAGACGCAGCAGGGTGGTTTTGCCACAACCAGAAGGCCCAAGCAGAGTCAAAAACTCACCATGCTTGATGTCGAGCGTAATATCGCGCAATACTTCGGTCTGATCGTAAGACTTTTTGATCCCTGTCAGTTGCAGTAGCGTCTTGCCAACAGGGTCGGTGCTATCAATTTGCGCGCTATCCATCTTAGCAGACTGGGTAAAAGTAGAAGCGGCGGTCGCGGGCGAGTCAGTCATGAACGAAAGTCCTGATTATCCAAATCAATCTCATATTTAGCGAGAGACAAGTGTGGGTTATTATAACAAACCCGCTGAGCAAATAAGTGCAAGTTCGTTAGGGTCTGTTGAACATTCGCAAATGAGCACGGCCGAATGGTCAACAGACCCCTATAGATTGCAAGAGAGCGTCAAACTGATCACGTCCGCCGAAAATAGCAAACCGCTGTTAACCATAAAAAGCAAATTTTATTATTAATCGCTTTTTTATTACTATACAATTATTACGGTTACTGGTTTAAAGCAGATACCTTACCAGTTAACACTTTATGATTGAAATGAGCTGGTTTTAGAGCCAATGTTCTAAAGCTAGCTATTCAAATCTAATTATCTACCCGAAGGTTACTGAAGGATATCTTATGACAGCCGAGAACCGCCCAGCAACAGGTGCTGAAGCATTAGAGATGTTGAAACAAGGCAATATTCGCTATGTAGAAAACTTAACCGCCGAACCCTGCACACAAAAGCGACCGGAGCTAGTCAGTATCCAGAATCCTTTAGCTATTATTTTGGGCTGCTCAGATGCGCGCGTACCGGTAGAGATTGTCTTCGATCAAGGTTTAGGCGAACTCTTTGTCATTCGGGTCGCAGGTAATGTCGTGGCACCATCGCAGATAGGTTCAGTCGAGTTTGCGGCTGACAAGTTCGACACTAAGCTGGTCGTGGTGTTAGGACATTCGCACTGCGGCGCTGTTACCGCTTGCGTTGATGCTTTAATCAATCCTGAACAAAACTACTCTCCAAACCTACAATCTATCGTCGATCGTATTCGTCCTAGTGTTTATAATCTGCATGAGCTTGCCACCGCTGATGGTCAAGACGTCGATGCTGATGAGTTAATTGAGCGCTCAATACGCGCCAATGTACGTACTTCAGTGAGTCAGCTCAAGTACGGCTCACGTATTTTAGAGGATTTAGTAGGCAGCGGCCAACTACTAATCGTTGGCGCAGAATATGACTTGCAGACTGGCAAGGTAAGTTTTTTAGAGGAATAATGGTTGGTTATTAAAGTCTGTTGAACGGCCTAAGGACTGTTGAACAGTTGACCATGGCATCGACAGATCCTAATATAAGTACAATTATCATTATATTTTTTAACGTGATAGGGTAATTAACAACATCAATAATAGAGGCTATTATGTCAAACGATATGTCAACTCATCAGCAACCCGATAACAGTGTAAAATCAGCGGGCGTCCAGGCCATTGCTACGCAAACTGACGGCTTTACCTTCAATCACACTATGCTCAGAGTGAAGGATCCGGTCAAAGCTTTGCACTTTTATACTGGCATACTGGGCATGACTTTATTAGCGGTAAAAAAGTTCCCTGAAATGAAGTTTGATTTATATTTTTTGGCTAAGCTGACTGATGAAGAGCGTGACAACCTCCCCACGGGTGATGATTTAGCCATCTATACCTTTCGTCAGCGCGGAATTTTAGAGCTGACCCATAACTATGGCACAGAAGATAAAGCCGATTTTAGCTATCACGATGGCAACGAAGAGCCACAAGGCTTTGGTCATATTTGCTTTACCGTGCCTGACTTAGAAGCAGCGGTCGCTTGGTTTGATCAAAACCATGTCACCTTCAAAAAGCGTCCCGAAGAAGGCGGCATGAAAAACATTGCTTTTATTAAAGATGTCGATGGCTATTGGATTGAGATCGTCCAAGCGGACTTAATGGGCTAGCGTAGCGTTTATAGTGTACTGATCATAGCCAATACTAACTAAAGGATAACCTGTTTTATGTCGAGCCCTGTCGCTACTGCTGAACCCACTGCGGATACCGCAACGGATGTTGTGCCTACTGATGCTATGACTTATCACACTATCGTTGATACCGCCAACGAGCTAGTGATGAGCTTTGTCGAGCGCATTCCTTATTTTGTCGCCGCGATAATCGTTATAGTTATTTTTTGGTTATTATCGCTGTTGTTCAAAAAAGTGGTGCGCAAGATATTAGGAAGTCGGAGTCGCCATCAAAACTTAGTCAAAGTGTTCCAGCGCATAGGCGGCGCGCTGATATTTTTTATTGGTTTTATGATTGCGATGGTGGTTGCTATCCCAGGCTTTACCCCAGCCAAACTGATAGGAGCGCTCGGTATTGGTTCCGTGGCGATTGGTTTTGCCTTCAAAGACATCTTCCAAAACTTGCTATCTGGTATTTTACTGTTGATCTCCGAGCCGTTTCGTATTGGCGATCAGATTGTCTCAGGCGATTATGAAGGAACGGTCGAGGATATTAAGATCCGCGCGACTACAATTAAGACCTATGACGGTCGGCAGGTGGTCATCCCCAACTCTGATTTGTATACTTCAGCGTTGACAGTCAATACCGCTTACAAGCAGCGCCGCTTGCAGGTAGAGGTGGGTATCGGTTATGAGGATGATATCGAAGAAGCCAAGGCAGAGATTATCCAAGCCCTAAAAAAAGCAGATACAGTGTCAGTTAAAGCAGATCCAAGTATCATTGCCACAGGGTTTGGTGGCTCATCTATGGATCTAACGGTACGCTGGTTTATTGAAGATGGTACGCAAGCTAATAAAGTAGCCTCTATCCATCAAGTGATCGTTGAGATCAAAAAAGCGCTCGATGCAGCGGATATCAATATTCCTTTCCCTATACGCACGATAGATTTGAGTGATCCGTCAGTAAAAACTGTCGTCAATGACTTAAATGACTCAAATAAATTGGATCAAACACAAACGAGTGATGCCAATAAAACATCAATAGAATAACAGGATGACTGTAAGATCGCCGGGTCAGTTGCTATTGTCGCCTAACAGAAGCCTCCTTTTATGACCAATAGAACCATCGCCCTTGGTGTCATGAAACTTAGCATTGCTAAGAGGACAGACGATGCTAAGGCAAATGATTTGGTTGGCCTAAACACATCAACAAACACGTTAGATAGCTTGACCGAGGCGGCAATGGTCAAGTTCAATCAAGTCATACAAGAAAGGTTAAACATAGAAGTCGCGTCGTTTTCTTTTGCAGGGCCAGGCCTCACTCCTGATGAGAATGGCTACCGCGCGCTTGATTTTGTACAGATTGGCATCAATGAGAAGACCGAGCGCAAGCTGGCGTTTTTGCTGATTATCACCGATGTAGAGATTGCTGCCGCATCAATGTCCTACCTGCTAGCGCTGCCCTCCCAGCTCACCAATGTGGCAGTGATCTCTACGCGCCGGCTAATCGATAGTAGCGAGGACAAGCGTTCTCAAGAAGCACTACGTACCGAACGGTTGACGACCTTGATGTTGCACTGCTTTGGACGTCTGCTCAATCTAGACTACGCCGCAGATACAAGCAATTATTTGGCTCGCGTACAAGCAGCGGAGGATTTAGATGCTATGCAGCACTTTACAGAGGCTCAGCATCAGCAAATGGTTCAGAACCTGCCGCGCGAGGCCAATGACCGCTACTCCCAAAGCAGCGAAAAGGGCAGCAAACTTGCTTTTATTGTCCGCCATATCTTAGGTAATCTGCCGCGTATCCTACGCGGCGCGATCCGCGCCAACCCGTTACGCATCACTACCAAGCTACCCACTATGATCGCCGCCGCGCTATCGGTGATTATTGTGCTTATCTTTGGCGGCGAGACCTGGGACTTCGCCGCCTCGGTGTCTTATGCGCAGTTGGCTGTTTTTGTGCTGGCCAGTTTTTTGGCTGCCAGCTTTGTCCTTTATCGAGCTTTTTCTTTTCGGTTGATTTCCACACGGCGAGGGCAGACCTCAGAGAGCTCAGTGGTGACTGCTGCCGCCACTTATTTGGCGCTGATGCTGACGCTGATTTGTCTGTTTTTTATGTTCGGCGTGCTGATGTACGGCGTGGTGATCTTTGTCTTCCCAGACCCCTTGATGAGTACTTGGACATCGGATAAGGACGGCTCAACCTTAGGCGCTCACATGCGTCTGGTGATTTTTTTAGCTTCTGTGGGCGTGCTATCGGGCTCACTTGGTGGCTCGGCGGATTCGCGCTCAGTGGTACGCAATGTGCTGTTTGCCGCTGACGAGACTTAATGAGTGGCTTAGCTCAGCACCAAAAAACCGCTATATCAGCTGATATAGCGGTTTTATTTTTTACTCTATCAAGATTAATTTATGGTTGTAGTATTAATCAGTTTTTACTTTAAAGTCAGTATGACAAGATTTACAGCTAGCGCCTACTTCTTTGAAGGCAGGTGCAAAATCATCAACGCTAGTTGCAGTCTGAGCTGCATTATTCAATTCAGCAGTTACTTGTTGAAAGTTCTCTGACTCAGCGACAAAGCTTGGATTATCGCTCCAAACTGCTTCGGTAGCATTACCAATCGCTTCTTGGTTTTCGAAATGGATCCAAGGGTTTTGTGACGCTTCTGCCAAAAATGACGTTTGGTTTTTCAGAATTTCTGCATCAAAGGTGTCAGGCGCTTCCAACATATCGCCCATGATACCCATTGCATCACCATAATCTTTCATAATATCTTGACGAGCTTTTACGTCAGGGTCTACAGGGTCGCTGCAAGCGGTTATGCCTAAGGCGGCAGACATCAAAGCGATGCCAAAGATAGATTTTAGTGAGGTCTTGCGATGAAGGGATAGCATATGCAAACTTCCTTATTTAATGGCTATTGAATTAGGCGCACTATCTAATGCTTTGCCTAAAAATCGGCTGTCGTTAAAGAGGTGCTCTCAGTTAAAAAGTGTTACAAGTTAAAAAGTATGCTAAAAGTACAATGAACTTTTTTTATACTTATTGCTTTAAATATAAAGGGTGCAGCGATGAGTTGTGTAGAGTATTTGTGTAATAAGCCACTATAAAGCTTCTATAACGATAAAGGCCAGCTATAAAAGCTGACCTAAAAGTAAGTTTTCACTAATAGCTGACTGTAATTAGCTAACTACCATATCAACTCTCAATAACACCATATCATGAGCGATCGATAAAACACTTGTTTGTAAAAGTAGCGTTCATTGTAGCGGTAAAAGCTACAAAGTCAACCAATCACGCGGCTTTAAATAATAATCCGTCAGCTCAAATTCAGGCGTACCTTCAGCAGGTTCAAAGCGATAATGCCAGCTGGCAAGCGGCGGCATACTGACTAAGATAGACTCAATACGGCCGTTGCTCTGTAGGCCAAATAGCGTACCACGATCGTAGACTAAGTTATACTCGACATAGCGACCACGGCGATAAAGCTGAAACTGGCGCTGCTCATCGGTAAAAGGGGTGTCTTGACGCTGCTCAAAAATAGGCAAGATACCATCAAGATAGCCGTTACCTACGGCTTTCATAAAGTCAAAGCAGGTCTCAAAATCCCAACCGCGACTCTCAAAGTTGACATCGTCATAAAACAGACCGCCGATACCGCGCTGCTCATCACGATGACGCAGATAAAAGTACTCATCACACCACTGTTTGAAATCAGGGTAGACCGTATCGCCAAAGGGCGCGCACAGATCATGACAGACCCGGTGCCAATGCACACAATCCGCTAGTACCGGATAAAATGGCGTCAGATCGAAGCCGCCACCAAACCACCAAATCGGGTCTTCGCCTTCAGCCTCGGCGACAAACAGACGCACATTAGCATGGCTAGTGGGAACGTTAGGGTTTTTGGGATGGACCACTAAAGAGACGCCCATTGCTTGCGCCCTGCGACCGGCAATATTAGGGTGGCGCGCTGTCGCTGAAGCTGGCAAGTTATGTACGTGGATGTGGCTGAACATCACGCCTGCTTTTTCGATAACCTCACCATCTGCCAAAATACAAGAGCGGCCGCCGCCACCTTCGGGACGTTCCCAATCATCAGGAACAAAAGTGGCACTGCCGCCGCCCTTGCGCTCTTGTGCTTCTAACGCTTGACAGATACGCGCTTGTAGCTCAACTAAGAAGGCGCGTACTCGCGCAATATCATCGTGAGTAGGGGTAACAGGCTCAGTATGAGAATGGCTATTGGGATTAGTGCTATCAGAATAACTCATAAAAATATCTATAATATCTGGTGTGTTTAAGTGTGCCGTTTAAGGTCTGTTTACGCTAGCACAGACCTTATTTATTGAGATGGATTGCAGTATTGAATTCTTTGTCAAATAGATGCCCCATACGGTCGCGTTTGGTAGCCAAATAGTCAGCATTGGCGTCATTGATACCAACGACTAGGGGAATGCGCTTCGCAACTTTGATACCGTTTTCGCTTAGATAAGCGACTTTATCAGGGTTGTTAGTGATGAGATGAACCTCATCGACACCGACGTGCGCAAGCATCGGCTGACACATATCATAAATGCGAGCATCTGCTGGCAAGCCTAACATTAAGTTGGCATCTAAGGTATCATGGCCCTGATCTTGCAGCGCGTAAGCACGAATCTTGTTGGTCAAACCGATACCACGTCCTTCTTGGCGTAGATATAAGATAGCGCCGCAGCCATTTTCTTGAATGGCTTGCATCGCGGTATTGAGCTGCGGACCACAATCGCATTTCAAAGAGCCAAAAGCATCACCAGTTAAGCACTCAGAATGGATACGAACCAGTGGTACCGGCCGATTGGCTGCACTATTTTGCTTATCTTCATTGTGCTTATCTATGGGCAGGCCTATAGTCAGCATCACATGCTCTTGACCGTCTTCGTTCTCAAAGACATGAATATCAAAATCGCCATGATGAGTAGGTAGGGCTGCGCTAGTAATAAATTGGTATGACATTTAGGTCCTGCAAAGGCCAATCATCGGGTAATCAAAAACCGTTAAATCTAAAAGCGGCTTTATTATCAATGAGGGTTTATAATTAAGGTTTGTTTATCTGTTTACGACTTCGTACACAAATTATAAGTAGAGACATGGCAGCAACCATAAATACTGACTATATCCTTGCATAAGATAAGCACTGACTACAGAAATATGTAGAGTATAAAAATAGCTGCGTCTATAGGACTATATAGTTGCTTTTATCCAAAATACTAGGGTAGATGCCGATTGAGCAGAAAAACACATAAAGTTCACAGACAACGCACGATGATTAAAGCGACAGATTAAAAAAAATGCTATTATGCCATACTATTTTAACAGATACAGTGACAAGTCTCTGTCCTCATTCTACTGGCTCGTCAACATTGCTTGCTATAAATCCAAAGTAATGAGGTATGCTATCAGCGCGTGGTGAGACAGTAATGAGTCTATTAAGTCGATATCGAGGGCTGCAGACATAGCGTCGCCATCGCTTGATTGTATTTTATACAGCTCGTAGAGTCACTTGTAACATCTATATAATATAACGGTATGGTAAGGCGATGCCTTGTCAGCAGATTGGTAGGTATAGTACGGTTTATGCAGCAATCCCCTCATTCCTCACAGTCTTATTTATCAGCTGATTCGTCTACGTTACCAGCTCCCCATTCTGCTACGCCACTGTCAGCATTGCAACAGACTTATGCGCAGATTCCGCGTGTGCGTCCGAACACGCCACTGCTCGATGCTATTGACTCGCCAAAAGACATCAAATCATTAAATGCAGCAGAGCTGATAACCTTAGCCGATGAGCTACGACTGTTTTTGTTGTATTCAGCCGGACAAAGCGGCGGTCATTTCGGTGCTAATCTAGGCGTTATTGAGCTGACTATCGTGCTGCACTATTTATTGGATACGCCAAGCGATCAGATCGTGTGGGATGTTGGGCATCAGGCTTATGCTCATAAAGTCCTAACCGGCCGCCGTGAGCAGCTACACAGTATTCGCGCAAAAGATGGGCTAACAGCGTTTCCTGAGCGTGTAGAGTCCGTTTATGACACCTTTGGCGTAGGGCATTCTTCGACGTCTATCTCAGCCGGTTTAGGTATGAGCTTGGCGCTGCGTTATCAAGGCCTTGAGCAGACGGTCGCTTGTGTGATTGGTGATGGGGCGATGACCGGCGGTATGGCTTTTGAAGCGATGAATGATGCCGTACAACAAGATGCTGACTTGTTGGTAATTTTGAATGATAATGATATGTCGATATCTTGCTCTATTGGCGGGTTTTCGCGTCATTTAGCGATGCTATGGGAGTCAGGCTATCAAGTCGATATCTCAGATACTGGCGAGCCTATTTTATGCCATCGCCCTCATATGCAGGGCTTTGATCGCCGTAAACGTCACAAAGAACATCGTGATGTGCCGGTAATAGAAGATAATTTATTCAAAGCGATAGGTTTTACTTACTTTGGCCCTTTTGATGGTCATAATATCCCTGAGCTAGTGCGAGTGTTATCGCTAGCTAAGCAAGTATCAGGTCCAGTACTGGTACATATTTATACCACCAAAGGTAAAGGCTTTGCGCCAGCAGAAGCGGATCCTGTGGGCTATCATGCCATTAGCAAACTTCCTGTTGAGACAAGTCCTGAGGTGAATGCGACTCAAAAAAATGACACTAAAAATAATGAGGCCGATAGCGAAAAGAAAAGTGCCGAGCAAGCGCCTATTGCTACTTCTGCCTTAAAGTATTCGCAAGTTTTTGGGCAGTTTTTGTGCGATAAAGCCGCTACCGACGAGCGTTTACTTGCTATCACGCCTGCGATGGAAGAAGGCTCAGGCATGACTGACTTTGCACGTCAGTTTCCAGAGCGCTTCTTCGATGTGGCTATTGCTGAGCAGCATGCGGTCACTTTAGCGGCTGGTATGGCAACGCAAGGCGTCAAGCCGATCGTCGCTATTTATTCGACCTTCTTGCAGCGCGGTTATGATCAGCTTATCCATGATGTGGCGTTACAAGATCTCGATGTCACCTTCGCTATCGATAGAGCCGGACTCGTCGGTGAAGATGGCGCTACCCACGCTGGGGTCTTTGATTTTGCGTTTTTGCGCTGCGTGCCCAATATGATAATCGCCGCACCAAAAGACGAAAACGAGTGTTATCAGCTCTTGAATACTTGTTATGAGTATAAAGGCGCAGCCGCGGTTCGCTATCCACGGGGGCAGGGCATCGGCGCGGTCATTCAGCGCCCGCTGCAGCAATACAAAGTCGGAGAGGCAGTTATAGAGACTGTGCTGGGAGCCGATAATGCGACGACTAAGCTTACGATTTTAGCTTTTGGTACGACGGTTGCGACAGCACAAGATGCCGCGGTTAATATCATAGAACAAAGCCGCAACAGCGACAGTAACGATACGCTACAAGTACAAGTGGTCAATATGCGCTGGGTCAAACCGCTAGATAGCGAGCTGATTGAGTCAATACTAGCGCAAGGCGTGACTCATATTGCCACAATAGAGGAGCATATGCTTATGGGCGGCGCGGGTAGTGCAGTCAATGAATATCTACTCAACGACTCTACAGCTTTTAAACATCAGCGCCCTCTACTACGCAATATAGGTATTGCCGATCGATTTATCGCTCATGGCTCGCAAGCTGAGCAGTGGGCTGATAGTGGTCTGGATGTCGTAGGAGTCGTCAAGCAGCTTCAGCAGCTTTTATCGTAAGGCGGCTTGTTCTCTCAATATTATTTTCTTCAATGTTTTACATATTATTTTATCACTCAAGTAAATAGGTTATTTATGGAACCCATGGTCGTTATCGCAGCGCGTGCTGCCGAAAAAGTCGGTAAAGAGATACTATACGCGCATCAAAACCGTCACAAAGTCGAGCTAGATACTGAGTCAAAGGGACTCGATGGTTTAGTGACTCGTATTGACCGCTATAGCGAAGAGTTAACGATTGCTACGCTCAAAGCCAGCTACCCTGACCATTCTTTCTTAGGCGAAGAGTTTGGCAGGCAAGACGGGCGCGGTGAAGATGCTGATTGGTGTTGGATTATCGATCCGCTTGATGGCACTAAAAACTTTGTCCACGGTGTGCCGCAGTTTTGTGTGTCTATCGCTGTGCAGTATAAAGGGGTGACGGAGCATGGCGTCGTCTATGATCCAGTTCGTGACGAGATGTTTTCAGCCAGCCGCGGTAAAGGCGCGCGTTTGAACAACCGCCGTATGCAGGTCACCGATCGCAAAACTTTAGAGGGCGGCCTATTTACTACCGGTCATCCCCTAGAGCGCCATCGTGACGGCGAAGTGGTTTCTTATGCCAAGCAGCACTTTGAGAGTTTGCAAAAGGTAAGCGAAGCGGGCGGCCAAGTACGCCGTTTAGGCTCAGCGGCGCTAGATTTATGTTACGTAGCCGCGGGCCGTTTCGATGGCTATTTTGAGATGTCTATTAAGCCTTGGGATATCGCCGCAGGAGAGCTGATTGTGACCGAAGCACGTGGTACTGTGGTCGATCATACCGGTGCTCATAACTCTATGACCTCAGGCTCTATCTTTGCCTGTAACGTCAAGCTGTTAAAACCACTTATGAAAACGGTCGTTCCTTGCTGGAGTGGCGCGCTATAGTAATTAAACAGCGTTAGTTAAATAGCGCCGTACTTAAAAATAGCTAAGAAAAAGTAGTAAGAATTAATAGCAAAAAAGCTGACTTCATTATGAGGTCAGCTTTTTTATTTATTTGACATTGAGCAAATACTTAGCCTCAATAATTAGCGAATTGATGCCGTCAAATCAGTAGCGAACGCCTAAGCGCTTCTCTTCACAGATATCCTCAAGCAAGCTGAGCTCTTCTTCCATTAATAATAAAATATCCTGTACACGGGGTAGCAGCTTACTACAAGCAGTGATACAGAATTCAATCTTATCTAAGTAAGTTGCCAAGGTAATATTCATCGCTTGCCCATCGACCAAAATGGAGGCTGGATATAGTGCTCTTAGCGGCGCGCCGTTCCAGTATAGCGGCTCTTTTGAGCCTGGTACGTTAGAGATAATCAGGTTAAAAGCTTGTTTCTTGGGGAATATCCCGGTCAGAACGTTGAGCCCCTCCCAAGCGTAAGCGATGGCGCTATAGTTGATGACTTGGGCTTTATTCATCCTGCGAAAACGGCGCTTACCACTATTCATACTGTCGTGAATCAGTTGCATACGCTTGACGGGATCCTCTAGATGCGTTCCTAAATTGGCCATCAAAAAGGAGATTTGATTCCCCGAAGCGCTTTCATCTCTGCGTAGAGACATAGGAACGAAAGCAATTAAAGGCTTGCTCGGTAGCGCATCCATAGTCAGTAGATAGCGACGGATGGCACCGGCACAAACTGCGAGTACCACATCGTTTTGATTGACACTAAAGGCGGTAGCGATAGTATGAAAACGCTGTAAATCATAGGACTGAGCCGCAATACGACGTGAGGCGGAGATGCGCTGATTAAGCACACTCATAGGCGCATCAAAAGTACCGACATAATCCGGCTTGCCGTTGTGTTTGAAGTTATCGATAAGTTCCGTAAATACCGGTTTGATAGTCGATAATTGCTCTTTGACTATACGCGAAGCGGAGCGGGCAACGGGAAGCAAGTTTTCAGCTTTTTTGCCATGACGGGTGATGAGTGACCAGATAGGTAGCGTCACCGGCTCATTAGGTGATTGTGACAAAGCCTTTTGTACCAAGCGCATCGCGGCAATGCCATCGACTAATGAGTGGTGGATTTTGAAGTATAAAGCGAAACGCTGAGGCCTACCTTCGGCTTCTGGCAAAATACCTTCGATGACATGACACTCCCACAGTGGCATCGCGCGATCTAATAGACGGCTATGCTCTTTGGAGATGTACATTAGTAGCTCACGCACGCGGCCAGGATTAGGCAGCGCCACATGGCGAAAATGGTGCTCGACATCGAACTGATCATCTGTCTTCCAAAATAGCAAGTTTTCTAATACTTGGTTGAATGGAAAACTTGGCGGCACTTCAGAGTTTTGCAGTTGTTGGACAAGCTGATAAACAAAGTCGCTATCTTCTCCTTGTTCCTCTTCCGGTAACTCAAACAAAAACAAGCCGCCCACATGCATGGGCTGCTTACGAGACTCAAGAAGTAAAAAGAGTTGATCAACTGCTGTCATTAGTCGCATGCTAAATCCTTTTATGGCGATAGGGCAATACATAAGTATTATAACTAACTAAATCAATATTCACTAAAAATAATATAAAACTCAGCAGGCTCAAACTGACTATTGAAAGAAATAACCGGTTTGAGGCGAGCTGGCAGTAGCCATTCTGCGCATCGGCATACGGCCTGCTAAGAAGGCAGCGCGTCCAGCGCGAACCGCTTGTTTCATGGCCTGGGCCATCAAGACTGGGTTTTGTGCATGAGCAATCGCTGAGTTCATCAGCACCCCATCACAGCCCAGCTCCATTGCGATAGCGGCATCGGAGGCGGTGCCTACGCCGGCATCAACTAAGACTGGCACCTTAGCGTTATCAATAATTAAGCTCAAAGTATGGCGATTTAGCAGACCAAGACCTGAGCCAATCAAGCTTCCTAAGGGCATAATGGCGACGCAGCCCATGCTCTCTAACTCTTGGGCGACGATAGGATCATCTGAGGTGTAGACCATCACCTCAAAACCATCATCAATTAATAGTTTAGCGGCCTTTAAGGTCTCAGTGACATTAGGGTATAGGCTTTTTTCATCGCCTAATACTTCAAGCTTGACTAGGTTGTGACCCCCTAGTAGCTCACGAGCCAATTTACAAGTGCGTACCGCGCTATCGGCATCGAAACAACCAGCGGTGTTGGGCAGTATGGTATATTTATCTGGCGAGATGACCTCTAGCAGATTAGGTTCATCGCTGTTTTGACCGATATTGGTGCGGCGAATAGCGACAGTGACGATCTCAGCCTCTGAGGCGGTAATAGCTTTACCCGTCTGGGTTAAGTCTTTATATTTACCAGTACCGACTAGCAGTCTCGATGAAAATGTCCGGCTACCTACAGTGAAAGTATCTAAATCATCTACAGTGGCAGCGCTGTGGTCGTTAGCTGTCGTTATCGCTTGTGACATATCATGAGTCCTGATAGCTTATTCATAAAAGCAGTTTGAAGTATGGAGTTACTGAAATAAAAGTTAAAAAAAGGGATTGTTTAAGGGTTGTGTTGAGCTAAATAAGATAAATGTCATCAACATCGCATAGTGAATAAATAGTATAGTTTAGCTATTACTCACGCGCTCAAAAGTAGCAAAAGTGTTATTATAACAAAATCATAGAAGCTTACTAAAAAACTTTCAACGCTATAAAGTAACTGTTTATATGCAAGTTATACGCAAGCTATTTTATGATCCAGTTTTTAGATCCATTAGTTATTAGGTCACCATTATGACGCCACTGCCGTACAGCTTTGCTAAGCGCCATCAGTTATTGGCAATACCTGCCATCGACCCTGATATGCCGCCGACACTAGTGCTGACTAAAGCCACGCCTTTATCGGCTGTCAATGAAGCGATGCGGTTTTTGCAGCAGCAAGGGCTACGCACAGCTCCTGAGTATAGTAGCGTCAGTCCTGATGAGTTTGAAAAACGTATGAATGCCGCGTATGCAGGCAATACTGGTGAGTCACAGCATATTGCTGCAGGCCTTGAAGATCATCCCGATCTCGATAGTTTAGCGGATAGTGTTCCTGAGACCGAAGACCTTATGGACAGTCAAGACGATGCGCCTATTATTCGGCTGATCAATGCGCTGTTATCAGAAGCTATTCGCTTAAATGCTTCAGATATTCATATCGAGACTTTTGAGAAGCGGTTGGTGGTGCGTTTTCGCGTTGATGGCGAGCTCAAAGAGATTATCACTCCCAAGCGGCAACTGGCCCCATTACTAGTGTCGCGTATCAAAGTTATGGCCAAGCTTGATATCGCCGAAAAGCGCGTGCCACAGGATGGGCGTATCAGTTTGAGACTGGCAGGGCGCGAAGTGGATGTGCGGGTATCGACGCTGCCCTCAAGCTTTGGCGAGCGGGTGGTGATGCGCCTGCTCGATAAACAAGCGGGCCGGCTCAACATGACTTACTTAGGGCTCGCCGATAATGACTACAAACAGCTTGCGCATCTGATTCATCGGCCGCACGGTATTATATTGGTTACCGGCCCGACGGGTTCGGGTAAAACCACGACGCTTTATGCTGCGTTGACTGACCTCAATGATCAGACGCGCAATATTTTGACCGCCGAAGATCCGATCGAGTTTCAGCTCGATGGTATTGGGCAGACGCAGGTCAATAATAAGGTCGATATGACCTTTGCCAAAAGCCTGCGCGCGATGCTACGTCAAGATCCAGATGTGGTGATGGTGGGGGAAATTCGTGATCTTGAGACTGCTGAGATTGCGGTTCAAGCTTCTTTAACCGGTCACTTAGTGCTATCTACTTTGCATACTAATACCGCTATTGGTGCGGTGACCCGCTTGCAAGATATGGGTGTCGAGCCGTTTTTATTATCCTCGTCTTTGATTGGCGTTGTGGCGCAGCGCTTGGTACGTACCTTGTGTAGTCACTGCCATAGTTGGCAAGTCGCTGATATTGAGCAAGCCAAGCTATTTACCGAGATTGGCATTGAGCATCTTAGTACTATCAAGCTACCCAAACCTGTCGGCTGTGATAAGTGTAATCAATCCGGATTTAAGGGACGTACCGCTATTTATGAAGTCGTGCCTATCGATGATACCTTGCGGCGGATGATTCATAGCAATACTGCCGAGTTTGAGCTAGAAGCCTACGCGCGTGCGCAGACGCCATCGATTCGCGCTGATGGTTTGCATAAAGTGATCGCGGGTCGCACGACACTTGAGGAGGTGTTACGCGTCACGAAAGAAAGCGCCCTGCTAGAGGACGCTTTACCGATATAAATAATGACCGATATAAAGAATGCTAAAAAATAACGGTCTTCACACGATTTTTATAACGTACTATAGTTAATACATTTTAAAATGACATAGCATTACTGGGATAAATTTTGTTCAGCCTTTGGAGTGACGAAGTCGCACAGCAAGCAAGTAAGATTTATACCAGTAGCGCGTCTAAATTTATAACAGTTTTATTTTCAACAGACCCTATATTAGAGCGTATTGAACCTTTAAGACTAAGCTATTTACTACTTAGCTGCGATACATTCAATCTCAACGCTAGCATTGGCGGCTAAGTCTGCTACCCCAAAGGCTGAACGTACTGGATAAGGCTTGCTCAGCTCAGCTTTATACACCTCGTTGAAGTCGTCAAAGTCGCCCATATCCGTGAGCATAGCCATACATTTGACTAGGTCTGATTTTTGGTAGCCGTATTGCAACAGCACGCCATTGATATTATCTAGGCTCTGTTTGGCTTCTGCTTTGATGCCGCCTTCGACTAACTTACCGTCTTTAAAGCCAATCTGCCCTGACATATATAAGGTATCACCAACCCGAACCGCGGATGAAAAAGGATAGTCGCCACCATCCCCTAAGAATACAGGTTTCGATTGGCTCAAAGTAGGGTTAGCCGTTGCTGTTGCCGCCTGCGCACTAAAAGCTAAGCCTAGAGCTAGTGCTGCCGTGGGTAATATTTTGCCAAGTTTTGTGGCAGGTGATTTATGATATGTAATCATCATTTTATCCTTATTATTGCAGGTTTGGTTTTAGTCATATTTGACTAGCACTGTAAATGGTAAATTCCGTTGTTAGTGAACGTACTAATCAATAAATTCTAATCCTAGCTCTTGAGTTAAGTATCGGTTTGCTCTTTGTCCGTAGAGTTTGACTCACTATTCTCAGTGTTATTGGCTTTCGTTTCTTGCGCGGATTGCTCGCGGCCTTGACGACGCGCCTCAAGCTCAGATTTGGGTATCCAGGCCCAAGTCATCTCAACGGTGATAGGGTCGCGCGCACTTTCAGACTCGCGATCATTGATCACACAAGGGATAACCATCTCACCCTTTGGCGTATTTAGAATCTCTAAGCGCTGTTCATCAGACAAAGTAGCGATTGCAGCGACTTGGCCTTTTTTTAGCGGACGATAAAAATTGACCGAGTAGGATTTTATCAGCAGCATCCGATCGGTAGGTAAATTAAGCCCTAAGATAAACCCTGTCGCCGTTTCAGCCAGTAAAGTCACGGCGACCGCATGGATGGAGCCGATATGGTTCTGCACGCCTTTGTCGTTTTTTAAACTGACGACCACTTGGTTGGGCTCAACGGTTTCGTAATAAACGCCAGTAGTCCCAACATAAGGCACTACTTTGCCAAAGGCTTTGGATAAAATGGTAGAGCGGGCGCCACTAGGCAGATATTTAGTGACTGATAATAGCTTAGAGAATTGATTATTCACAGGTTTTAAGGTGCTGGTTGGCGCATTGGTCTGGTCGTCTTTATCCGTTACCGTATTGATGGCTTCTGCTACTTTTTCAGGCAGCTGACTGGGAACCTTTTCAGTGACTTTTTTGGTCAATTTACGGGGTAAGTTATTGAATAATCCTGACATATAATATTCCTAGAGTGACACCATTTAAAAGTCATATTGCAGTGAGAGATAAGCAAGATATGATAGCATTAAGCGACTTATCGTTTTGTCTATTAGCATAAACTACCACGCCATCAAAATACAGTGATATACAGTGACGTTATGAGATCTTTGACACCTACCGAAACCTTACCCGCTAACCAAAATCCCGTCAACGTCATCTATAGCGGTGTCGCTGGCACGGGCAAAACGTATCGGCTGCTACAAATCGCTAAACAGTACAGCGATTGTTTGCCCACCGTTGACCAACAAACGTGGGTGACGCAGTTGGTCAGTGAGTTGAGCTGGCGTGAAGTGGTCTGCCTGATCTTATTAGATAAAAAGGCTGAGCAAAAAGAGTTAGTGAAAGTACCAGAAATCGTGGCGCATGAGTTTTTTGTCACAAAAGCGGCGCAGAATGAGCGAATCAAAAATCTTAATAACACCGTCTGGTCGGTACTCCAGACTCATAGTCCGGTCAGTTCACAAACGGTCAGCTGTGATAAGCGCGCCAGCCAAGCTTATTTTGATAAAGATGAGAGCGGTGCTTGGTATTTGTTAGCCGATAGTGTGACTCTGCTAGAGGACTTACAGCAGCAGCTAACGGAGTATCGCCAGGCCCAGCAAACTAGCCAAGCTAGCAGCGCTCAACCCATGCGTAACGAGCGCTTCAGTATGGTGAGCTTTCATCAGGCCTATGGTTATGAGGAGTTTGTCGAGGGCATTCGTCCGGTGCTGGGCGCTCACAGCTCGGGGCAAGTCAGCTATCAAGTACAAGACGGCGCATTCTTGCAGCTGTGTCAGCGAGCAGCTCATGATCCTGAGCAGCGTTACGCTATGCTGATTGATGAGATCAATCGCGCCAACGTCGCTCGCGTGTTTGGCGAGCTTTTGAGTTTAATTGAGCTGGACAAACGTATCGGGATGCCCAATGCTATGTCTGTGACGCTCGCGTATTCTGGGCGCTCCTTTAGCGTTCCGGCCAATGTCGATATCTATGCCACGATGAACACCCAAGACCATTCGTTAGCCCCGCTCGATATGGCACTGCGCCGACGTTTTCGCTTCATTGATTGTCCGACGCAGCCTGAATTGCTAGCGACAATTCGCGTCGATGAGGAGGCTGTTGATTTAGGACAGTTATTGGCTGGGCTTAATCAGCGAATTACGCAGACGCTTGGGCAAGAGGCGCAGTTGGGCCACGCTTTTTTATTAACCGTAAACAACTTGCCGCAGCTACAAGCCGCGCTAGTAGAGCAGATCATTCCGCAGTTAGCACAAGCTACTGGCGGACAGCTAAGGGCGCTACAGTTTCTATTTCGTGATGAGGAGCAGCCTTTGGCGGCGCAGTTCATTCATAATGTACAGATAAGCCGTCAGCATATAGCAGATCATAATGCAGAGGCCCACAACGATATCGCCGCTCATCCTAATGTTTTGGCGTCTAACAGCATTTTTGGCTCACCTAATATCAGCAATAGCGGTTACGTTATCAATACTGACTTGCTAGCTTGTTCTGGCAAGTTTGCCCAAGCGGCAGTGTATCAGCGCTTATATTGAAGCTATAATGCAACCCTATTGAAAGAATAAACGATGGTATCTAAAACAAACATAGATAGTGCGGCCCAAGCAGTGATGAGTGTGTATGAGCACCAACGCCTAACGGTAGAAGATTTTGCTTATGCCAGCGATTTCACGTGGCTGATGGCGCAAGAGTTGCCTGTATTTAGTATCAAGCGTCAGCGCGGTCAATGGCAGCTCAAAGTCGGTCATTATATAGGCGTCATCCTTATGCCTAGTCATATCACTTTAGAGATACTACCAAAAACGCTTGCTAATACTCTCAGTAAAGCGCCTGCTAAAACCTCACACTCGCAGAATAATTCACACTCTGAGAATATAGTACAAACACGCCAGTGGGTTGGGCAAATGCTGAGCGCTTTGATTAATGCCAGTGATGCTCAGCATAATCAGCTGCCAACGCTCAAAAATTTCGGGCAAGCAAGCACAAGTTTGACGCCGCTACCGGTAGCAGACACTCCTATATCGCAATGGCTACTAGAGCAGTTTTTGCAGCTACTCAGTCGTTATCAGCCGAGTCAGCACTATCAAACCAAGGTTGAAAACCAAGCGACTTTACAAGGTAAACTGCTCATCAAAGAGCAGCTGCGAGATAACAGCTATCAGCCGCATAAATTTGTCAGCGAAGTCAGCACCTTAAGCGCTCAGATGCTCAGCAATCGGCTGATTAAAAGCGCTCTTCAGCTCATTGAGCCACTGCTTAACTATCCGCTGTTGCCCAAAGATGGGTTGGCGTGGCGCAGCATCACTGCTCTTAGCGCCCATGAGTATCGGCAGCTTGACTCGTTATACATCAGCGCTAAGCAGCAGCTTAGCCAGCAGCCTATTGGCAGACAGCAACGTCAGGCGTCTCAGCAGCTGCTAGCCTTCGCTCACTGGCTACTCAAGACTCAAGCGGCAACGATGCCGACGGGCAATATCATCAGCAGTCATAAAAGTAGTCGTCAACAGCAAGACCTTAATCATTCATCACCACTACGGCTGTGTTTATTACTCAATATGAACCAAGCCTTCGAGCAGTGGGCGAGCCTAAGTATTGCCGCTAGCTTTGCGAAGCTGCAAGGTCATTATCTGCCCCTTTATCAAGCTCAGCACGTTTGGCTCAAAGATCATTTAGGCCAAGCTCAGCTGTCTATGCGCCCTGATTTATTGATCTATCGGCAGGCGACAGAGCAGGGCGGCGCTCCCGGTATCGCTAGCCGCCATTGTAGCCATGTGATAGATATCAAGTGGAAGCTGTTGGCTAAGACTAGTGATATTAGCGCTAGTGATGCTTATCAGCTGAGTAGTTACGCGCAGGCTTATCAGGCCCAACAGGTGTGGCTGGTCTATCCCGTGACTGATAGCAGCCAGCGGCCGATCGCACTGCATCGTCAGCTTGAATCACGCTTTAGCTCTGTTACTAAGGTAGATAACAGAGCCGCAAACCGCACTCAAAATCAAAGCGCTTCTAGTGCTAAGCCGGTAGAAGGAACCCTTTGGTTGATGCCTTTTAATGTCTTGACGGGACAGATACTAAGCTCCATAGAACCTGTATAGAGCAATAACTATGGCAAAAGGTGGCCTCGATTAAAACAATCAATATGCCCCAAATGACTCTACAAAATAGCGCAAGATAAAATTATTTAAAAATAGGTGTTGACAGTATCGTCATTTCCCCTTAATATGTGCACCTCGATAGCGAGGAACACGAAGTAATTAAAAGCGCAGTTTATCTGATAGCCAATAATTATTTAAATGTTTTAACTGTCGAGACAATAGAGACTTTCGGAGTGTGGCGCAGTTTGGTAGCGCATCTGGTTTGGGACCAGAGGGTCGTAGGTTCGAATCCTATCACTCCGACCATCTATTTTAAGAGCCTTACAGGCTTTTTTTTATGTATAATGGTTTAGTTGCTTATATTTAAATAATAGCTCAGCCTAAATAGATAAAAAGCCCTTAAGAGCGCCTGTAGCTCAGCTGGATAGAGCATCTCCCTTCTAAGGAGGTGGCCGCAGGTTCGAATCCTGCCAGGCGCGCCATTTAGCCTGTAAATCTTGCCTTCCTTGGCAATAGTTATGGCGGTTGTAGCTCAGTTGGTAGAGCCCCGGGTTGTGATCTCGGTTGTCGTGGGTTCGAGTCCCATCAGTCGCCCCATTATTTTCATTTCTTCTTTTTATCTTAGTAAACCTTGTAGCTGACTATTCTGCAGCTTGCAAAGCTTAGTTCTATCTCTCCTTTTAGCTTAAACCCCTAAATATTTAGACCCTAAATAGTATAAAATCTATTAACGCTTGCCTTTTTGGGCATTTTTTTGCGTCTGGATTTTATAGTTTTCTGCTTTTTTATATGTTCGCCAAGCTATCGCGATTATATTTGAGCTTTTATCCAAGCTCTTATATGCTTTGTATAAGTCTAGATTAGTGGTATTGTTTAAGGCTAAGATGTGTTTAGCGTACGTATATTCTTATTTAGAGTCCAAATTGAACGATTTGACTTGTTTGCTAACAGATAGGTAGTTTATTTTGCTACCGCTGACTAATTAGCCATTAGAGTGTTGAAGGAAAAATCGATGGACGCACTAAGCGTGTTATTACAAAACGTGAATTTGTTCGAAACCAAATATCATCGTCTGAATGGCTCTGGCAACTGGTCTTATTCAATCGATAAAAAAGATACCATCTTGTTTTATTTAGTGCTATCTGGTGGGTTTTGTCTTGATGTTGGTAATGAAGTGCGTCAAGCTAACGCCGGTGATATTATTATGATATCTAATGCTGCTCAGCATATTAGTTATGCGCTTAATTATCACGGTAATGAAGCGAAATCTTTGGATACCAGATTGGTTAATGAAGGCAGTAAGGTTATCGAGCTAAACGTTACTGGCGATAACAATGCGTCTTTGATATTGATTGAGTGCCAGTATGATAAAGAGATAATTCGTCCTTTATTGTCAGTGCTACCATCGATTCTGCCTGAGCTGAGCGAATCTTCTGATGCTAGGTTTGGGGTTGTGGATATTGAGGTCAAACTATTAACCTTAGAATCTGAAAAAGAGCGCATGGGTAGGATGGCGGTCATCAATCACTGGGCAGGTATTATGATGATTGAGTGCTTGCGTACTTATATAGAGAGCTTACCTGAGGCGACTGATAACTGGCTAAGGGCACTAAAAGATCCTTATCTTGCTAAAGCGATAGCCGCTATGCATGGTGACCCGAGCCAGAACTGGACAATCCATAAACTCGCTGAAGTGGCCGGTATGTCGCGCTCGAGTTTCGCGCAACGCTTCAAAGAAGTAGTCGGTATGCCGCCTTTGACTTACTTAATTGGTTATCGTCTACGCTTAGCGTCCCGCTACTTGCGTTTGCAGCAAAACAGTATTAGCCGTATCAGTGAGCTGGTCGGTTATGCCTCTGACTCCACCTTCAGTCAAGCTTTTAAACGCGTTTATGGCGTCTCGCCAAAAGCCTATCGCCAGCAGTATCAAAACAAGATAGCGGTCTAAGCAAGTCATAATGCCGGAATATCATGATGCGCCGATACCATAAACGATAGTCGTCTTCAATGCTAAAAGCATCAAGATTAAATCTATAATCTTGGTGCTTTTTTATTGGCGATTTTTAGGATTATAATCAGCAGCAAAAGAAAATCGATACCTCTTAGTGAACTTAAGCGCTACTGGCATAAATTCTTCTAGCGTGTTGTCTTTCGCTACGAGCGCCACTCTTGTCTTGCAATATATAAAACAGTGCGTTATCCCCTTTCAGGGCAGCTGACAACTGCAGTGGGTTAAGGTACTATAGACAGTGACTCGTTTTAGAGTATCAATACCAAAACGATACTGTCTAAACGATATTTATTTTTGTTAGCGAAGATATGCTATGACCCAACCAAATTCTGAGCAACACTTTACTGCGCTAGAGCCTGCAGCTCAAGATAGCAGTGAAAACCATACAAACAAAGAGAGGCTGTATCACGAGCCATTATCCTCTACGACAGCGTCCAATAAGGCTGAGCTATTAGAGCGGTTTTTAGTACCCGTAGCGGATGTCATCGATCAAGACGCAGCTGCGCTCGACACCCAGAGCAATGTGGCGGAGCAGCGAATCGCGCTCTATCGTGCTCAGCATGAGCGCACGCGCCTACTTTATCTAGCTCCCGCAAATATGCGTCCCACTTATTTAGTGCAAACCTTGAAGACGCAGTTCGCTGAATATCAGCAGTTTACGCTCGCCCAGCAGCTTGATAAACGTGGTTTGCTCGAAGTGGAATCTATAGAGCGCCTTTGGCAGCAGCTACATGTGGTCGATGATATTATCGCTGATATCGTCAGCACCATGCCTGCGCAGCAGCCGGCAGGTTGGCAGCTCACCGCGCAAGAGGGTCATAATCCGCTGCGCCTGCCTACTATCGGCAAGCTCAAGCATGGCAAGCCTATTGCCGATCAAGGTAGTCTCAATAGCTATGTCTTAGGTCACTTCGGTGTCAGTAGCTTCACTTATGATCGTGGCTATTATATTGGCCATGTCATTGGCTATTTATTTAGCTGTTATTTCTGCGCGCATCTCTCTATCAGCTACGGCGTGTCGGCATTGGGTGAGCAAGTGGTTGAGGGCTATGATTACGCCAGTCTTGAGACGCCTTATATGGTACGTCTGCTACAAGGCCTAGATGGCTACTGCAAAAAGCGTGTTTATCAGTTGGCGGTGATTTGTGCGCGTTTGAGCGTCTATGCCAGCGACAAGCGTATCGAAAAAATGCTGATTGCCGAGGTCAATGACTTTGATAAAAAACTACAACAGCAGCACTTAGAGGTATTATTGCTACAAGGAATGATGCCTGAGAGTCAAGATTCGACTCCTTTGTTCTAATTCTTGTTCTAATGCTTCAACTAGGTTTGAACGTTAAAAAAGTTTTATAACCGGCGACTTTAAAGTTGTCTTGTTTGCGGTATTGTCACGCTAATTTCCCCCTTTTTTCGCTCATTTAGGATCCTTGCTGTTATGACCGCTTATCATTACAAAGCTTTTGATGACCAAGGAGCGATGCAAAAAGGCCTATTAGAAGGCGATTCTGCGCGGCAGATACGCCAGCAGCTACGTGATAAGCACTGGACACCTGTAGAAGTCAGCGCCGTCAATGACAGACAGAATAAACATAAAAACCGCTATAAAAAACCTTCTGCTTATGAGCTAGCGCTATTAACGCGTCAGCTATCGGTGCTACTAGCGGCCGGTATTCCACTAGAAGAAACGCTAGCGGCCGTCGCCAAACAATCGCCTAAAACCCATATCAAATCCTTAATGCTAGCGGTACGCTCGCATGTATTAGAAGGCTTAAGCTTGGCGCGAGCTTTGCAGCAAGCGGCCAGCTTTCCGCCCCTTTATATCGCCACCATTGCCGCCGGCGAGAAATCCGGTCACTTAGATCTCATCCTCAATCAGCTTGCCGACTACACCGAAAACCGCTTTGCTCTACAAAAGAAGATTCAAGGCGCTATGGTTTATCCCATTATACTGATGGTTATGGCGGCAGCGGTCATCATGGGGCTAATGAGCTTTGTAGTACCCAAAATTGTCAAAGTCTTTGAACAGTCCGAGCAAGCGCTGCCTTGGATTACGCAAGTAGTGCTGACGCTATCGAATGTTATTACTGATTGGTGGTGGCTGATGCTGCTTATGTTAGCGGCGGCCGGGTTTGTCTTGTACCGCTTCGCGCAAACGCAGGCAGGTAAGCTGGCTATCGATAGTGTGGTACTAAAACTACCGATATTGGCGAGACTATCCAAGGGTCTGAACGCCGCTCGCTTCGCTAGTACGCTTGCGATATTGGTGCGCTCCGGAGTGCCCTTGATCGAGGCTTTGCACATAGGAGCGGCGGTGGCGACTAACCTACATATTCAGCAAACCATTATTACCGCAGCCGACCGAGTCACTGAAGGCGCGAGTCTCTCGAGTCAGCTCGAGCGCTCCTCTTATTTTCCACCGATGATGGTACAAATGATCAAGAGCGGGGAGAACTCAGGCGAGCTTGAAAATATGCTCAGCCGCGCCGCCAACATGCAAGAGGCGGAAGCCACTAACTTTATCAGTACTTTATTATCGCTACTTGAGCCGCTGATGCTAGTATTTATGGGGGTTATAGTGATGATCATCGTCATGGCGGTGATGCTACCTATCGTCAATATGAATGACTTGGCAGGATAAACCAGCGCTAGCTTTCTTAAGTTTTGCGCACTGTTGTATATTGTTGACTGACGCCTGTTTACGGTTATGCCAGAGCGCACATTAGGCTATAGTAGCGGTTGTTCCTGATGCCGTTGGTAGGGTAGGTCTAAAAAAGCGCAATACTGAGCTTTAAATAAGAAGCACTAGAAATACAAAGCACTAGAAATACAAAGCACTGAGCATCGCCAGTTCGCTGACGATAGTGGAAAAATAGCAACTCATAGTCTATAGTGATTATTATTAAATTTTTACAGCCTTTTATTACTCACTTTTATTATTAACCCGGTACGGATGCAAGCGATGACTATGATGGACCAAGCGCAAACGATTAGCATGAAAGTACAGCACCAGCGCCACCTGACAAAAACAAGCTCACAAGCAGGCTTTACTTTGATTGAGATTATGGTGGTCATTGTTATTTTGGCGATTTTGGCTGGTTTAGTTGTACCTAGAGTGGTGGGGCAAAGTGACAAAGCAAGAGTCAAAACCACAGAGACGGCGCTCGCTACGGTATCGAACGCGCTAGATATGTATAAAGTGGACAACTCGCGCTATCCCACTTCAGGCCAAGGACTAGATGCGCTGACGACGCCGCCAAGCGATGCCAAAAACTATCCAGAAGGCGGGTACATCAAGGGCGGTTATCCAACAGATGGCTGGGATAATGAGCTACAGTATGCCTCACCCGGTAGCGAAGGGCGTCAGTATGATTTGTTCTCCTTAGGAGCGGACAATCAGCCGGGCGGTGAAGGATTGGACGCGGATATCTACGCGCAAATATAGTTATGTATGGCTCATAGCGCTGCTTAGACTTTTGCCACATCGTCTTTTGTCATCTAGATTTTTGCTGTATAAGCACTCAATATCAATCAATAAGTCGTTATTGGTTGATATTTTTTATTGAATAGCGCCATTGCAAAACAAGGTAATTTTTATGTCAATAATGCGAACTTCTAAAATAACCACTGGCCTAAGCGCGATAGCTACGGCGTCAGTGCTATCAGTGGCTGCTATGAGCACCCAAGCGGCGGGCTTAAATGAGCTGTTTGGTAATAACAGCGCGAGCAAAGCGAAGTTTTTGTCAGTGGATGAGGCCTTTGATGTCTTGACTGACACTAAGGCTAGCGCCAAAGGCACGCGTCTATCGATCACATTTGACATCACACCGGGTCATTATGTCTATAAAGACCAGCTAAAGGTGCGCTTTCCCAAAGGCATCAGCGCGACGCCTTTTACCTACAGTCAAAAGCCGGTGACTATCGATGATCCTACTTTTGGTAAAGTGCCCGTATTTAAACAAAGAACGGTGGTTGCTACCACCACTTTAGCAACCAAAAACGGTAAAGGCGCCAAAAATGCCCCGATCCTTATCGATTGGCAAGGCTGCGCTACCGCAGGACTATGCTACCCACCAGAAAAAGTAAAAACCAAAATCAATATTCCGGCGACTCGTTAATAGCCCTTATCAGTAACATGTTAGTGCAGTAACAGTAATAAAAAGGTAGTCCTTTATGTCTATAAAGACGTCAATAAATCATCCGACGCCAACGAAAAAAGCCCGCTCAAGAGCCGCTTATTTACTGGCGTTAGGACTATCTAGCAGCTCGTTGCTAACGGGTATGGCAGCGACAGGACTGATGGCTGTCTCTAGCACTGCTCAAGCGGCTTCCCTTAGCGATTTATTTGGCAATAGCTCTGAAACTCCTCCTAAGTTCTTGCCCGTCGACGAGGCTTTTCAGGTCACTAGCAGCACAAAAGCTTTAGCTAACGGTACGCGGCTAGCGATTAATTTTGAGATTACCCCTGAGCATTATGTCTATAAAGATCAGCTCAAACTGAAGCTGCCTGCTGGAGTAACCGCAAGCCCCTTTAGTTTTAACCAAAAGCCGGTCTCCATTGACGATCCGACTTATGGGCAAGTGCCAGTGTTTGATCAGGCCAATATGATCGCTAGCACCACGCTGACAAGCACCAACGGCAAAAGCTTGAGCTCTAGTGAGGTGACGATTGGCTGGCAAGGCTGCGCCAAAGCCGGTCTGTGCTATCCTCCTGAAAAAATCAAAACCACCGTGTCTATTAAAAGTGGTAATGGTAGCGAGAATAGTGTTAATAGTAAGGCTGATACGGCTACAACAGTCGCCGCTGACAATACTGCTAGTAGCGATAACTCAGCAGCTGCCCAATCAGCCTCGACGTCTGCAGCAACCACTGACCAAGCTATCGACTATGATGACTTAGACAGCGATGCTATCGATTATGATACTTTAGATAGCGACAGTTTAGAGAGTGGCATGACCGCTACTAGCTCGATCTCTGGCGGCGATAGCAGTGTCAACGGCGAAGAGAGTGCCAGCCTTACCGATGAAAGCACGATATCGAGTACCCAGACTACAAGTAACCAGAATGATAGTGGTGGCGTGGTCAACGGTCTAGATAATAGTGATCCGTTTGGTCTTGCAACGCATCCTTGGCTGGCTTTATTACTATTATTTATAGCAGGGTTAGGGCTAGCACTCACGCCTTGCGTCTTACCGATGCTGCCGATAGTCGCCAATATTGTCGCGCGTCAAGAGAACCCAACGGTCAAAAAGGGCGTTATCTTAACCACTAGCTATGCGCTAGGGGTAGCTATCGCTTACGGTATATTAGGGGCGGTGATTGCAGTATTCGGTGAATCGCTCGGCATCATCGGCTGGCTACAAAACCCTATTATCTTGATTAGCTTTGCGATTGTGTTTGTACTACTGGCGCTGTACATGCTTGGTGTCTTTAGCATTCGTCTACCGCGCGCTATCAGTAGTAAGATGCAGGGCTTAAGCCAAGTCGGCGACAGTAAGCTTGGCAGTACTGGCGGTAGCTTAGTGGCTGGGTTTTTATCGGCGTTAGTGGTTTCGCCTTGTGTGTCTGCGCCATTGTTTGGTGCGCTACTGGCGGTCTCGACCATTGGCAGTCCGCTATTGGGTTTTGCTGCTTTATTTATGCTCGGGTTTGGTTTGTCTGCGCCGCTGATCTTGATTGGTGCGACGCAAGGCAAGATTATGCCCAAAGCGGGCGCGTGGATGAACTGGGTCAAGCAAGGCTTTGCGCTGTTATTATTCGCCGTGGCACTGTTACTGATCGAGCGGGTGTTTATCTCACCGGTGATGTTACTGGTTTGGGCGCTATGGTTTATGGTGGTAGCGACTTGGGCGTGGAGCTGGGTCGGTAGGGCGCGTATGCTGACGCAAGCGCTAGGTCTAGTCGTTGGAGTTTGGGCGATGATGCTCATCATCGGCGCGGCTTTAGGTAATGATGACAGCTTACATCCGCTAGCGTCATTGACTGCAGCACCGATGATGATGTCATCAACAGGTCAGAATAATAGCCAGACCGCAGGAGCTAATAAAGCAACAGATGAGCACATCACTACACTCGCAGAGCTCGATGCGATTACGGCGAAAACCCCTAAAGTCATCGTCGATCTCACTGCCGACTGGTGTATTGAGTGCCGAATCATGGACAAAAACTTATTCACCAACCGTCCCGCGCAGATGCAGGACTGGCAGCTTGTCCGTTTAGATATCACTGAGACTACGGCAGACTCAAAGGCTATCTTAGCGCGCTATCAGCTATTTGGACCGCCTTCGCTGCTATATTATATCGACGGAGAGCTAGTCAATAAGCAAGTCGGTGAGATCGGTCGCCAAGAGTTTGAGCAGACTTTAACGGCTTTGAATAATTGACATTAATTTTAATAAGTTATTCATTAGCGCGATATTCAGCTTTGTAGGTTGGCTATCGCGTTTTTTTTTGACTGGAAATGAGTAGCGTTGTTAAGTCTTTTTTCATTTAACCTTGTCAATATTAAGTAGGGATAATGCTAGTATAATGCGCATAATTTTATTACAATAACGCAACAATATTTGATAGCCGATGCTGCCGCGTTACTTCACTTAGATAAGGCAGTAGCAGCTTTTAAAAGTATTCAATGATTTGTCTCTTATATAGCTGACTATCACCGCTATAGTCGATTCAATTTAAAAAGCATGAGGTGTTACTGAGATAAATCTTGCGCAGCGCCGAAAATGAAGCGTACGCTAGAAGGGTTTATACCAGTAGCACGCCAAAACTCTCGACCCTTTTTATTTTGAACTGAGTATAGTCTCGAATTATTTGTGCTATTGATAGCAGATAATATGCCGGCATCTCTGCCCATTATGACCAAGGACTACTATGTTTGCTCAGGTTATCACCCGATATCAGGCTCAGCGTCACCCGACTTTGAACGTTGCACTAAAGACGCCTCTGAACGTGGCTATAGGCGTCGCTTTAAGTTGCACCGCTCTGCAAGCACAAGCCGCTATAGAAGCGCCTATCTACAACGAGATACCAGTAGCCGGTGCCAATGTAGAGTACGTAAGCGAGGACTCGTCGCAAGGTATGAATGAGCCGATGACAAATCCTGATGGCTCTATTAATCGTAGCAAAATGCCTAGCGATGCTTTTATCGCTCAGCAAGCTCAGCTGTTTCTTGAATGTACGGAAGTACAGACTAGCGCGGCGCGTTTGGCCTGTTTCGATAAAGTAGCAGAGCAAGGCAAAACACCTAGTTATACTATGAGTAAGCAGCCGGTAGATCTCGCTAAAACCTTTAGAACCACTATCTCGGGTAAGCCGCAAGTGATCCTTGCGCAAGATGATTTAGACGATACTAACGACACTCTAGACGCAGAACAAGCGCAGACTACCGGAAGCCTAGATACCGTAGGACTGACACAAAGAGAAGCGAAAGTGTTAGAAGAGGTGGGCGTCACCCAAGAGCAAATAGAGAAATACTCGCCGCTAAGCTTGGCATATGATCTAGACCAAAATAGCGAGCGTGGCACTTGGACGGTCAGACCGTATCGACCGACTTATGTACTGCCGCTGTTTTATACTTTTGATCCCAATCTCAACCCAACCCCTAGTAACCCAGATGAGCCGGGCCGAGACTACGACTCTAATGACATCCGTAATACTGAGCTTAAATTTCAATTATCGCTAAAAACCAAAGTTGGTGAAGATTTATTTGATACCAGCGCTGACTTATGGTTTGGCTACACGCAAGAGTCACATTGGCAGGTCTATAACGAAGACAACTCTAGACCGTTTCGAGCGACGGACTATCAGCCAGAGATATTTTTGACCCAGCCGGTTACCGCTGACCTGCCTTTTGGCGGACGTCTACGTATGCTAGGCGCGGGCGCCATTCATCACTCCAATGGTCAGTCAGATCCTATTTCCCGCTCATGGAATCGCGCCTATCTGATGGCCGGGGCCGAATGGGGCAAGTTCTCTGTGGTACCGCGACTTTGGGTTCGGGTGAATAATGAAGATGACAGTAGCGAGGATAATTCGGATATAGAGGATTTTATGGGTTATGGTGATATCAAGTTCTTGTATGATCTACCCGATCAACAGAGCCTCAGTGGTACACTGCGCTACAACCCGAGCACTAATAAAGGCGCAGCCCAAATCGACTATATCTATCCTTTATCCAAAAACGTCAATGGCTATGTGCAGCTGTTCCAAGGGTACGGCGAATCCATCATCGATTACAATCACGAAAACACCTCTATCGGCTTCGGTATTGTATTAAATGATTGGAAAGGATTTTAGACTATAGGTCAGACTAATGGTTATGCACCGCCCGATGCCTTATCAGTTGGGGTTGTGGCTAGCAGAGTATGTCAATATACGCTGCCAGCTCTGTGGCTGCTACCGTAAAGCGCCCTATAATGACCCTACAAATTCTAATCATGCAGACCCATCAGCCAAACGCTCTTCTAGTCAGTCTGCAACTACTAATAAAAGCCTGCTTTGTAGTCGCTGTCAGCGCAGTATCGCTTGGCTACCGGCGCCTTTTTATGTTGATATTGCAGCATCCGTCACTTTGCCGATTCAAGCCGCTAGCTACTACGATTATCCGCTTCGCCAAGCCATTCGTGCTTTCAAACATAGTGAGGATATGAGCCGCCTACCTTTACTCGTACATATGCTGCGGCAACTGCCCAGGCCGAAAGGCTGTCATGCGGGTAATAGCGTCATTTTGCCGATGCCCACTACCGATAATCGACTGCTCAAACGTGGCTTCGACCCAGTCACTATCCTCTCTATTTACCTCTCCAAGCACTGGCAAATCCCCTTATGGCATGGGGTAGAGCGTCAGGATGATACGGTCAGTCAGCAAGGTCTGAGCCGTAGCGAGCGCCTAACCAATCTAAAGGATGCCTTTGTATTGATAGAAACGCCGCCGGTTAGACGTTTACTTCTATTCGATGATGTCGCAACCACAGGTGCAAGCTTGCAGGCGTTAGCGCGCGCTATCATTCCAACTCAACCTTATCCAACCTCTCCAGAAGCCACTGGAATGACTAATAAGGATGTAAGTCATAGCTCTAATAGCGACAGCCAGCCTGCTGATGTCAAGACAACTAAATACCATATTTCAGCTTACGCCCTCGCCCATGGTAGTCAAAATCAGAAATAGTACCTTCCATCTTCTAAAAGCTACCGTTTATTTATGGTATAACTAGAGTCTTTACGTCTTTAGTGTTATTTTTGTATATAATAAAGGCTAATTGTTTTTGTATTATATAAACTTGTAAAGTTATTGAACTATAGGTCATGACTACTAATAGTCTATACATCACTCTGAGTTCTCAGACTCAGAGAGATGGAACAAATATTGCATATTTAGAATATATAACTGCGTACATAAGTGAGTTAAGATTACAGTAGTAAGCGGATGAATCTTAGCTAACTACAGACTTTAAGAATTTAGGATTTGAATGTGAACGCCGCTATACCTAACTCGTCATATAAGCATCAAGCGCCTCATGCTGCAGGGTTTACCCTGATTGAGCTAATGGTGACTATTGCGGTATTGGCTATCATTGTGAGTATTGCCGCGCCTAGTTTTAATACTCAATTAGCTAACCAACGCGTTAATACTACGACTTCATCTATTGAAAGTGCTCTTAAAGAAGCAAAGGCTGAAAGTATTATTCTTCGTACTAACATAAGAGTCGTCTATGACAATACTGATAATACTATGACCTTGAGAGACGCTAGTAATAATACTGTGTCAACTTTTACTCTCGATGATCGTAGTCAGGTTACGATGAATGTAGTACCTGCAGGTTCAGATGTCATATTTCAGCCAAATAAAGTTATCTCTAATGGCGTAGAAGTGACTTATGGTGTTTGCGATAGTGCTTCTACTGCAGAAACTAGAAGAGAGGTACGAGTTACCAAAATTGCAAATATTAGCACGATAACTAATGGGAGTTGCTAATGAGCATCAAAAACACACAGACTGGGATAGGGTTAGTTGAGGTGATGGTTGCTCTATTGCTTCTGACAGTAGCTGTATTAGGATACAGTGCTTTGCAAGGACAAGCTATAAAGGCAACAAACGAATCCTTTGAGCGTACCCAGTCTTTGGTAGTGATGCGAAATATTGCTGAAAAAATTCATGCAAACCCTGACGCTATATCAATTTATGAAAACCAAATAAACTTAGCAACCAACAGTGTGCCTAGCAAAAAATGCGGACTAGACGGTCAAGCCGTAACAACGGCATCATTCTGTACTCCAGATGAGCTAGCTAGAGCTGAAAGCTTCTATGTCAAAACCGATTTGGCAAACTATGACTTTGAAGTACAAATGCATCCTTGTCCTAATACGGGTGGATCTGGCACGAATGCTGTAAACAATATTATGTTTTCTTATTGTTTGATATCAGCATGGGGACGCACGACTCCAACTATAGGGACAAACGCTCAGGTTGATTGCCTTACTAATCGAGTGAGTGCTAATAACGTTGTAACTGAGGCAGGTGGAAGATATCATCCTAGATCCACATGCTTGATGATGGAGATATAGCGTTATGATGCTCCCGAATCATAGGTCGAAAAAGACATACGAAGCTGATAGTGTTATTTATGCTAAATCCATGCAAGGGTTTACTTTAATAGAGCTAATGATTGCCTTAATATTAGGACTTTTAATTTCAGCAGCTGCTCTACAAATTTTTTATACAAGCTCAGTCAATAGTCGTCGTCAACAGGCAAGCTCGCAGATTCAAGATAATGCCATATTTGGTTTATCTCAAGTAAAGCGTCATCTTAGACGCGCTAACTTTGGTGCACGTTCAACAGCTACTAATGATAAGTATTTTTTAAACCACCAAACCCCTCAAGGTGGTGTGGTGCTAACTGCACCGAATGGTAGCAGTGGAAATTGGTTAGAAAATAACTTATCTGGTTTAGTACTAGATGGTAGCGCTGTTCCAGTCAACTTACTAAGTCGTAATGCGTCATCTAATAGCGTTAGTAACATTGCTGGCACAGCAAATAGCGATCAACTTACAATTCAATATCAAGTAGGCCAAGCTGGATTATTTGATTGCGAGGGAGACTCTATACCCGATAAATTTTATGTAATTGAACGTTATTTTGTACGTTTAGATACAACTACCACACCAAATGTTCCTGCATTAGCCTGTGCCTCCGCAATATATGACTACAATGAGGCTTTAGCTAGTAGTGCAACAGGTATAGACATCGCTAGTTATGAACATCCTGTAGATGGCAACAAAAATAATAATTTAGCTGGTTCAGGTACAATTATCATACCCAACGTTGATTATTTTAGAGTCAAGTTAGGACTAGCAGATAGTAGAGATTTTGCTACTTTCCCTGATAGAGCTAATAGCGCATATATATCAATTCCTAATGCGTCGAATTTGGCTACAGCGATAGGTGCAAACCGTATAGTCAAATTACAGATCGGTATACTTGCTCGCTCAAACGCTCCTACAATTACTGAGCAAGATAATAGTGACTTGCGCTTCACAGTATTGGACAAATCAAACGTAGCTTTGAATACGGTGACTGCAGACGATCAAAAGTTTTTAAGAAATGTTTATGAAGGCACGGTACTGTTACGAAACGCAAGAGGAGGATTGTGATGAAGCAACCAAATATTAGAGAAAGAGCACCGTCTATAGGGTTGCACACACAGTCTGGTGCTGTACTTATTGTCGTCTTGTTAGTGCTGGTGATGATTATAAGCCTAGGGGTTATCGCAGTCAGACAAAGTACGACCGATTTGAAAGTCGCTACAGCAGATCAAGTTGGTAAATTGCTGTTTCAATCTAACGATGCAGCTTTTATGAAGGTAGAAAAAGAAGATCGTATTTTAAGTAGTCAAGTGAGTAGTACTGACACCCTTAACGAATATATGTCTCAGGCAGGTATGGAAGGCTCAGAAGTTAGCTTTTGTGTGAGACCACGTGGTGACAAATTATTCAGTGTTCTTGAAATCAGCAAGCGAAATCAAAGAGGTGGCCTTGAGTCTAGCAATGGTTACTGCGATCCAAACAATAGCGATAGCTACGTAAGCGAGGGTCGTCTAATGACTCAAATGACTTTTGTTAGACCCATCGATCCAGACACGCAACTTGCTTGGATACAAGAAGTAGAAGGCACATCATCTAATGATCTTGAAAAGCCGAATGCTAGTGGTAAAGGCACTATTGAGTGCACTCAAGTGGTCGGGTACGCAACCTCAGTCGTACCAGCGTTATCAAAAGCTCCATTAGGTAATGCTAGTAGCACGGGAACTAACACGCTCTCAGGATGTCTCAAACAGCCTCGTATAGGAACCAATACAGTAGATACGTGCCTTGAAGCATTAGATATACCTTTTCAGACACAAGTACAAACCTATTCCAACCAGTCTGTCGGACCCAATTGTATCTCTAGCACCACTTAAAATACTCGCTAGAGAGTAAGAAAATATTAAACGTTACGGACATCAGAGCGGATGTGACTTTTCTAACATAGCCGTATGTATATAGAAGTAATAGGAGTAGATAGCATGAAAGTCCTAAAAGATAGAAAAGAGCATGTTACATTCGCTGTCACGAAAGGATGGCATTTAAAAGTATTGTCAACAATGGTGTTTGGCTGTATGGCTAGTAGTATGTCTAACAGCTCGGATCTTGAGATATATCAAGGCGCGACCTACGGTAATGCTTCTATTATGATGATGCTAGATAACTCAGGAAGTATGGGAAATGGAAGTATCAGTGATGATTATTCAAATGTCTCATCAAGAGATAGTGTCTACTATACAGATTTGAATCAAAACATTTATAATGATGAAGGTGTTAATACTAATCAAAGCATTGATTATAGAGTTTATTATGCTTATAAGAATAACACTCGGTATTACGACCGTATGTCTCGCTTAAAAATGGCTTTAATACCATTGTTCGCTAATCCAAAAAGTGAAAGCGCTTTCGGTGATCAAGTTGATTTATCAAAGTATAAAATTGGCATGGGTAGTTTCTTCTACCGCTCTGCAAGTAAAGGTGGAGGTAAGATCGAATCGCCAATAGTAGATCTCACCTTAGTGAATCGAAAAAAAATTCTAGATAATATAGTTGGGTTAAAACCAGAAACGAATACTCCAATAGCAAATGCTTATGCTGAAGCGGGAGCTTATATGCTAGGTAACCGATCTTATGCGGTAAGCTTAGAAACTGAAAATTTTAACAATTTAGTAGGCTATTCTACTAGAGAGTGGAATAGATATTACGGAAGATACGAGTATAGTTTATATCAGTGTACTAATAACTATAATTACAAATCTAACATAGGAAGTTTCGAGTATTATGGTTGTAGTGATTACAGAAAAATTCAAAATAATGATCGAGTTTTACGTTTAGAGTTACTAGGTGGCTACAATAATACCTATGATAGCAATGGAAGAACCTATTATTTCAAAGCTTTGACTAAAGTAACAGAAGATAATAAATGGGATGGTTTTGATCTTTCAGCAGATAATACTAAGCAACTACCAAGAAAACTAAATTACCAATCACCTGTCATTAATGATTCAACGCAGTGCGATGGTTACGGTGTATACTTTTTAACAGATGGAGAACCTAATAACTCTTTTGATGAGCAAGTTACTCGTGATCTAATGGATAATAGCCTTACAGGAGGTTCGATCGATATGGGCAGCTCCTGTAATTCGGGATTGACTTCTATCAATACTGGATTTGGGACAGTCACTAATAATAAACCTGCATGGGAATGTATAGGTGAGTATTCAAAAGCTTTATACAATGATAATAATGCTAAAGGTGTCCCTATTGCTACAGCAACAGTAGGCTTCGGTAGTGTATATAAGCAGTTAGCAGCACAAGGCAAAGTACCTCGCACTATTACTAGATCAAATGGTGTGTCTGAAATTATACAAGTCTATCAGTGTGATCATCCAAATGTTACTAGTGTAGATGCACAGAACCTGTGTAAACTTGGCGAAAAAGGCGAAGGCTTTGGAGAAGGCGGGTTCTATTATACTCAAGACTCAGAAGATATTGCTAAAAGCGTTCGAAAGTTTATTGAAGATGTTAGCACCTCTGAGATTGATCCTATATCGAGCGGTACGATGTCCATTCCACTTGATAGCTTAGGTGGACTCAGATCGCGTCAACGTGCTTATCTACCAATACTAGAACCTATTCCAGGATCAAACAATCTTTGGAATGGTAATCTCAAAAAGTATAAAGTTAGTAATGCGACACTAGTAGGCGCTGATGGTAATTTTGTATTTGAAGATAATGAAGGTAACTTTGCTGAAAATACTCATGACTTATGGAACACCATAACTGATACTAGTCGCCCTGATACTCTAAGGCCAGATATGGGATTGCCACAGGTGGGCGGTACATATCAAAAGATATTCGAAAACGCGGGTACGGCTGTTGGTACTCGCAATTTATTCGTCGATAACGGTAACAACTTAACTAACCTAAAAGTTGTGTCAGATAAGCCTGTCAATTTTACTAGTCTGACAGGCTATACCAATCCGCAAAAAGTAGCCTTACTTAAGTTTATGGGCTTTAGTGAGCCTAGCGATGCAGTTATAGCAGATACAACGAGATTAACGTCGACAAAGGATCCTGCACTTAAGAACGTGGGCGGGGTTTTGCATTCTATACCTCAGCTTATTACTAAGAGTATAGAAGTCGATACCTCAGGTAGATTCAATCCTAGTACGCGTAAAGACTATATCATCTATGGCTCTATGGATGGTGCACTGCACATGGTAGATGACAATACAGGAAAAGAGACCTTTACATTTGTGCCAAAACAGATATTAGAGCTACAGCCTGATGCTTTAGCCGGTCAAGGCTCAGCCAAAGATGGTAGCTATCCTTATGGTGTGGATGCGCCTTGGTTGACTTATGTATCTTATAACTCAAACTCTACTACAGCTAATAATGTTACAACCAATACGTATGAAGCAGATCAAAGCTTGGCGTTGGGTGGTCTACGTATGGGCGGTTCGACTTACTATGCGTTAGATGTTACTGATATAACAGCGCCAAAGATGGTGTATAGCATAGGCTCAAACTATGCTAATAAATTACAGAATAATGCAATAGATATTGCTGGTACTGTAAATGGCGTGACTAATGCTACTGCAACCGCAGAACAAAAAGCATTTGCAAAGATGGGTCAGACATGGGGTAAGCCTGCGCTAGGTTATGTGATGAGTGGTGGTAAAAGAGTCATGGTTAGCTTTTTACCAGGCGGCTACGATACCTGCTATGAGGATGCCAAATTTAAGTTAAATACCTCTTATCCTAATAATACACGCTGTAGTAACAAAGCTGATGCACAAGGCAACTCAGTGTATATGGTACAAATGGGCTCTGTGCAGTCTGCGACTAACAAAAAAGACAAAATAAATATCAATGATAATAACGGTAAGCTACTCTGGTGGGCAAGTAATAGCGGCTCAAGTGCTAATAGTACTTCGCGTTCATCAGGTTTACAGTACTCAAAATCATCAGAGCTTAAGCATAGTGTTGTGACACAAGTACGCGCTATGGACCGCAACTATGATGGTCTTACCGATCATATCTATTTTGCTGATTTGGGCGGTCAGGTATGGCGTGCAGATATCAATAACACAGCGGATACCAGTAATTTCAAGGTTGATCGTGTCATAAGAGTGCTAGACGTCAGTGATCAAGCGAGCGGTACTGATGCACCGCCGCGTATTTATGAACGTCCACTAGTAACCTTCTATAATGGTGAATATGCCTATGACGATGTAGCTAGCAATATAGAGCGTAACTACACTGGGGTACAAGTCATGGTCACCGTAGGTACAGGTGATCGTAGTAATCCTGTCAATGCGAGCAGAAAAACGCCTAATGCCTTATACAGTATTATAGATAAGGATATCTCTCGTAGTGATCTATTTCATTATGAGACTACTACGGCCCCAGCTATGAGTCTGCGCACCCCTTTAATTAAGGTCAATGGAAATGATCGCAATGGCAAGCTACAGAAGTTAACTTTTACGAGTGCCGACTTGGGTAACTCTGGCATTGAGACGCGTATGAAAAACAACGATATACAAGGCTGGTATATGCCTCTTACGCATTGGGCTGCTGACACACCGACAGATGCACCAGTAGACTCTAAGACCAATGGTGTCTACAAGCTAAAAATGTTTAATGAGCCAGATGCGCTAGATGGCATACTGATATCGTCCTCATACAATCCTGACAAAGGTCAAGATATCAAAGAATGTAGTGCAGGTATCATCGGTGCTACTCAGCGAGAGAGAACCTGTCTGCCTTACGGTGCGTGTGGTGAGCTGACGCCGCGAGTCAATATAACTTCTGGCTTAGGTATCGTCGATAGCATAGTAGGGCAATATAACAATACACCCATTTTTACTTTAATCAAAAATAGATGTGAAGGGGCTGAGTGTATACCTAAGGTCATCTGCCCAGACGGTAACTGTGATACGAACTATGTAGATGACGATGGTAATGATTTCGCTTTAAATACTTGTACTGGACCAGATTGCGATGCCAATAGCGGAGTCAACACTGATAAGCGCTTAAATCCGTTACAGTGGATGGAATACTAAGGGCTAACCATGACTCATACGCGTAAGCTTAAAACTTTACTAACGTTTAAAGCAGATAGTCAATCAGGTTTTACGCTGATAGAGTTGATGATTATAGTTGTCATCATTGCAATTCTGGCTTCTATCGCTATACCTAGCTACCGCGCGTATCAAGTGCGTAACGCTGAGTCTGACGCTCAGCGAAAAATGTTGGCGCTGAGTGTGGAGCTTGAACAATGGCGTGCCAAAGCGCTCACTTATAGAGGGTTTGAGCCTAGAACTGATACTATAAACAATGCAGGGATGATCAATCTACCAGCAGCCAATCCGCGCTACACTATTCGATTAGGGACGATAAACGGTGGTACTTTTAGTACTTTACAAGGGGCGGGTCAGCTCGCCAATAATTGGGTCATGCTTGCCACCCCAGTCAATATAACAGGAGCAGATAGCTTCTTATTTAATAGTCGCGGTCTACGCTGTGGTAATAACACGGCGATAGTGATAACGGCTGCTAATTGCGGAGCAGGAGCTAACACATGGTAAAACCGACACAAAGAGGCTTTACGCTTATTGAGCTGATGATAGTAGTCGCGATACTAGGAATATTGGCAACTATCGCTTATCCGAGCTATATCGGCTATATCGAAAGAGGTATTCGAGCAGATATGATGAGCGAGATGCAACAGATAGCTTCACGTATTGAGTCGAGTAAGACCACATATAGGCGTTATAATCGTATTCCTTTAAGTGAGATATTCAGTAATACGGTCAACGGAGCAGGTACGACCTATCCTAACGAGGGTACAGCGCTATATACTGTGACTGTAGCGCCAGTTAATGGTAATAACTTAGGTGGTGGAAACTGGACATTGACCGCGACACCAATAGCAGGTACTAGAATGGCTACTGATGGGACGATGACTCTCAATCCTTGGGGTGTAAAATGCCGAAACGCCATTTGTGGTACTGAAGAGGAATGGTCTAGATAGACTAAAAATGTCAGTTCACGATGTTTATTGACAAAAAACGTCAATCAAAGTTACGCTCTGTTATGTTAAGTGACTGAACTGACGATAATTAGTAGGTTGACAGTAACATTATGTTAACGATACACTAACAAGTGGTCGAAATACTGTTATAAACGGTAAAAAATAGGGTGAAACCTATTATGTTTAATAAAGTCAGTGAGTTTTAAGATTTGGCATGCTATATGCAGTTAAAGATTTGGCATGCTATATGCAGTTAATAGTATAAGGCGTCATAGCCAATCTTAATTGAATTAAAGATAAGTCGTATCATAACCGACTGTCTCTATACCACCCTAAGGAGTTCTTATGAACACACAAAAAGGTTTTACCTTAATCGAACTAATGATCGTTGTTGCTATTATTGGTATTCTAGCGGCAATTGCTATTCCGGCTTATCAGAACTATACGCAACGTGCTGGTGAGCGTGCCTGCTTGGCTGAAGCCAAATCATGGATTAATACTGTTGTTGTTGATGTACAAGATCCTGGGACATCTAGTGTAGTTGCCCAAGCTAGCTATAACGAGCGTAATAGTGCATGTGTTGACTTAGATGATGGTAATATAGATATTACAACTACTAGTGTAGTATTCACACCTACAACTGGTACCAAAGAGACTACTTGTAACGTTGCTGGTGGCGGCACATGTGCAGTTGAAGATTAATTTTTTGCTATAATATATTTTAAGAAGCCGACTTTGTCGGCTTTTTTTATATAACTCTATTACAGGTTTTAAGTCATGCAGTCGGATACGCTATCTATTAATCAAGGGCAACCCGAACTTATAGTCAAATTATTGATTACTTTATTACTAATTTTGCCTTTTTTATTACCTTGGTATTATCCTCCATATATAAATTTCTATATGGACATAACAGTAGGGATGTTGAGTGCGCTATTCGCTGTTTATTTACTGTTCAATACTAATAATCTAAAGTCATCTATTGTAACTATTTGCCTTTTGGCATTTGCGCTATATTTACCCCTACAGAACTTAATATTACAGTCTCCTTATCTAGGAAGCTCTTTTTATACTTCTGGTTTTTTTATCTTACTAGCGTTATTGCTTACCGCAATCCTTAGTGTCCCGAAATCTTATTTCAAACTGATTACTTTTAGTGTTTTATGGGGCATTGTCATACTGGCTATTATTCAGCTGGTTTTGTATGTAATTCAATTGTGGATTATAGATCCGGTGTTAAAAGACAAGCTAGGTTGGATATTGTTTTCGGGTAACGGCGGTCAAGTTGGTCAACGCAATAATTTTAGTCACATTATTATGTGGGGGTTTATCGCAAGTATCACTCTGGAGCGTATGGGTAAGCTATCTTCCATAAAAATGTGGCTGCTGATCTTATGCTATTCCCTCGTTATGGCACATGCAGGCTCTCGCACTGTTGTATTGTATATTGTAGGACTATCCGCTATGGCGGGTTATCAGCTACTCATAACGCAAGAAAAAAACACTAAAACATTTTCTCGTAATATACTTATCGCACTTGCTGTCGCATTATTTACTCAGTTTATTTTCCCGTTCATATCTTCAGATGTTAGTAGTGGTACAGACAGACTTCTAGGAGATAGTGAGTACTTATCACGTTGGCTTGAGTGGCAAAAAGCATGGCTAGCATTTTTAGATGCGCCATTATTAGGTCAGGGATGGGGTACGTATGGTTTTCAATCATTTTGGTATCACGACCAAGTGGCTACTATGGGAGTGTCTCGAGCTAATAACTATTTTTCTCACTGTCATAATCTACTATTACAGCTATTGGCAGAAGTAGGGTTGCTGGGTACCTTACTAGTTACGTTGCCATTATTATATATATTATTAAAAGCATTTTTTAAATATACATCAGATGTGATGACATTTGGTCTGGTGATGATATGTACGATTAGCTTACTCCATAGCATGGTAGAGCTGCCTTTGTGGCATAGCAATTTTCTTATCGTATTCTGTCTTGTATTGTCTTTGATCGTTAGACAAGTTTCTCTTGATAATCAAGAGCTTACTGAATCAGATAAGAAGAAAGGTAACTTAAAAAGATTAGGGATATTTTATGCTACTTTAGTTATGTTACTTCTAGTAATCATATTGGTTGACCATGAAAGACAGGTTAACAAAACTTTTGCATTAGGAGGTGATATACATCATGCACAAAGTATAGCTATAGGCGAACAAGGTAGGTATATTCCTTTTTATTATAAGTATGCTGATAAGCTAGATACCTCTAAAGTAAATCCTGATACCGAAAGTAAGGAAGAGATGCTGCTGTCTGATCAATTAATTACTAATAACATGCAAGTATTTCCATACTATACACACACGGCGGCTCATATTATTTATTTGCAGAGGATGGGTAAGGCTGACGAAGCTCGATTATGGCTAGATAAAACGGCTCTCTATTATCCTCGTGTATTACCTGGTTTGATACGTTTGACACAAAAGTATCCAGATGAGCTAGGATATCTACAGCAACATACAATAGGGTTATGTGATAAAGCAGTTGCTTCTGCAATGTATGGTCTACAGTCTGAACACTGCCTAATACCAGTCATTAATAACTAATAATATTCTATACTCAGTAAAGGTCTTAGTTCATCAGATAACAATTATTAAAGAAGGATTAGTGAATATTAAAATGTAGACAAACTGGCACGCTTTCTGCTGTATAAAGAAATCATTAAAAATATTCTCATAAACTATGTTAAATAAGCAGTTAAAAACAGGCTTTACCTTAATAGAAATGATGGTGATAGTTGTGATTATTAGTATAGTAGCTGCAATTGCTATACCTATTTACCGCCAACATATTCAAAAGGCTCAGCAAGACTCCTGCCTTGCTGAGGCGAAAGCGTATAGTAATGATGTATTCTATGTACTTAATAATCAGAACAACGGTAAACCTTCGCGCCCAGTAATAAGTGCATGCGAATCTATTACTAATGCCAAGGAATGGACTACCTTGACACAGCAGAAGATTGAAGCTATTGCAAAATCGCCATCCAATGCTCGTATCGAATGTGATGTTCCAAATGGCTCGCCTTGTCGCGTATTACCTTAATTAATCAAACGCATCCTACCAAACCAAATCAACACTTCCCAAACACGCCAACATCCCAATAGTGTAAACTCACTCTACCAACTAAAAGTGACGAGTTTGTTTATGCAAAAAAAGGTGTTAGGTGTTTGTCTCGCGATCGCCCTGCTTGAGGGTTTTGCCGGTTTGGGGATTGAGATTTATGCCATTCGTATCTCCGCCACTTATATCGGCGCGTCCATCTCAATCACTGGCGTTATCCTCGCCATGGTACTCATCGCCATTGCCGTGGGTTACTGGTATGGCGGTCGTCTCTCGCAAGATATTAAGACGCCAAGACAGGCGTTACTAAAGGCCGGTTATGTGCTGTCACTATCGGCTATCTCTCACGCTATCGCTTGTATTATCCAATTACCACTATTAGCGTTTATGACCGCCAGTATCGATAGCCCCATTATCGCTGCTATCGGGGTGGGTTTATTATTTGGGGTAGGGCTTGCCTTTGGCTCGACCGCTATTCCACTGATTACCCAGTTCTTATCGCTGAAGTATAAGAATGAGGATGATAATAACGGCGTGGATGCCGGTAAAAACGCTGGGATGATGGTAGCCATTACCACTGTGGGTAGCGTACTGGGCTCGACTTTGACGCCGATTTTATTGTTGCCTTATATTGGCTTGATGAGTAGCTTAGCTTTATTTATCGCCGCTTTAGCGATTAGCGCTTATTTATGTACGCGCTTAGCGATACAAGTTGAGAGCACTGAGCCGCTCAGCCTATCGACACATCGCATGAATTATAGCCTTGCAGTAGCGGCGGTTGCGGTGACTTTTATTTTTATATTCTTGAATAAAGTCGATACCGGCCATCAAACGGCGACGGGTACTTGGTTTATTAAGCAGACCGTCATCGATGATCAATTAGCCGTCACTATCACCGATAAGCCCGGTCAAACAACGAGTAGCTGCTGGCTATATCTATCAAAAAAGAACTGCCACTGGTACGGTAAAATCACTGTGGAGACGATTGAACAAGTTGAGCCAAAGAGTTTAGTATTCCTCGGCGGGGCAGGGATGGGCACACCTAGCGAAGTAGCGCATCATAATCCTAATATGGTGTTGACGGTCATCGATATTGATAAAGGTCTGCCGGATATCGTTGAGACGCACTTTCTAAAAGCGCCAATAGCGGAGAATATTGAGTTTATCGGCGATGATGCGCGTGGGTTTTTAACGCGTAACGCGCAGGCGCGTTATGACTTTATGCTGATAGATGCTTTTCAAGGGCGGCATGTAGCGAGCAACTTATATACCCTAGAGGCGCTTGAGCAGTTTCAGAATAACAGCAGGTATATCATGGCAAATATGATCGGCAAGGCCAATATAGAGCACGGCTATAGCCAGACGCTATTTAACAACTGGTACGAGGTTTTTGGCGATGACGCTTATATCCTCACCAAGACGATACCGAATAAGCGTAATCGCGATGAGATACAGAACATTATGCTTTGTAATTTTGAATGTCCGGGCAGCGTCAAGCTTGCGCAAGTGGCATTTTTCAACCCATCACAACCCGTACACACCGATGATATACCAAGATTGGATCGCTATTATTATCAGGCGATGTAGCTGCCACCTTACGCTATAAAAAAAAGGCCGTAGCAAAAGCCACAGCCAAATATACATCGAGATGCTTTATTTATAAGCAATCGCTATTAATAACTCAGCTACTTCTCCAAATACTGAATCTTACCTTCGACGCCGTCCCACTTTTCAGCATCTTCCATTGCCGGCTTCATCTCAGTGATATTCGGCCACTTCTGGGCTAGCTCCGCGTTTAGCTCAATGAATATCTCTTGTCCTTTGGGCACTTCATCTTCTGAGAAGATGGCATTGGCCGGACATTCAGGCTCACAAAGGGCGCAGTCGATGCACTCGTCTGGGTCAATGACTAAGAAGTTGGGTCCTTCATAGAAGCAATCTACCGGGCAGACTTCCACGCAGTCCGTGTGCTTACAAAGGATGCAGTTATCTGCAACGATAAAGGTCATAGAGGGCTACCTGTTATTGGTTGGACTTTTAAATGCTAAATAGCGAAAATAACGCATATTTTAGCGCTTTTATACACATTTAACAAACCCCTTTAGCGACTAATGAGTTGTTTGAGGCAATAGAGCATATCATGCGCTTGCTTGGGTGTTAGGCTATCAGGGTCCATATGATCTAGCTTTTCTTGTAGCGCAAGCCATTGATTTTGTTGCTGAATATCTACGGGTTTAGGTTCTTGCTCAGAAGAATTATTGAGGTTGGTCTTTGCATGAGGGTCATAGCGCTGCTGACGTTTATCCGTTACGGAATGAGTTAAGTCAGTTTTGTCATCAGTGTGATCGCCTTGATTCTGATCATAAGCAGTGGCGGTATTCGCAGTGAGCGTATCGAGCAGGTAGCGCTGGGCATCGGCGAGTACCGCTTGCGGGATACCGGCCATTTTTGCCACATGCAGGCCAAAGCTAGAGCTGGCGGCGCCGTCCTTGATTTTATGTAATAGTAATAATTGACCATCGACTTCGCTGGCGGCGACATGAACGTTACGAATCGCCTTATTTTGCTGTGCCAATTGCGTCAGCTCAAAATAATGAGTGGCAAATAAGGTTAAGCAGCCAATCTCTAACAGCTTATTGACGCAAGCATGGGCAATTGCCAGACCATCGGTGGTGGCCGTACCGCGTCCGACTTCATCCATCAGTACTAATGATTTATCGGTGGCTTGGTTTAAGATATTTGCTGTTTCTATCATCTCCACCATAAAGGTGGATTTGCCGCCAGCCAGATCGTCCGCCGAGCCGATACGGGTAAAGATGCGATCGATATCGCCAATATGGGCACTCTGCGCCGGAACAAAACTGCCACAGTGCGCGAGCAGTACAATCAGTGCAGTTTGGCGCATATAAGTAGATTTGCCGCCCATATTGGGCCCAGTGATCAGTAGTAAGCGCTCAGGATATTCGCTTGCGCCTAATTGACAGTCATTAGCGACGAAACGGTTAGTCGCATGGCTGTGAGGGTTCGCCTTATTTAATACTGCTTCGACCACCACATGACGTCCGGCTTTTATATCAATATGAGCGTTGTCATCCATCATCACCGGACGCTGCCAGTTATAAGTCATTGCCAAGTCGGCCCAGTTGACGAGCACATCGAGCTGCGCTACGGCGGCGCTGAGTTGCTGCAGCTCAGTTAGATGTCCGCTCAGCTCGCTAAGCAGCTGCTGATAGAGCTGCTTTTCACGCGCTAGCGCTAAAGTCTGCGCGCTTAGGTATTCGGTCTCTAGCTCTTTGAGCTCTTCGGTGATAAAGCGCTCGGCGTTTTTGAGGGTTTGCCTGCGGATGAAATGTGTTGGAGCGTGCTGAGCTTGCATCTTTGGCAGCTCAAAATAAAAGCCGCTGACCTTATTGAAGCCGACTTTTAGACTCGGCAGGTTATATTGTTGCCGCGCGCTATCTGCCATCGTATCGAGGGTGGCTTGGATATTATCATGCAAGTGCGTTAGCCGATCGAGGTCAGCATCGAAGCCTGCTGCTAGCATTCCGCCGTCGCGGATATGCGCCGGCGGCTCTTTGATGATAGCGCGCTCGATGCGTTCCGCGACCTGCTGCACGGCAGGTAAGTGGTCGGGCAGCTGTTGCATCAGCATCGGTAATAGACCGCTTTGCTCAGCTTCGATACCAGAGGCAGTTAATAAACGCGCGAGCTGCAGACTACTAGCGATAGCATCAGCGAGTTTACGCAAGTCGCGCGGTTTAGCGCTCATCAGACCGATACGGCTACTTATGCGCTCAATATCGCCAATGGTATTTAGCGTATCGCGCAGCTCAATCACTAAGGCAGAATTGTTTGAATGTGAAGTGGTATGATTGGCTGACAATAGCGCGCTTATCGCCTCCAAACGTAAATTGATACGCGTATGTTGACGTAGCGGCCGCTTCATCTGCTGCACCAGCAAGCGCTTACCCATCGGCGTTTGGCACTGGTTGAGCACGGATATTAGCGAGGTGCCATTGCTACTCACTGGGGTGAATAACTCAAGGTTTTGCTGACTACCGGCATCGATAATCAGATAATCGTCATTATATTCAACGATGAGCTGATTGACCTGCGGTATTTGCCGCTGCTGAGTTTGCCGCGCATAATGAATGAGCGCCGCGCAGCTGGTTTGCGCAAGCGGCGCTTGACTGATACCTAAGCCATCAAGGCGCTGTACAGCAAACTGCTCACAGAGGGTAGCGGCCGCATGATCGGGGTGAAAATCAGTGGCGGCGACTTCGATAATAGGACAGTCTAGCTGACCGCGCAGCCAAGCGAGCCACTGCTCATCGATAGTCTCACTGACTATCGTTTCACTGGGCGCAAATCGTGCTAGTACGGTGAGCATTTGCGTTTGTAGTTGGGCGCTAGCTTCAGCATAGTCCGCTGAGTCCGCGACTGTTAGCGTCTGCGTGGTCAGCGTGCCGGCGGCCAAGTCGAGCTGACTGATAGCGGCTTGTAGTGGTTGTTTGCTGTTCTTAGTCTTTGATGGCGTTAATAAGTCCGCCTTAATATCGATGGCGACAACGGTTGGTGTAGAGCCGGCGCTAATGAGCGCATCATCAGTGATGGTACCTGCGGTCAAGGTCTTGACCACCTCGCGGCGCATGATGCCATTATTCGGCGTAGTAGCGGCATTCTTTTTTTGTTTATCAGCGAGCACGGGCGTATTATGACTGGCTGATTCATCTATTTGCTCGCAGACCACGACGGTTTGCCCAGCGGCAATCAGCCGCGCCATATAGCTATCGGCGGCATGAAAGGGCACGCCTGCCATGGCGATGTTATTACCGGCCTTATCGTTACCACGGCGGGTGAGAGTGATGTCTAATATCTGCGCGGCGCGTTTGGCATCGTCAAAGAACAGCTCATAAAAGTCGCCCATCCGGTACAATAATAAAGCGTTTGGATAGCTGGCTTTCATGGTTAGATACTGCACCATCATCGGTGTATGGTGCGCCAAGTCAAAGACGGTATCGCCAATGGTTAATAGGGCATTGGAGTCAGAACTAGAATCAATGGGTTTAACAGGCATTCATCATCTCTTATTGGGCTTCGCTAAAGTAAAAAATAACCACTATTTTAACACGACACAGGGTAATTGATGGTAGCGAATATCTAGTCATTGCCCTTGTATCCATCAGCAGCATAACCATATATAATGGCGAAACACTTAATTGGGTGATAATAAAACGTCAAGCTAAATGTTGGCTTACACGCTTTAATTATTGAATATTTCCATAGGTTAAAAAATTATGTTATCAAAGATTGTAGGCAGTGTGGTTGGCACCAAAAATGACCGTGAGCTCAAGCGCATGCGCAAAGTGGTCACCAAGATTAATGCCCATGAGGCTGGCGTGCAAGCCCTGTCTGATGAGCAATTACAGCAAAAAACGGCGGAGTTTAAGGATAGGCATAAAAACGGCGAGAGCTTAGATGCGCTATTACCAGAAGCTTTTGCTGTCTGCCGTGAAGCCTCACTGCGTATCACTGGTATGCGTCATTACGACGTACAGCTGATCGGTGGTATTACCTTGCACGAAGGTAAGATCGCTGAGATGAAGACCGGTGAAGGTAAAACTTTGATGGCAACCCTCGCCATGTACCTAAACGCTGTCAGCGATAAAGGCGTGCACTTAGTCACCGTCAACGACTATCTAGCCGCGCGTGATGCTGATTTAAACCGGCCGTTATTTAACTTTTTGGGCCTAAAAGTCGGGGTTATTTACTCGCAGCAGCCCCCGCAAGATAAGGTCGATGCTTATCAAGCGGATATCACTTATGGGACCAATAACGAATACGGCTTTGATTATCTGCGCGATAATATGGTCTTTAGTTTGAGCGAGAAAAAACAACGTCCGCTAAATTTCTGTATTATTGATGAGATTGACTCCATCTTGATCGATGAGGCGCGGACGCCGCTGATTATCTCAGGGCAAGCGGAAGACTCTTCACGCATGTATGCACTGATTAATACCATTATTCCGCTGCTGATACGCTCAAAAGATGAAGAAGCCAATAAAGAGAACGAAGACGAAGACTTCTGGATCGATGAGAAGAACCGTCAGATCGAGATCAGCGAAAAAGGCTATGAGAAGATTGAGCGCTTTTTAATCAAAGTCGGCGAGCTTGGCGAAAACGAGAGTCTCTATAGCCCAAGCCGTCTACCGCTACTCGCGCACGTACAAGCTGCCATTCGCGCCCACCATGTCTTTGTCAAAAACGTCCATTATATCGTTGATGAAGGCGAAGTGGTCATCGTCGATGAAAACACAGGCCGGACGATGCCGGGCCGACGCTGGTCCGAGGGTCTGCACCAAGCGGTCGAGGCCAAAGAAGGGGTTGAGATTCAGGCCGAGAACCAAACACTGGCGACGACGACCTTCCAGAACTTCTTCCGTCTCTATGACAAGCTATCTGGCATGACCGGTACTGCGGACACTGAAGCGGCAGAATTTAAATCGACTTATGATCTAGATGTCATTGTTATCCCAACCCATAAGCCGATCGCGCGTGTCGATATGGATGACCAGATCTATCTGACTAAATTAGGTAAGTATCAAGGCATCATCCGCGAGATTAAAGAGATTCAGGCCAAAGGCGCGCCAGTGCTCGTCGGTACCGCAACCATTGAAGCCTCAGAAGAATTATCCTATTTACTCGATCAAGATGGCGTCAAGCATAACGTGCTAAACGCCAAGCAGCACGAGCGCGAAGCCGACATCATCGCGCAAGCGGGTAGCCCAAAGTCCGTGACTATCGCTACCAACATGGCGGGTCGTGGTACTGATATTATCTTAGGCGGTAACTGGGAGTCGTTTATCGAGGACCCCGAATCTGTATCACCGGATGAGATGCAGCGCCTCAAAGCCCAGTGGCAAGAAAAGCATGATCAAGTCGTCGCTGCCGGTGGCCTACATATTGTCGGCTCTGAGCGTCACGAGTCACGCCGTATCGATAATCAGCTACGGGGTCGTGCTGGTCGTCAAGGCGATCCTGGCATGTCACGCTTCTTCTTATCCTTAGAAGATGATCTGATGCGTATCTTTGCCGGCGACCGCGTGGTCAATATGATGAAGGCGATGGGTCTTAAAGAAGATGAGGCTATCGAGCATAAGATGGTCTCCAAGTCTATCGAAAACGCGCAAGGTAAAGTAGAGAGTCGCGATTTTGATGCTCGTAAAAACCTACTCAAATACGACGATGTCGCCAATGAGCAGCGTAAAGTCATCTATGGTCAGCGTGATGATTTGCTCGCCGATATGGATCTACTAGAAGCTATCGAAGCGATGCATCACGATGTCTATAACGCCATGATCAACCAGTTCATACCGCCAGGTTCTATCGATGACCAGTGGAATATCGATGGGCTAGAAGATGAGCTAGAGGACGAGTTTAAGCTCTATATGCCAGTCAATGATTGGTTAGACGAAGATCGTCGTCTCGATGAAGAGGGTCTACGGGCCAAGATTATTGAGACAGCGTTAGATCATTATCATGGTCGCCGTGAGCAGATGGGCGTCCGTGATGCCGCGCAGCTCGAGCGTCACTTTATGCTGCAAAGCTTAGATAAACACTGGAAAGAGCACTTAACGCAAATGGATCAGCTGCGAAAAGGGATTCATCTGCGCGGTTATGCGCAAAAAAACCCCGAGCAAGAGTATAAGCGCGAATCCTTTGAGCTATTCCAAATGATGCTTGGCGCTATCAAGTCGGAAACGGTACAAGACTTGTCCCGCGTGCACATACCGACTAAGGAAGAAATCGAAGCGTTAGAGGCGCAGCAACGCGCGGACGCCGAACGCATGCAAATGCAGTTTGAGCATAAAGATGCCGGCGGTCTGACCGGTGAAGAGCAACAAGCGGCGGCTCGTAACCCCAATCAAAACCAAAGCCAAAACCAAACCGCGCGGGCGAATCTAGCTGGTGCTGCAGCGGCAGGGGCGGGCGCTGCTAATGGCGCAGAGGGTAATCCTTATGCCAATATGAACGTTAGCCGTAACGCGCCTTGTCCTTGTGGCTCTGGCCTGAAGTATAAGCAGTGTCATGGCAAAATCTAAGCAGTCTAATGCTTAAATCGTTTATTGCTATTATCAACCCTCACCTGTCGTAGATGAGGGTTTTTTGTAGGCGCCGCTTTGTTTACTGATATTTTTACTGAATCTACTTTAAAACTCAGTAAACTATTTGCTAATATAAAGCGGATAGCTAGTGAGATTTATCGTTGGTTTATATTGCGCTAATAGCAATACCGCTTGTTTACAAATCCAATATAGGCGCATAAAGACGGACAAGCTATAGTATTGAACACGTTAAATCATCATAACTTTGATCGTCACAAACCTGATCGTCACTAACCTGATGATTATAAACTTAAGCATTTAACACTTTCAGTTCTCAGCACTTAAATTTAGGAGATAGGCATGAGCCTAAGATTATCAAAATCGTTACGAGCGTCTACCGTTATAACAGGAGTATTCGCTTGCGTCATTGGCCTTAGTGCTTGCCAACAAGAGCCTGAAACTGAGCCAAGCTTAGAAGACGATATTGCCACTGAGCAAGCGGTGCCGATGTCAGCAGATCCTGCCGAGCCTAATGATACCGTCATCGCTCCTGATGCTACGCTCAATGAGGTAGAAGACGACACGGTCGCTAGTGTTAACTCAGGGGTAACCCAAATCACTTATTTATGTGCGCCTGAGCTAAAAGTCGATGTCACTTATAAAGACGAGAGCAACGAAGCGGTGCTGAGCACAACTAAAGGCACTATCACCGTTAATAAAACCAATGAAGGCACGAATCCAGGAGTCTACGAAGGCACCACAACGATCGATGGTAGCGCAGGCTTTACCCAATGGCGGGTCGCGCATCAAGAGCGTGAGACCGGCGTGATTCGTACGTCTAGTGAAGGTGAGCCTGATATCACTACTTATCAATGCGATGAGACTGACTAACCCTCTTAGCTTCAAAGCTATTTGATCTAACGCTATTTTGAAAACTAACAAAGCCACGCTACTTTAAGTCAGCGTGGCTTTGTTAGTTTTACTTTGAGGTATATTTAATCCTTCGATCGTGACAATGGCAGGGGTTATTTGTTGGGTGTCTGTTGATGATCGTGTGCCAAAAATCCTTCTTCATTGACATCGAGCTCTTCGTGCTTCAATTCGACTTGAATACTGTCGGTGTGGGTATGGGTAGTTTTGCTAATATCGATCTCTTGAATCGCATAAGTGTCTTTGGTGATCGTCGCCACTTGTCTGGATAGCACAATCTCCACCGGTGCATCACCGATTTCGACTTGTTTGCCATTGATAGTCACCACCGCTTTGCTGTCCAAAGAAGGTTCCACATGGCGCAATATATCTTTGTCATCGAAGCTGCCTGAGAGCATATCTTGGCTTTCACTATCCTGATGTGCAGTAGTAACGGTAATGTACTCTTCCACCAACTCGATAGGCACCTCAATTCTTCTGGTACGCGCATGCTTAGTAACAGTCACTTTACCGACATCCAAACGCTCTTTATTGACCACCGGACGCTCTTCTAGTAGCTCAAGGTAGCCGCTACCAGTGTTTATCGTAGTCTGTGCCGCATCGGTCAGGCCGTCAGGAGCAGGCAATTTATGCTCATTAGTATGATCTTCTATTTTCTTATCTACACGCTTATCGGCATCGGTTTTATTAACATCAAAGTTATTAATATCAGAGGTGCTGTTACTGGGATTTAATGGTTTATCAGAGTTGTTATTCATAGTCATCTTCCTTGTTATTTTCAGTGGTGTGTCTAACCTAAGTGATATAGATACAAATTAACTTTAAACATAAAAAAAGACCAGAGACTAGCTCTGGCCTTAATTTACTGAGATAACTCAGCTGCTTTTAACTATCATAAAATACTATTATGAGTCGTTTAGCTTATTACATACCACGAGCGCGGCGGACGTCTTCGGCAGTGATGTCGTCACGGTCATACAAGTTACCTTCACGGTCGACGACATTACCTTCATCATTAACATCGAGCTCTTCACGCTGAATGGTTTCAACGATAGTCTCAGTATGACGCTCAGTGGTTTTACCAACACTGACTTCTTCTGTCACATAAGTATCTTTACCCACGCGAGCACGCTCTGCTTCTAGTTCTACTTCGACGGTTTCGCTAGCACCGACATCACCGATCTTACGATCAGAGACACGATCTACGTTGGTGCGCTGGATGTTGGCGTGTTCTTCTTCTAACTCTACATCCACGTTACGCTCTTCGGTAACCACATGCTTACCGACTTTGACTAAGCCTGCTACGATACGATCTTTATTTACGGTTAGACGCTCTTCTAATAGCTCTAAAGTGTTCGGTGCATCATAGTGAGTATCAGCAATCTCTACGTGCTCTTCAGCAGGTACAGTGTCTGCTACAAAAGCTTGACGATCTTTTTCATACTGCTCTTTATAGCTGTACTGATAGTCATGGTCATAGACTTCCATTGCTTCTACTTGTGATTTAGTCAAGCTATCAAAGAATACATCATCACCAACAATACGAGCTAAACCTGCAGGGACTAAGACTTCTTTTGAGCTGAACCAACCGCCTGCATCGACGATTAAGTAGCGAATGCGACCAGTAGTATCTTCTACTAAAGCGCCATCGATTTTACCGATTTTATCTTCGTTGACACCATAAGCAGTTTTGCCAGTTGGGTCATAATAGTCATCACCAATTAGGTCGCGGTGAGTCGCTTGAATATCTTGTAAACGGATAAGTTGGCTCATTATTATCTTCCTTTTTTATGAGTTGATTTTGTTTAAAATAATTTTATTTAAAATAATTACGGTAAATGTGATTCTCTAAACGTAAGATAGAGATACTAAAGACTTAGCACTCATTTCTATAAAAATCTCCGTTTTAGCAAAGCAAATTATTAAATTATTTTGCATAAATTGTTTTAATTGCTTCGCATCAACTGACTATAATATTATCAAGGGTAAATTACAGTTGGTATATGAGCGAAGTAGCAAAGTGTGCGATAGACGTAAAAGCGTGTAATAGGCTGTAAGTGCTATAACATGGCGCAGGTATAAGTTTACGGTTGTTTACAGTAAAGGTTTCATTGCACGGTTTTTCAGAGAACCACTAAAGACAACCGCTAAAAAGAACCATTAGAGAGCACTACTAACATAAAAAAACCGCATAGCCTTAGCTGATGCGGTCATAATATACAAACGGTAAGATAAAAAACCAATCAGCAAGCCTTATGGCAGTTCAATAGCGACCGCCACGGCTTCACCGCCACCGATACAAAGGGTAGCGACGCCTTTTTTGCCGCCTGTACGTTGTAGTGAGTTGATTAAAGTAACCAAAATACGCGCCCCAGAGCAGCCGACCGGATGACCAAGCGCACAAGCACCACCTTCAATGTTGACTTTGCTATGCTCGATATTTAGCTCGTCCATAGCAGCCATAGTCACCATGGCAAAAGCTTCATTAATCTCCCAAAGATCGACATCGGCGACTGACCAGCCCGCTTTATCTAAGACCTTTTCGATCGCACCTATAGGAGCGATAGTGAACTCGCTAGGATGGCGAGAGTTTGAGGCGGTGGCGATAATACGCGCTTGAAACTCTAAGCCCTCTGATTTTGCTTGCGACTCTTTCATCACTACCACTGCCGCGCCGCCATCTGAGATTGAGCTGGCATTAGCTGCGGTGATAGTACCGTCTTTGGCAAAAGCGGGGCGTAGATTTGGGATACGCTCAGCGTTTGCAAGACCAGGCTCCTCGTCAGTATCGACGGTTTGTTCGCCTTTGCGAGTCTCAAAAGTGACTGGGGTGATTTCGTTGTCGAAGTGGCCATCTTTGATAGCGGTTAGCGCACGATTCAAAGACTCAATAGCAAATTCGTCCATTTGTTCGCGGCTATAGCCTTTCTCATTCGCCATCTCTTGCGCGAACTGGCCCATAAGCTTGCCGGTTTCGGCATCTTCTAGACCATCTAGGAACATATGGTCTTTGACTTCTTTATGGCCCATACGGTAGCCTGCGCGTGCACCTGGCATGATATAAGGCGCATTAGTCATCGACTCCATGCCGCCCGCGACGGCGACGTCGAAGCTACCTGCTTTGATACCGTCATAAGCTTGCATCACCGCTTTGAGGCCAGAGCCGCATAGTTTGTTGATAGTGACCGCGCCAGTACTATCTGGCAAACCGGCTTTACGCATGGCTTGGCGGGCAGGGCCTTGACCCAAACCTGCGGTCAAAATACAGCCCATAATCACTTCATCCACACTATCAGCGCTGACGCCAGCACGCTCAATAGCGGCTTTGATGGCCGCAGCGCCCAAATCCGCCGCATTGACATCTTTTAGAGCGCCCTGAAAGCCGCCCATGGGAGTACGCGCGCCATTGACGATTACGATTGCATCATTTGACATAGTTATTCGTCCTTTTTAGTATTCATTTTTGCTATTGGTATTCTTTGTTAATGAAGATTTTACAATAACCTTGCTTTTATTATAGGGGCAAGCTTACTGTTTTAAAACGCTCAGTTTTATACTGATAGAGTGATAAAAAAGCAGCTCAGACATTAAACAAGGTTTTTAGACCAAGTGGTTATAGCCGTTAAGCCAACTCATCCAAGCGAATGCGTACCACTTTGCCGGTGATAGCCTCGAGCTTCTCTATCTTTTCTATCGCGAGGTTCATCTGACTCTCTACCACTGGCAAGGTCAAGATAATGACCGGCACTTGACCAACTTTGTGCGCAGGTTTTTGCAAAATCGCATCGATATTGATACCGGCATCACTCAAGATACGAGTGATATCTGCTAGCACCCCTGGATTATCAAAAGCGTGTACGCGCAGATAATAACCGCTAGTCATCTGCTCAGCGCGTAAGATAGGCGTGTCAGATAGCTGCTCGGGCTGAAATGATAAGTGCGGCACATGTTTGGCAGCAACATCACTGCCGATCACGCGCACCAGATCCATCACATCAGCCATTACCGCAGAAGCGGTCGCTCCAGCCCCAGCCCCATCACCGTAATACAGCGTTTGACCAAGTGGATGCGAATTCACCAATACCGCGTTTTTGACCCCATTGACATTCGCCAGTAAGGCGTCTTGCGGGATAAGTGTTGGATGAACTCGCAGCTCAATACCAGCCTTGTCGTCATCGCCGTCTCCATCACGGCGAACCGCGAAGCCAACGTGTTTGATACGGTAGCCCAACTCCTCAGCGTAGCTGACGTCTTGTAAAGTAATATCAGTGATGCCTTCGCAATACACTTTATCAAACTGTAGCGGAATACCAAAAGCAATAGACGCAAGCAGTGCAAGCTTGTGCGCAGCATCAATCCCTTCAACATCGAAAGTCGGATCCGCTTCAGCGTAGCCAAGCTCTTGTGCCTCGCTTAGCACTTCAGCGAAAGGACGACCCTTATCGCGCATCTCCGTCATGATGAAATTGCCGGTACCATTGATGATACCTGCTAGCCAATCAATTTTATTGGCGGCTAAGGCTTCACGCATAACTTTAATAATCGGAATACCACCAGCGACCGCAGCTTCATAAGCGACATGGACGTTATTGGCTTCTGCCGCCGCAAAAATCTCATTACCGTGCTCAGCAAGTAAAGCTTTATTGGCGGTGACCACATGCTTACCGTTGTTAATGGCTTGCAGAATAACGTCTTTTGCAAGGGTAGTGCCGCCAATGACTTCGATGACAATATCGACATTATCGCTTGCCGCTACTGCCATTAGATCGGCATTTTGGGTAATACTGGCATCAATATCTTCACGCTGACGACGGGTACCGACTTCAGTGATGGTAATATCGCGTCCGCTACGGCGCTTAAGTTCGTCTAAATTGTCATTTATCAAATGGACCACACCAGTACCGACAGTACCGAGTCCAAGTATCGCTAGCTTTATGGATTTACTCACAGTATCCTCAAAAATTAATAAGTGTATAAAAAAGATAAGTCAGGGTTATCAGTGTACTCAGTTAAACTACCAAAAAACGCCCTTAAAAGTGAGATAAAGGCTTAAGTAAGGAGACGCTTAGTTAACTGCTAGGTTCTATTGAGCAGTTACCAATAATCTTTGTCAGTGACACAGCGGAATGTTCAGTGCACCTTACTCTAACGCTGATCTTATTTAACGCTTTATCGTATCATACCGACAAGCAGTCGTTGCGTCTATGCAATGTTGCTGACTTCGATGTTGTTGACTGCAGTGTTATTGATGACATATCGACTGAGCGTTCGTTACTATAACAATCCACTATGAAATATAATACAGTGCTACTAGGATTGATTTTTCGCAGCCGCTACTTAGTGGCATTTATCGCTTGCTCTAGCTGAGCGGCGGGTAGATAACCACCCACTTGATACCCGGTTTCGGTAAAGATAGCTGGCGTACCGCGCACGCCAAGACTCGCCCCTAAAGCCATTTGTTCTTGCACGGGGTTTGCGCAGCTAGGAGCTTGTACGTCAGCGCCCATTTTTGCTTGATTCATAGCTGCCTTGCGATCTTGACTACACCATATAGCTTCCATCTTGGGAATAGATTCTGGACTACGAGGCCAAGCTAAATAACGAACCTCAATACCGCGAGCATTGATATCGGCAATCTCTTCGTGCAACTTACGACAGTAGCCGCAGTCTGCGTCAGTAAAGGCGTACACTACTGATTTGGTTGCACCCGTTGCTGGGAAAATCACCATGTCTTTTTTATCGACGCGCTCTAACGCTTCTTTTGCGGTTCTAGCGACTAAATCTGCACTGATATCGACAGGTGTCTCGCCTCCGACAGCGATGATCTGACCTTGAATGATATGCTTGCCGGCTTTATCCGTGAAGAAGGAGGGCAGACCTTCGGCGCTTACCCAGTAGATACCATCCATATCAGTTGGCACAGCAGAGATAATAGTCTCCTCAATACCAGAGGCATTTAGGTTAGCTTGCAAGGCGCTCACTACTGCCGCATCGTTGTCTTTCGCTGGTGTGCTGGCCGCTACAACGGCTTGTTTATTACTGACAACCTCAGAGCTGGTCGCGTCAGCAGCATTGTTTGAACATCCGGCTGCTATCACTACCAGTAGAGTACTCATCATCGCTCGCGTCAATCTATTGCGTCTGGGACTATTAGCAGATTTGTGGCTAGCCGCGCCATCTGTTGGAAAGGGGAGTAGAGACATATAACATTTCCTATAAGCGCTAGCGCTTATCTATATAACATTTCCTATAAGCGCTAGCGCTTATCTATGGTTTGGTAGTGGATGCAGATAAAGCACAAGTAAAACCGAATAAAACTTAAATAAAACCGAATAAAACATTGTATCTTAACATATTTTATTAAATAGACGCGAAGCTAGATATTTTTACCTTAGCCTCACCTAAGAAACAGACAGCATCAATATGAATATCCGTGTCGAATTTTATACAGCCTTTGTAAGGAAATCAAAAATAAAATACATTCTTACTATGTAATGTCATTCTGGTTATGTCATCATTAGCTAGGTTTTCTATGATTAATCTAATAAAAAGACATAGATAGAAAATAGGCACAGACAGACATAAGTGTCGATATACCGTTATTTGTTAAAGCATAATTATAAATTCATAACTTTTAAGGAATATACATGGCAGGTGCCAGTTTATTAACGCTACTTGATGATATCAGTGTGATATTGGATGACGTATCGGTCATGACCAAGGTCGCCGCAAAAAAGACAGCCGGAGTGTTAGGCGATGATCTAGCGCTGAACGCTGAGCAGGTCACGGGAGTCAAAGCCAATCGTGAGCTACCTGTGGTTTGGGCAGTCGCCAAAGGTTCTTTTATAAATAAGCTCATATTAGTACCAGCCGCGCTGATTATTAGTGCTATCTATCCGCCGTTAGTTACTTTTTTGCTAATGTGTGGTGGTCTGTTCTTGGTTTATGAAGGCGCTGAAAAAGTCATCCATAGATTTTGGCCACATGCATTATCTGATGACGAAGAACACACGGCTCGTCTACAAGCCAATGCGGATGAAAACGTTGATTTGGTGGCTTTTGAGAAACGCAAAATAAAAGGCGCTATCCGTACTGACTTTATTTTATCTGCAGAGATTATTGTGATTGCCTTGGGGTCGACAGCCTCGGCAACGCTTCTTGAGCGCAGTTTAGTATTATCTATTTTAGCCATCGCGATCACGATAGGTATTTATGGTCTAGTGGCGGGTATCGTAAAAATAGACGATCTGGGTTTACATCTAATGGAGAAAGAAGGTAACTTCACCCAAAAAGTCGGTAAAGTATTATTTGCTGCCGCGCCTAAACTGATGAAGTTTCTCTCTATTGCGGGTACCTTAGCGATGTTCTTAGTGGGTGGTGGTATTTTAGTACATGGTATTGGCTTTTTGGATCATGGGGTAGAGGATATCGCCCATTTGACAGGCGTTTTCGAAAGCGTGACTACCGCTATCTTAAACGGAGTCATCGGCTTTATTATCGGCGCTATTATCGTTGGTGTTTTTACTATCGTTAGCAAAATGCGCGGCGGTGATGATGATGCAAAATCAGCCGCACATTGATTTGCCATTAAAAGCACTAAGCAAATAAAAAGCCCTAACAAGCAAAAGCCCCGATAGTTAACTATCGGGGCTTTTGAGTATCGGTGCTGCTACTATTTTCGATAGCACAAGCGACTGTCATTAGCTATCTGCTTCTTTATCGACATTCTCTGCTTCAGCCTTTTCTGCTTGTGTGGGCTTCTTATGCTCAGTCTTTGGCTTACGCGTTCGCGCTTTGGGCACTTTTGGCGTTGTCAGATTAAACATTCCCGTTTGTGGTAATAACTGCTCAGCCACATTTTCGATCATGTTTTTATAACTGGCAATAGTCGTTTTTGACTTTTCAGCCCCGGCACTGTCTGTCGCTGCTGCTTCGCTATCGGCAGTGGCAGGCTCATTAGCCACGCTCGTCTCCAGATTTTCCTGGCTAGCAAGCGCCTGATCTTCCTGCAACAGTTGCTCACTTTCGGCTGCAATGCTTTCAGCTTGCGCCTCTCTTGATAGCGCAGTAGCTTCTACGTCATCAGCGTCCACCTCACTAGTGTCGCCTGCGACTTCAGGCACAGTCAAAGTTGCTTGCTGAGTCGTTCCTTTATAGTCAGGATGCTGACCACGGGGATCATTACTCGCGCGCTGAGCGATAGGACGCGGCGCTACTGCGGTTTTGCCTTGCTCTATTGCCACTTGGCTTGTGGCGGTAGTCATAGCCGAAAAGCGCTGAAGGTACTCGGCACTTAGCGAGTCATAGCCATAGTTGCTAAAGCTAAAGGTGCTGATATCGACAGTAGCAGAGCTAGTGTTTTGCTTAGCAGTACTATCTTCTGCCCCCGCCTTTTGCTGTGAATGCTCAGCTATCGCAGCAATAAAGCAATGGATCACGCCTTCATCGGCTAAGCGCTTCTCAGCCGAAGCTAGAGTCGCTCGAATAAAAGCGCCAACCGAGCCGCGAATGCTAGGCGTAGGACTGACTACAGCAGCAGCTGAGTTGTCCGCTTGTGGCTGAGCATTTGCTAATTGCTGACTGCGTACTACGCGCGGGTCATTGCTGGCTTGACCAAACTTATTGGCGGTGACGTAACGCGCTGCAAATAAACTATCATGGTCAAGAACAAAGGCGCGGCTTGGCTCAGCCGTCTGCTTGTCGCTAGCGACGTCAGCTGCAGCAGTCGCTTCTTTATGCTCGCCAGTAACAGTTTTATCAGCGTTTTGAGTGCTATCCGCCGGCTTCGCGTTTTCAGCTTTTACGCTAGCAGCGTCTTTGTTAGCTTCCAAACTTGCGCTTTTTTCGCTGTTATTCGCACTTTCTTTAGCCGTCGTTTGACTTGCTTTTTGCGCGTCAGTCTTCTTGTCAGACGCTTGCTTATCCGTTTTCGAGGGTCGGGAGGCGGGCGCTTTGCTATCATCTAGTGACAGATGCACGACTTCCGGCGTCTTGAGCTGCACGGGCGCTTCATTGACCTGTAACGTGACTTCGTTAGGATCTTGATTGCGGCGAGCGTGAGTCGCAGCTTGCGTGTCATTATTACGACGCGGCTGGCTGTTTTGCTTGCCATTATTTTGCTTAACGTCCTCACTCTTAACTTGGTCGTCAGAGCTAGATTGTGCTGTAGCGTCTAGCGTCTCGCCGCGCTCAAGCGAACCCCGTGAGCTACGTTTGCTATGCGGCTTGCGCTTAGCAAGGGTTTGCTCATTAGAGTCGGTATTGCGCTGATTGCTTTGACGCTCATTACTGCCATTACGATCATTATCGGTATTACGATCACTATGACGCTTATCAGAGCTGTTTTTATTGTCAGTTCTGCTATCTTGACGACTGCCGTTAGCCGCATTGTTAGTAGCACTGTCGTTATCGCCTTGACTGTGGTTACTACTCGAGCCATCGCGCTGCTCTTTTCTTTGCTGCGACTTCGAAGACTGTGAAGATTTGGGCTTACGGGTCTTACGGCGACGTCTATCATCGCCTTTGCGCTCTTTATCATCATTTTTGTGTTGACGTTCAGACCCTGTATCATCAGCGCTTTGATCTTGGTCTTGCGGGCTTGCAGCTGCGCTTTGGCTTAAAGCACTGCTATCGGTTTGACCGAGTGAGCCTAAGCTCTGCGCGCCAGTATTGACCAAAGCCTCTATCGCTTCTGCGGCATCGCGACTACTGACATTAGCGACTTTAGCTTGCGGGGCTTTCGCAAACAAGTTGGATAACCAAGCGACGGCTTGCGGCTGCGCGGTAGAGCTAGTAGTTGCGGTTTGGCTGGCATTGCTCGAGGCGTTACGGTTGGTTTGATTACGATGCTCGTTACTATGATCGCTGTGGGTTACCGTACGATCAGCCGTGTGTTGCTGGCTTTGAGTCCGGCTCTCACTATTATTTCGGGCGCTACTTTGCGAGCCATTTGCCTGACGAGAGTTTGTGCTGTCGTTTTCAGCCTTATTTTGACTGCTCTGATTAGGGTTATTGGGCTTTGAGTTTTGACGAGGTTGGCGCGTCGGCTGCTGCTCTGGGCGCTCATTTTCGGCCGTTTGCCAATCGACATCGTAGCCCAGATCGTTATGCTCTTGCTGCTGGGTATCGGTGATACGCTCATAGCTTGAGGGCGCAAAACCATCGCGATTGAAGTGCAATTTGAAGTTTGGCGATTCTAAATGCGCGTGCGGCAAGATAGTAATGCGAGTACCGCTGTCTTGCTCAAGATAGACTAAGCTGTCGCGCTTTTCATTTAATAAAAAGGCGGCGATATCAGTCGGTACTTCTGCTTGTACTTCACCTTGACGCTCTTTTAGCGCGATCTGCTCAATCTGACGCATAATCGATAGCGACAGCGAGCGTAAGTCACGAATCATACCGTTACCATGGCAGCGTGGGCAGATATAGCCGGTTGACTCTTCTAATGATGGACGCAGACGCTGACGGCTCATCTCCATCAAGCCAAACTTAGAGATATCGCCGAACTGTACGCGCGCGCGGTCATATTTGGTGGCGTCAACCAGCCGTTTTTCGACTTCTTTTTGATGCTTATTGTCATTCATATCGATAAAGTCAATAACGATAAGACCGCCCATATCACGTAAGCGTAGCTGACGGGCAATCTCATCAGCAGCTTCTAAGTTAGTATGATAAGCGGTTTCAGCGACGTCTGAGCCTTTGGTCGACTTGGCTGAGTTAATATCGATGGAGACCAGCGCTTCGGTTTGATCGATGACGATAGAACCGCCTGAGGGCAGGCGCACTTCACGCTGATAAGCGGTTTCGATCTGCTTTTCGATATTAAAGCGGGAGAACATTGGCTCGTAATCCGTATATTTACGCAGTTTTTCCGCCTGTTTTGGCATCACCGCATCAATGAAACCGGCCGCCTCAACGTAGGCGTTTTCGTTATCAATCCAAATCTCAGAGATATCATCACGCAGATAATCGCGCACCGCACGGGTGACCACGCCAGCTTCTTGATGTACGAGGCGCGGGGAGGGGTATTTTTTATTTTGCTCTTGGATGGCTTGCCAGATGTTGAGCAAGTGGTTGAGATCGTGCTGTAAGTCTTCTTGTGTTTTACCGATACCGGCGGTACGGATGATGACGCTCATGCCTTTGGGCAAATCAAGATTGCCAAGCATACGCTTCATATCTTCACGCAGCTTACCAGATATTTGACGAGAGATACCACCGCCGCGAGGGTTATTGGGCATTAGTACTAAGTAGCGTCCAGCCAGTGACACGTAAGTGGAGAGCGCCGCGCCTTTATTACCGCGCTCTTCTTTCTCGACTTGCACGATAAGCTCATCGCCTTCTTTGATGAGTTTTTTGATATTCTCATCACGTGGATTGCCGCTTAAATATTCGGTGGAGATTTCGCGAATCGGCAAAAACCCTTGGCGCTGTGAACCATATTCCACAAACACCGCTTCTAAGGATGGCTCGACACGAGTGACATGACCTTTATAGATGTTGGACTTTTTTTGTTCGCGGGTACGGTTTTCTAGATCGAAATCGTATAGATGATTGCCTTTACACAGGGCAACACGAATCTCTTCGTTTTGAGTAGCGTTGATCAAAATGCGCTTCATATTAATATCCTATGAGGACGCACAAGCACGACAAGTTAGGTTTCAGGCTGATGGGCAAGTAGAGCTGATTTTCAGCTCAGCGCTTATAATAATGTTTACAAAATAATAGAGGGGGTATAAAGGCATATTTGCTTTGCAAAGTTTGCGCCGCCAGTCGCTATGATAAACGAGCCGTTTAAATACGCTTCTCTTTACGGGACTAAGAGGCTTACTGTCAAGCTGCTGATAAAATCTAGAGGGTGTAAAGCTATAGATTCTATTTTATAGCGTCATTCACAAAACTGTGGTTTAAATATTCTTCTAAAAATTGATTGTTCTGACTTTGGTTGTCCTAATAAGAATTGCCATTGTGAGCAAACCATAAGTTTTTTTGTATTGAGCAATCAATCAATATCCTTGATACAGTGATTGTAAGCGTTCAGTTGACAACAATGGTCGTAAGTCACTGGTTGTCAGTCTAGACCTGCAAAAGAGGTTATCTATTATTTTATAAGTAAAGCATTTATTACAAGGATAGTTTTTTGATAATTTATAACGGTACTTCAGGCTAGCGGGGCGTACTTGGCAAACAAAATAAATATTCAAGTTTCAGTCATCTTATTTCGCAACAAAGTTAAACGCCTTTTTGGGCACATCTTAGGCGTTAATACTAATATTTATCGTTAATACTAATGCTTATACGTTGAGGCGAATAGGGACTAACATAGCTACTAAGCTATAGGTAGGATATCGTCGCTACCAGTTAAATCTGTTTGACCGCCAATAGTTTTTTTAAACTAATTTAGTAAGTCAGCTATTCATTATCAGTTCAAACTACTCTTACTTGCTCAATAGCGCGACCTTAGCTGATGAATAAACAAAGGATTGTAGGTCCTAATTTAAACATAAGTTATTATTTAAGCTGTCGTTATGCGCGTATTAAGTAAATGGTATTTGGTTTATTAGCAAATATCTTGCTTTAAAATCGGATGAGACGCGTAACATTACCGCCACCCGTGCTCAACATGCTAAACTATAACAAATCTTTGTGTAAATACCTAACTAAAAATGACGAATTCTACAATGACCGATGATAAACCTAACCATGAAGCCCCTGTGATATTCAATAGCAAAACCCGTCCGCAAAGCGCTGACGACGAAATTGGTAATTTTGGTAAGGTTAATTACTTAGAAGTCACTCGCCATCAGCACGATCAGCGTTTAGATAACTTTTTGCTGAACCGTCTAAAAGGTCTGCCAAAAGCGCATATCTATAAGATGATTCGCTCCGATGAGGTACGCGTCAATAATAAGCGCTGCAAAGCTCATGATCGGCTGCAGCGCGAGGATGTGGTGCGTATTGCACCGGTACAGCTCGCTACTCGTGATAAGCCTATTATCAGTACTGAGTTTGCTGAAAGTCTGCTTGAGCGCGTGGTCTATGAGGATGAGGGCCTAATGGTATTAAATAAGCCCTCAGGCATCGCTGTCCATGGCGGCAGTGGCCTTGACTTTGGCGTAATCGAAGCCATGCGCGAGGTCACTGGCAAAAAATACTTGGAGCTGATCCACCGCATTGACAAAGATACCTCTGGGCTGCTAATGATCTCCAAAAAACGCTCAACACTCAAGACCTTGCAGCAGCATTTGGTCGATAAAACCATTCAAAAGCATTATCTGTGTATTGCCAAAGGTCAGCCAGTGATGAGCGAGCAGCGTATTGACGCGCCTCTACTGCGCTATACGGTAGCTAACGGTGAGCGCCGCGTCAAAGTCGAGACACAAGATGAGCAAGCCAAAGACAGCCAGACCGATATTATCGTCCATAGCCGCTTCACTATTAATGAGCAGCCCGTCAGCTTAATAGAAGCTAAGCCGCTAACGGGACGTACCCATCAGATACGCGTACATTTAGCACATATTGGTCACGCCATTTTAGGCGATGATAAATACCATGTGCATGATAAATCTGGCGTCCACCGCCTCTGCTTGCATGCCTGGCGTTTGGATATTCCTGGCTATAAGATGATTACCGCGCCATTACCGGAAGATATGGCGGACTGGCTCCCTGAGCAAACTGAGCTGCCAGAATAAACCTAGCTATCCGATTGATTATAGCTGTGAGAAGCAAGTTAAAATAAAGGCCAATTTATGACCCAAGCCACTATTGAGCGTAGTGTTCCCATCAATGACTTACGCCCTGAGCATCATTTAGCCCATAAAGCGCTGATTATCTTTGATTGGGATGGGACGTTAATGGATTCAATCGGGCTGATCGTTGAAACCATGCACATCGCAGGCGAGGCGCACGGTTTTATTACTAACGACAAAGCTATCAAAGATATCATAGGCCTAAGTCTACTAGGCGGTATTGAGATACTCTACCCGCAGGCAAGCGCAGAGCAGCAGTTGGCTATTCAGCAAAGTTATGCCGATTATTATATTGCTAATAGCCCGCGTACGCCGTTTTTTGCGTCGATAGAAGCCATGTTAAAGAATCTAAAGTCTCAAGGTAAACAGCTTGCGGTCGCGACAGGTAAAAACCGTCGCGGGCTTGATCGGGTGATATCAGCCTCTGCTAGTCATGAGTATTTTATAATGACCCGCTGCGCCGATGAAGCAGGCTCGAAACCTGATCCGCAGATGCTTCATGATATTTTAAATTTTAGCAAACAGCCGGTCAGTCGTGCGGTTTATATTGGCGATAGTATCTATGATATCCAAATGGCAAATCGTCTAGGAATGACGAGCATCGCTGTCGATTACGGCACTGCAACTCATGCAGAGCTTGCCGCGCAGCAGCCCACTTATCAGGTGCAGACTCCTGAAGCATTAGCCGAGTTACTGTTTTGTTAGCAAAAGTATAGCAAACGGACCCTAAAAAACAGGCTACCTCATCTTCAATAAGGTAGCCTGTTTTTTTGCTCAATGAACAGTATTTAAATAAGCAGGTTCATCGGTTACTCATTTTAGTGCTCATTACTATTACTGACAGAGTTTTTCACTTCAATCTCATCGGATTGTGTTACAACCGTTTCGCTAGCTTGCTGCTGTAACATACCGTCTGCGTCAAGCTTGTAGTCGTACCAATGCCCCATCACTCCAGCTAGCTCCTCTAACCCTTCTTTTCTGAGCGCTGAAAACAGCTGAATGCTGCAATTTATGCCGATCTTTTTAAGATGCTTACGCATATTTAGCAGCGCATTTTTGGAAGCGCCGTATTTAAGTTTATCTGCTTTAGTTAGCAAGATATGTACGGGCAGCTCGCCTTCTTTTGCCCAGTGCAGCATTTGCTCATCAAAGAACTTCAAAGGATGACGGATATCTGTCAATAGCACGAGCCCCGCAAGGCTCTCACGCGAGACCAGATATTCTTCTAGCTCTACTTGCCATTCTTTTTTCATCTCCAGCGGTACAGCCGCATAGCCATAACCTGGCAAATCTACCAAGCGTCTATCGGTGTCGCCGATTTTGAAAAAGTTAATCATCTGCGTGCGCCCTGGAGTCTTGGAAGAGCGGGCAAGCTGACGCTGATTGGTCAAAGCATTGATAGCGGATGATTTACCAGCGTTTGAGCGCCCTGCAAATGCAATCTCCAACCCAGCATCAGGCGGGCAGAGGCGAAAAGTAGGCGCTGAGGTCATAAACTCAGTTTGCTGAATACGTTGACGCGATTTGGTATTGAATGCGGCGTGCTCACTAGCAACGTCGCTGTAAGGGGTGCTCATAACGGACTCATTATTGAAATAATTAATAAAGGCATTATATCAATAACAGCCCAACATTAAAGCAAATAGGCACTTGAGATTGCTCAAAGCGCGTGAATTAATTAATGGCACTAAATGTTGAGCTATACGAGGGCTTGCTGCTTTTCCTCCTATAACCTGTACCATAATTAAACAGGAGGAAACTATATTAATATGACATATATTGTTACAATACTAGCAAGTGCAGTTGCAAAACAACCAATCCACCAAAGGAGGTGTCTTATGCGTTCATTACTGAAAACGGTTGCAAACACCAGTCGTACTTTGGGCGGTAGTGTCGCTGCGGTGATGCTAAGTAGCATGCTGATGAGCAGTCCTGCTGTGGCTGATATTGCCACTACTTATGATAACTCGTGTGCAGCCTGCCATGATAGCGGTGCGCTAGGTGCTCTAAAGAAAGGCGATAGTGCGGCCTGGGCAAAGCTGAAACAGCAAAAAGGGATGCCAGCCTTAGTTAGCTCAGTAAAAAACGGTATGATTCAGATGCCAGCGGGCGGCTTATGCGATGAGTGTAATGATGATGACTATCGTAAATTAATTGATTACATGAGTAAATAAGGGTTAATTAATGCCTTGTTGTTGGCTTTTTAGGGGGCTAATCTCATGATAAAAACCCTTAGGTATGATGATTAAGTAGGCAAATCCATCAAAGTCTTGCTATAATAATCGCAAATAAACCCTGATGTTAGTAAGTACTTCTGGGCGGCTTGTAATTGAGACCTAAAGAGGCAAGTCACTGTGCTAATAAATAGCATAGTGATAATTGTGCGTCAGATGTCTGTATGTGTCAGATATCTGGCTCCTTCATATTACAAATACTCCAAGCAATGCTTACGCCGAGTTAGTAGGATTCGTATCAATGAAAAAGTTAATCGCTGCCGCCAGCTTATGTGTTGCAAGTTACAGCGTCCAAGCTGCTATTATCGTTCCTGAATATGACGCTAATGCCGGTAAACAAATCGCTGAAACAGTGTGTGCTGCCTGTCACGGTGTCGATGGAGTGAGTGTCGTACCTGCGCAAGCTAACATAGGTGGTCAGAATGTCAAATATCTCTATAAACAACTGGTCAACTTCAAATCAGGTTACCGAGTCAATGGTATTATGCAGTCACAAGTGGCGAACTTGTCACAGCAAGATCTGGCTAACGTAGCAGGTTACTATTCTGAACAACCAGTTTGGGGCGTAGGGTTTGCTAATCCGGCTACTAACCAAGAAGCGACGAAGCTATTCTTAGGTGGTGATAAGTCGCGCGGCGTTATTGGCTGTGCCGGTTGTCATGGTCCTGATGGCGCTGGTAATACTTGGGCCGCTTTTCCGCGTCTAGGCGGGCAACACGCTGAGTATATCTCCAATCAGCTCAAACTGTTCCGTGCTGCTGGTCGTGAAGACGATGTGACCGGTGATGATCAAAAGCGTTATAATGATGCGGATAAAGAAGGCGAAAAAGGCATGATGCAGATGGTATCATCAAGACTATCAGATCGTGATATTCGCATTTTGTCAGACTACATTAGCGCTCTTCATTAAGATTGTTTAGTAGATAGACTGAGTGGATCGCTTACTTTAAATAATAATTGTCAAATGATTAAACCCCGTTTTCGGGGTTTTTTTATAGCTGTATGACCTTTACTATTGTTTAGATGATACCGTTTAAAGGTAAGCGGATTTTTTGTATTATTACTAGGGTCTATTGAACACTCTACCGTGGTACTGACAGTGCCGTCTAATGAATGTTTAACCCGCCCTAACCTTAGATTAGTTTGGATTGAGATTATGATGAGCCGCTATGCTTCTTATTTTATAGCAGCATTACTGCCGCTATTGCTTTTTCGTTGGTTTGCACCGGACTTAGTAGGACAGATTGATTTTTGGCTACTGTGGTTACTGGCGATGGTATTGGTATCGTTACCGGTGGTGTATGCTGAGATTGCCTTAGCCTACCGCAGTGTCGAGGCGCCATTAGCCGGTATGCAAAAGCTGACTCGTGAAGCGGATGCTAGCCCAGTGTGGCGTAGCTTTGGCTGGCTGGCAGCAGGAGTGACTATCGTCATCGCCGCGCTCGTCATATCAGGAGCAAGTAGCGGCGTTTTGGCAGCATTGACGGAGCTAAATAGTGCTCCTAATCTACCCCATTTTGCAGTAGCAGGCGGCTTAGTCGTCATTGTAGTATTACTGAGCTTGCTTGCAGCAACCACTTTACCTATTGGCTTAGGGCTTATTATCCTAGGGTTATTGTTAGGATTTGCTAACGGCTTACCGAGCATTGATTTTGCTATGACTAATATTACGCTAAGCGAGTGGGCACGAGCTGTCGCTTTGGCTTTAGTCAGCGTCGGCGCAGGTACAGGGCTATATTGGTTTGCACAGCACTTAGTGAGTAAAGAGTCTATAACCGCGGTATCTAGCGATCAGCAAAGCAATTCATTCACTAATACTTCAGCTTCTAGCCTCTCTATTGGTAGCACATCAGCTAAGCTACCGGCAACGAAGCGAGTGTTACCGATTTGGATATTGCAGTTAGTGGTCGGGGTCATCGCTTTATTAACGAGTGCCTTAACTTTACCACCTATAGGTCAGTTGTCTTATTGGTTTGGGGTATTGTTTGTCGCCAGCTATTTGCTACATTATAGTACTCAGCAATTGGCGCATAAGTTTGGCTTGCTAGTCAGCTTAGTGCTCGCTTTCATATTAGTCGCGATCTTAGCCGTAGCAGTACCGACTATATGGCTAGTGGGATTACTAGTCATAATAAGCAGTATCGCGGTACTGTTCTTATCTATCTTTGCCGGCTGGCAGATGAAGATTAGCCATTTACGTAAGGCTTTGAATTTTAGTAGCGAAGCCCTATACAACCTTTGGCGTATAGCGATACGTTTAGTGGTGCCGCTAGCGATGGTATTGGCCTTTGTCGGTTGGCTACTGTCGTGGTCAAGCTGATGGATAAGATAGAAGTAGAGGAGGTCACGGCTAGTACGAGAGCCTCGATGCAGGCCTCTATGATCACTGTATATTTGGCGTATGCCGAAACCGCGCAGCGCCAGCATTATAAATCGCTAGCTGTAAACATAGGCACGACGCTATATGAGGCGCTAGCACAAGCAGGGTGGCTCTCGCAGTTTGAGGAGTTGGCAGTGTGGTGTGAGCAGATGGCGGATATAGAGGTGCCAAAAGCCAAGCTCTGGCACGTCGGCGTTTACGCGCAAAAACAGCCTTTAAACTATCAGTTGCAAGCTAGCGATCGCATCGAGGTCTATCGCAGCTTAAACGCTGATCCTATGTCTCAGCGTAAAAGCAAAAGCGTCGTGAAGTCCTCTAATTAAGAGGTGGGTAAAGAGTCAACACCTTCGATACGAGTAACGATACCTTGTTCGTCAAAATAAACGATTAGATGCTGACTGGCATTTTTGACATCAGCAATGCCTTTACGCTTGCCTTCAGTGCCGGCCTGATAGTCATAAATATAATCCCAACGATTGGGCGCGAGGGTATCTCTAATAGCAGGACTGCCCAGGATATAGAGCACTTGGTTCTGATTCATACCCACTTGCAGTTTTTGCGCTTGCGTTTGGGTTATAGGAGTTCCTTGTGGCAAGTCGATCGTATAGACGCTAAATAACGAGCAACCAGATAAGGCGACGCTAGCGCCCAAGGTTAATGTCAGTAGTCCTTTACGCAAAAAGGTTTTTGGTAAAGAAGCTTTGCCAGAAGATAAAAGATTTGGAGTACGGAGAACTAATGACTTTATCATGGTAAGATGACTCATAAAAAATGGGTGGGGCACGGTGCATCGCCATTATGGCGACTCTAGCCGGCAATCTTGAACAAATGATACGTCATTTACTTGCAATTGCCTACCACTTACGACATTATTTACGCAGTGCTTGAGGTTGCTTTTAATGATTTATAGTGTAGATTCATAGACTTGCGTTAGAGTTGCTAGATAATGCTAGCAACTGATAACCGCATTATTTCGGCTTTAAAACTTGTCAGTATAAGGCTAATTGCCTTTAATAATGATTTCTTTATTCTTATTTGTTAAGACTTAACAGTCAGAAGGGATATTATGACGATTACCAATCAAGAATTACGTAAAGCGGGGTTAAAAGTAACCTTACCGCGTGTCAAAATATTAGAGCTACTTGAGCAGGCAGAACGTCACCATATGAGCGCAGAAGAGGTCTATAAAGCGCTGATTGAGCAAGGGGAGGACGTTGGGCTAGCGACCGTGTACCGAGTGCTGACTCAATTTGAGCAAGCCGGTATTGTTGAGCGCCATAATTTTGAAAACAACTTATCGGTGTTTGAGATTACTCAAGAGGAGCATCACGATCACCTGGTTTGCGACATCTGTGGCAAAATCGTTGAGTTTCATAATGAGATCATCGAAGAAGAGCAGCTTAAAGTGGCTAAAGAGTATGGCTTCAAGCTATCAGGTCACTCCTTAGTGTTGTACGGCATTTGTGATAATCAAGAATGCCAAGACAACGCTAGATAAGTCATACTTTCACATCAAAAAAGCGGCTTCTCTTTTTAGTAGCTTATTTCAAAAGAGTAAGCTGCTTTTTTTGTGTTCATTAAATAAAATTAACCGTTATTCAAAGATAAGCTATCACTGTTATCCGTAAAGCTACGTTTATTGTTTTTACTATTGAGTTTGATCTGTAGGCGCAAATCATTCGGGGAGTCGGCGTGCTTAATCGCTTCTTGGTACTCTATTTCCCCGTTTTCGTATAAGTCAAATAGCGCCTGATCAAAAGTCTGCATGCCGCTATCACGCGAACGAGTCATGACATTTTTTATTTCATGAATCTCACCCTTACGAATGTAATCGCTGATTAATTGCGAGTTTAAGAGAATCTCAATAGCCGCGCGCCGACCTTCACCATCAGCAGTCGGAATGAGCTGCTGAGCGACAATCGCTTGCAGGTTCAGGGATAGATCCATAAAGGTCTGGGTATGGCGATTGCTTTCAAAAAAGTGAATAATACGATCGATAGCTTGGTTAGCATTATTAGCATGCAAAGTGGCAAATACTAAATGGCCGGTCTCAGCATACTGGATGGCGTAGCTCATCACCGTTGGGTTACGAATCTCGCCGATCAAAATGACGTCTGGCGCTTGGCGTAGAGTGTTTTTCAGGCCAGCTTCAAAGGACTGCGTGTCGATACCCACTTCACGCTGGGTAATGATACACCCTTGGTGTTCGTGGACAAACTCAATAGGGTCTTCAACTGTGATAATGTGGCCGTGCGAGTGTCTATTACGATGGCCTATCATCGCTGCTAGAGTAGTGGATTTGCCGGTACCGGTAGCGCCTACCAATAAGATAATACCGCGTTTCTTCATAGCCAACTCTTTTAAAGAGTCGGGGAGACCCAGCTCTTCAACGGTTGGAATCTTACTTTCAATCTTACGCAGAACCATGCCAGCCATATCGCGTTGCACAAAGGCGCTGACCCTAAAGCGAGCTTGCTGTGCTTCATCGGTAATGGCAAATTGACACTCGTTCGTGCTCTCAAACTCTTGTTGCTGATTGCCTGTCATCACGCTTTTGACGAGTTTCATGGTCTGTTCACCATTGAGCGGTGTTTTACCAATCGGAAAAATCTGACCATTGACCTTCATTGAAGGCGCGACATCAGCGGTAATAAAGAGATCAGAACCATTTTTTGCAATCATTAATTGCAGCAGTTTCTCGAAGTCCATGGTTTTCCTAAACTATAATGATGAAATGATAAAATTAAAAAATCTCTACGTTTAAAAAGCTTTATAAATCCTTTCCCAAGCTTTGTTACTGGCTAATTTAGCAAAACGCTATTCATCTTTAACTTACTATAAAAAAGTCTCAGGCTGCTTGGCATAAGGGCGCGCCACCTCTCGCGATACCGTACCTCGGCTGACCAAGTTCTTTAAAGTTTGGTCGAGGGTAATCATACCGTCGCCGGCACTCGTCTGAATCGATGAGTACATCTGAGCGATTTTATTTTCGCGAATCAAGTTACGAATAGCAGGGGTGCCGAGCATAATTTCATGAGCAGCGATACGGCCACCGGTCTTACGGCGTAATAAGGTTTGTGAGATAACCGCTTGCAGAGACTCTGAGAGCATAGCGCGAATCATGTCCTTCTCGGCAGCCGGAAAGACGTCAATAACGCGGTCAATGGTTTTAGCCGCTGAGCTGGTATGCAAGGTGCCAAACACTAAATGCCCCGTTTCAGCAGCGGTAAGCGCCAGCCGAATAGTCTCAAGATCACGTAACTCACCAACTAGAATGACGTCGGGATCTTCACGCAAGGCTGAGCGTAGTGCTGGCTCGAAACCTAACGTATCGCGGTGCACTTCGCGCTGATTAATTAAGCTTTTTTTAGACTGATGCACAAACTCGATAGGATCCTCGATAGTCAAGATATGCTCTTTACGCGTCTCATTGATATAATCGATCATAGCCGCTAGAGTCGTTGATTTACCAGAACCTGTCGGGCCAGTAACCAAAACAATACCGCGCTTAAAGTCGGACACTTTTTTGAAGATATCTCCCATTCCTAAATCTTCTAGAGTCAAAACGGTTGAGGGAATCGTCCGAAACACTGCACCTGCGCCGCGATCTTGATTAAAAGCGTTGACCCGAAAGCGCGCTAAGTTCGGTATGGCAAAAGAAAAATCCGTCTCAAAAAACTCTTCAAAATCTGCGCGCTGCTTATCATTCATAATGTCATAAATAAGCTGATGCACGACTTGATGGCTCATCGCTGGCATGTTGATACGGGTCATCTCGCCATCGACTCGAATCATCGCCGGCATTCCTGCTGAGATATGTAGATCAGACGCTTTATGCTTGACGGTGAACTGCAATAAGTCTTCGATACTTATAGCGCTTTTTTCAGTCATAGTGAGGCTTTCCTAGTGATCAGTTCTTGGCAATCAGTTATTCATGACCAGTACAGTTGAGATAAGCGAATCATGCGCTTACGTTAATTCATGTAACAATATAATAACAAGACTGGGCTTATATGACCATCTGCTATATAAATAAAATGCAAAAATAGACTAAGTCGACATTTTTAGTCTACGACGCGAACAAATACTTCTAAAAAATATCTAAAATAACTGAGTCATTTATGAATACTGAAAATAGGGCTACTGGTAAACTAATAAGCAACTGGCGACAAGTCAATGCAGAGGTACAAGAGGCGTGCAAGCAAAGCCATCGCCGTATAGATGATGTTCAGCTGCTAGCGGTTTCTAAGACTAAACCTGTAGAGATGATAAGCGCTTTAGCGGAGAGGGGTCAGCGCGATTTTGGCGAGAACTATCTACAAGAAGCACTGGAGAAAATTACTCAACTGCGAGAATTCGCCGCGACGCAAGATATTGTCTGGCATTACATCGGTAGTATTCAGCGTAATAAGACCCGCGATATCGCCGAGCATTTTGATTGGGTGCAAACGCTTGAGCGCGACATTATCGCCAAGCGCTTAAATGATCAGCGCCCAGATAATATGCCAGCACTCAACGTCCTCATTCAGCTCAATATTGATGATGAAGACAGCAAATCTGGCTGCACGCCTGAGCAATTACCAGAGCTGATAGAGACTGTTAAAGGCTATGAGCGCTTACAATTACGTGGTCTGATGATTATCCCTGCCAAAGCGGACACCGATGCCTTTGCTCGTACACAGCAGCTGTTCGATGAGGTGCAGCAAGCTCATCCAGAGCTGACCTCATGGGATACCCTTAGCATGGGCATGAGCGCCGATATGACGGAGGCGATAGCGCATGGCTCAACGATGGTACGCGTTGGTAGCGCTATTTTTGGCGCCCGTGATTAAGGTCTTTAAGTTGAAGTATCGTCATCAAGCATCCTCATCGAACTTAGTGACTAATAGTTGATTAATCTTTAAGTGCTGTGTTGCCAAAATCTCAAAGCGATAATTGGCGTATTCGATTGTATCGGTCTTTTTGGGGATTTTGCGCAGCATATACATCATAAAGCCGCTGATGGTTTCGTAGTTTTGACTGTGCGGTAAATTGACAATACCCAAAGCCCGAATCACATCTTCAATCGGTGTCATCCCATCGATGAGCCATGAGTTATCAGTGCGCTGCACGATAGGCTGCTCCTCAAGGGTCACGAGCTCACCCATTACGATACTCATGACATCTTTGAGGGTAATCACGCCAACGACGAGCGCATATTCATTTACGATAACTGCAAAGTCAGCGCCGGTCGATTTAAAGGTCTCTAGTACCTCAAATAGTGATAAGGTATTAGGCACATACAGCGCCGGCTTTATCAGCGCCTTATCCAGCAAGCAGACTTCTTGCTGCTCTAGCACAGCAGCCAAAAAGGTACGCGATTCTACATAGCCAACAATATGCTCTAAATCATCATCCTTACAGACCAAAAACTTATTGTGTGGCTGCTTAATCATCACGCTAACGACTTCTTCGGTGCTAGTAGTAGTGTCGAAATAGACAATGTGCTCGCGCGGATTCATCACTGAGGTGACGGTACGCTCTTGCATCTCAAAGATATTTTCGATTAAGTGGTGCTCTTGCCGCTTGATAACACCAGCCTCTGCTCCTGCATCCATTACCGCATAGATATCCTCAGAAGTCATTTCATCTTGACGTATAGTTGACACTCCCATGAGCTTAAAAAGCGAGTTTGCTGCGCCATCGAACACCCAAATAATAGGTTTGAAAATAAAAATCAAAAATATCATCGGCCGGACCATTTTTACCGCGATAGCTTCAGAGTTGGACATAGCCAAACGCTTGGGCATTAGATCGGCAAAGAGGACAAACACGCTCGTCACGACTATGAAAGACACGACAGAAGCAGCAGTTTCATTGCCGAATAAATGTTGTAGATAAGGACTAACGGCTGACTCTCCAATAACCCCGGCTAGGATAGCCACTGCGTTTAGTGCGACTTGTACAACGGTGATAAAGCTACCGGGCTGCTCTTGCATAGCCAGCACGTCAAGGGCGCGTACTTCACCTTCTTTGGCCATGACTTGTAGCTTGATCTTACGGGCGGAGGCCAGCGCCAACTCCGAGCTTGAGACAATAGCGCTCAGCGCAATTAGGATAAAGATAAACACACTAGCAGTTAGCAAGCTCATGACGTACTCGGATATAAAAGAGAAAACAATGATAATAAGAGGGAGGTAAATAAGAACTAAATAAAAAATTATCGATAAAAACTAAAAAAGCTGGGCAAGCACCCAGCTAATGATAAAAGTGAGACGACTATTTTTTAAAAGTGCGCTTAGCCCTTGATAGACCATTTATTGACCAGCGGATAGCGGCGTTCACGGCCAAAGGCTTTATGACTAATCTTGGTACCGATTGGCGCTTGCAGACGCTTGTATTCGCTATTGTCTACCATTTTGATGGTTTTGGCGACTAGCTCTGCCTCAAAGCCTTTATCGATGATTTCTTGATAGCCCATATCTTCATCAATATAAAGTGTCAAGATAGCATCTAAAGTATCGTAGTCCGGCAAGCTATCTTGATCTTTTTGATCAGGACGCAGCTCAGCCGATGGCGGACGCGTAATGACGCGCTCAGGAATAACGGGCGTGTCCTCCAAGCGATTGCGATAACTGGCTAAGTCATAAACCTGTGATTTGTAGACATCTTTTAGCACATCAAAGCCGCCCGCCATATCGCCATACAAGGTTGAGTAGCCTACTGCCAGCTCAGACTTATTACCTGTGGTAATCACTAAATGACCGAACTTATTGGATAGAGCCATCAAGATAACGCCGCGAGCGCGAGCTTGGATGTTCTCTTCGGTAGTATCAGCCGGTGACTTATTGAATAGAGGCGCTAAAGTGTGGCGAATACCTTCGACGGCATCGAAGATCGGGCAGACGGTATAAGAGACATTCAAGCGGCGAGCTTGCGCTTGCGCGTCTTCCAAGCTGATCTTTGAGGTGTACTCATAAGGCATCATCACCGCATAGACTTTGTCAGCACCTAAGGCATCAACGGCGATACATAAGGTCAACGCTGAATCGATACCGCCTGATAAGCCAATAATCACGCCAGTGAATCCTGAATGATTGACATAATCGCGTAGACCGACGACTAAGGCTTGATACATCTCAGACTCACGGCTAAGGCTCAACGGAGCTTTTTGCTGCGTGTTAAATGTAGCAGTATTGACATTCAAACTAGCTAGCAAGAGCTGATCCATAAATCTTGGCGCTTCGTGAGCGATAGTGCCATCGGCTTGCACCGCCATCGAGCCGCCATCAAAGACCAAATCATCTTGGCCGCCGACAGCATTGAGATACAGAATCGGTAACTGTTGCTCGCTGCTGCGCTTAGCTAGCATGGCTTTACGGTTATCTTGCTTATCAAGCTCAAAAGGCGAAGCATTGAGACTAATGACCAGATCAGCACCTTGTTTTTTGAGATCGCTGATAGGCGCTTTTTCCCATAAGTCTTCACAGATTAGCAGGCCAATAGTGAGACCTTTATAGTCAAACAAAACCTGGTTACGGCCTTTATCGAAGTAACGGCGCTCATCAAATACACCATAATTTGGCAGGATTTGCTTGTGATAAAAGCCTTTTTGGTGACCATTATGCAAGATAGCTGCTGAGTTAAAAGTGCCATGATGATCGACATGAGGGTAGCCCACGATCATTACGATGTTTTCAATATCACTGAGCGCCGATAAAGCGTTTTTGACTCGGCCTGAGAGGCTAGGACGCAATAATAAGTCTTGCGGCGGATAGCCAAGCAATGCTAATTCTGGAAAAATGATGACATCCGCGCCTTGTTCGCGAGCCTCGATAGCCAGTTTGCGCATTTTATCGGTATTGGCATTGATATCGCCGACCAAAAAATGCGATTGTGCTAACGCAAAAGTGACACTGTCAGCGGCATTATTGGTGACTGTATCAGCATTCGCAGGAGTATTATTAACTCTACCTTTATCAGCAGAATTTGTGTTGTTGTCTTTTGACATTGTTATTTTCCTATAGATATATTATCTGAGTAGTGAGTTGTTATAAGTCGAGCAAAATAAAGTAAATAAATTCTTATTTTTTTGAGTAGCACTTAAGGTTAGGGCTGTTATTTATCAGTAAAACTGCTAAGCTAAAATAGTTAAAAATAAACCTTAGCAATCTAAAATACTAGATCCAAATACAGAATAAATCCTAGCCACAATATTTAAAAACTATCTTATCGAGTAGTAATTTGATAGCGGTTAAAACACGAGCACAATGCCTTTAGTATAACATCAATTGCCAAGCCTACGAGAATGCTGCGGTCATTTAGCTCAGTAAGTGACTGACTAGTATTCATTATAAGGGTAATGAATTGAGTCAGGTTTATTGACTAGTTGGGCTTATTACCAGAGAGTGGTCCTTCATTAAAAACGCGGCTTATCTTTAGCCTTGAGCAACCTTAGGCATAAAATTGTAAGTAAAAATTACAACATACTATTACTGTTCTATAAAGGGTTGCTGCATAATGGCCATCGACGATTGGGCTTTTACTCCTTCTTGCTGTGACTAAAAGGATTTAGCTTTAAGCAAGTAAAACTAGTTTATTAGGATTCTATCTTTGATTACGAGTGATAGTCGATTCTAAATAAAACAGATACATTATATTTCAACGCGAAACTGGTACAAATTTTCCTGGCGTGCTGTGCCTGCACAGACAGAGGCTGCGTAAAATTCATCTCAGTCCCGCTTTATCGTTTTTATACTGAACTTACTATATCTATTAATAATCACTCTATTTATAGTATCTTCAAGTTGCACTTTGTCTGAAATAGCGCTAGTGGATTCATTAATAACTATCAGTAGTGCTTACGCGTGAAAAAGCAAATACGGCTGATTGAGTCAGTCTTTACGAGCGCCATCCCTTTTAGCGGCGCCATATCGTTATATTTATACACTCTACGATAAAAATCTCGCGGTTTTTATGGTGCCTTCTTGGTTGATAGCTATGATTGAAAACTGGACAAAAGAGTTTATTATTCAGCGCTTGCTGGCTATAACGCTGCTAGTGGTATTGTTTATTTTGTGCTTTCAGGTGATACAGTTTTTTATTATACCAGCGCTATGGGCGGCCATTTTAGCTTACGTTACTTTTCCTATTTATAAGTTTTTTAATGAAAAGGCTCAGTTCAGCTCAGGGGTCAGCGCCGGCATTATGACGGTTAGCATTAGCTTGATTATAGGCGTGCCTTTGCTTGTTGGGGTGTTTATCTTGCAGCAAGAAGCGGTCAGCTTATATAGCAACATCATCTACCGCGTGAAGGCAGGTTATCTAGATGTGCCAGACGCGATCAAAGACTTACCGGTGATTGGTCAGCAGATTAGAGATATCCTTTGGAGTATCAATAAAGATCCTGAGAGCGCGCTTGAAGCGTTCCGGACCTGGATACAGTCGCATTTGTACTATGGTAAAGTGGCATTTGATGTAGTGTTCAGTAGCTTAGCAAAGCTTGGTATGGCATTGATGACACTGTTTTTCTTCTACCGCGATGGTAATAGCCTGATGCGTCAGATCAGACAGGCGCTGCGTAATATCATCGGTAATCGTATCGATGGATATATCGACTCTGTCGGTACCACGACGCAGGCGGTAGTCTATGGGATTGGCTTAACGGCATTGGCGCAAGCTTTGCTCGCAGGTATCGGCTACTATTTTTCAAACTCTCCTAGTCCTATTTCTTTAACCATTATTACCTTTATCGTGGCTTTGATTCCTTTTGGTACGCCATTTGCTTGGGGAGCAGTGTCTATTTGGCTGTTAAGTCAAGGTCATACCACAGAAGGCATTGGTCTGGCGCTGTGGGGGATATTAGTTATCAGTTGGGTCGATAATTTGATTCGACCTATCGTCATTAGCGGCGCTACTAAGATTCCTTTTATTATTATTTTTATCGGCGTATTAGGCGGTTTGACAGCCTTTGGTTTTGTTGGCCTGTTTATCGGTCCAGTGGTATTAGCTATAGGCCTAGCAGTATGGCGAGAGTGGATATCTAATCATAAAAACGAGATCTTTGCGTCGCAAGATGTGGTACTGTCAGGCGATGGTGTTGTTTCCCTAGCAGATAAGCCGGATAACAGAAGTCAAAGCTAGCACTGTAGCCTGGGCACCGCTTAATTGCCAATGGCTTAGAACCTTTTGCCGTAACCTATACCGACTATTTCAAAAGAGGCCTAACCATGCCCAATACTAAAGCCAAGATTGGTACCTTGACTATCATTGCCGATAGTAATATTGCAAGCCTCGATGAGTTTTTTAATGCGCAGACGCTTGGAAAAAACACTCAGCAAGGGGTCAACATTATCCGCGTAGCAGGGCGTGAGATTGATGCGCACTTGCTCGCTGAGCATCAGCCTGAGGTACTATTAATTCGCTCAGTAACGCCCATCAATGAGTCGCTACTAGCAGATAATCATAGCGTAACATTCGTAGGCTCTGCTACTATCGGCACCGATCATGTTGATCAAGCCTATCTGAGCACACGCCATATTCGCTTTGCTAATGCAGCAGGCTCTAGCAAGCATTCAGTCGCCCAATACGTGCTAACCGCGATTTTGACTTTGCGGCCAGAGTACTGGTCACAGAACATAACGCTAGGTATTATCGGCTTAGGTAATATTGGCAAGACGCTGGCGCAATATGCCAATGATTTGGGCTGGCAAGTACTGGGTTATGATCCTTTACTACCGGCCTCGAAGTTCAATAATGCAAGCTTTGAGCAGGTGCTACAAAGTAATGTCGTCAGCTTGCATGTGCCTCTAACGGATAAAGAAGCTAGCGACTATCCTACTTATCATCTCATCGATATGGCAGCTTTGCAGAAAATGCCGGCGGCTACGTTACTGATTAATAGTGCCCGCGGGCCTGTGATAGATACCGCAGCACTAGCCGCTGATATTGAGCATAGCCATCGGCAAGTGGTGCTCGATGTATTCGAGCATGAGCCGCAAGTGACTGAATCATTACTCGACAAGCTCGCTATCGCCACGCCGCATATCGCCGGTTACAGCTTAGAAGGTAAGCTCCGCGGTACGCAAATGATCTATGACGCTCTATGCGATGCGCTCAAGGTCACACCCTCTCAGTCTATGCACAGTTTGCTTCCTGATAATCTCTATTTATGGTCAGAGCTCAAGACAGATCCTGATAAACTGAGCAAGTTCTACGATATCAAACAAGACGATGAGCAGCTGCGCGCAAAAGTGGCAGATGGGCGGGTGAGTGGTAGTGACTTTGATCAGCTCAGGCGCGACTATCATTTGCGCCGGGAATGGCAGTCATAGCCCAAGTAAAGTAGCTATAAATAACAGCAAATAGTAACCCGTAAACGCTATTGATGAGCACCTAAAGTAGGCGATCAGTAATAAAGATTAATGAGTAGAGATATGTCAGATAATAAGCCCGCTTATGCTCCAACCATGACCTTAGACATGGCGCGCAGACGCGGGCAGATACTAGCGACGATTCGCCAGTTTTTCGCCCAGCGTCAAGTATTAGAAGTACAGACGCCGGTACTCTCACAAGCGGCAAATACCGATACCTTTTTGCAGTCGGTTGCTGCTCGGGTCACTTATCAAGATAAACCGCGTCCCTTTTATCTACATACCTCTCCTGAATTTGCGATGAAGCGTTTGCTAGCCAGCTGGCAAGTGGCGATTTATCAGATTTGCTCAGTGTTTCGGGATAATGAGGTCGGCTCGCGGCACAATATCGAGTTTACGATGCTAGAGTGGTATCAGCCGCATTATAGTTTGAACGATTTGGCTGAAGAATTAGGCAAGCTGCTAGAAGCGCTGTATGGCTATCCGGTCATTATGAATCATTATCGTTACATCGATGCTTTTATGGATCATGTCGGTATTCATCCGCTGAGCGCTAGCCTTGAGACCCTAAAAGCGGTAGCAGAAGATAAAGGGCTGGCTAACATAGATGTCGCGACGCCAGAGTCACTCTCTGCAGATAGCGCAGAAAGTCGCCAAGGCTGGCTTGATCTGTTATTTAGCCATTTCGTTGAGCCTAAGCTCGGTCATGATTTGCCCACACTGATTATCGATTATCCACCAGCCACGGCAGCATTGGCGAAAACGAGCCTCGATAAAGAAGGTAATCTAATCGCCAAACGCTTTGAGCTTTATATCGATGGTATTGAGATTGCTAATGCTTATGATGAGCTGGCAGATGGGCAGGCTTTAAGGGAACGTTTCGAGGCGGACAATAAGCAGCGCTTAGCCCATGGTTTAGCGCAGATGCCGATAGATGAGTTCTTACTAGCGGCTTGTGATGATTTGCCGCCATGCAGCGGCATAGCGTTAGGAGTAGATAGACTACTGATGGTGATCACTGGCGCGGACAAGCTCTCAGAGGTGATCGCTTTGCCAAGTGGTTTGGCGTAAATGCAAAAAGGATAAGTTAAATAACTTATCCTTTTTTTGTTGAACTGGTTTTATCTTAGGCTTATTTAAGAGCTTATAGGCTTGCAATCGCTTCTTTGATAAGCGTCTCACCATTTTGCATGTTAAAGACTTTTTTATTGGCGTTATCCGCATTTAGTACCGCAACTAAAGTCGCTGCGACATCTTCGATAGCGTTTTCACCGGCTTCATCTTTATCGATAGCAATTTTACCTGTACCTGCTCGCTCTTTTAGCGCGCCTGCTTGCACGATAGTATAATCAAGGCTGCTATCATCAACTAACCACTGATCGGCATAGTGCTTACCGATATAATAGCCTTTTAGATCTTTAATGCCTTCATTATCCCACTTGCTCGTGTCCAACGAGAACACGGTACTAAGCATGATGTAGCGCTTAATACCTTTATCTTGCACCGCTTGCATCGTTTTTACCGCGCCATGCAAGTCTACTTCTAATATCTCTTTACCGCCGGAACCTGCCACAAAGTATACGGCTTCTATACCATCCTCTAGCTGCTGCTGGATGTTATCTTTATCAGCCATAATATCTAAATCTAGCTGAGAGTAATTGTCATCAGAGAACAGTTTTTCATCTTGACGAGTCGTACCGATGACTTGATGATTCTCGGCTAACAGTTGTTTGACTAAATCACTACCGACACGGCCGCTGGCACCTATCACTAAAATTTTCATATACAGTCCTATTATTATTGATTGATTTTCTTAAAATCTTGCATTCTACTTTCAATGTTTAAGTATCCTAAGTTCAAGTATTTTAAGAAACTAAAACTAGCATAACAAAAATAGCTAATATCTTGGGTTAGCTTAGGTGCCTATTGCATAGTGTTTAGTAGCAGAGTGTATACGCTTTGCAAAACAAGCAAGTAATGTAAAAACTCGCTCTAAGTTTTAGCGCACTAAACGATTAAGGCCATCGGCAAAGGCTTTTTTATCGCGCTCGCCATAAGGCTTTTGACCGCTCATTTCTTGTAGCTCCAGTACCCCCGTACCGCGCATGGTATCCATAAAGTCGCGCATGTTGAGCTTTTGCTTGATGTTGTTTTTATCATAAACTATGCCGCGCGGGGTCAAAACCATCCCGCCTTTTTCTAGTATGTCGTTAGCTAAAGGAATGTCACTAGTGATAGCCAAATCGCCTACTTGAATCTGCTCAACGATATAGTCATCGGCTTTATCAAAGCCATGCGGCACTACTGTCATCAGTAGCAGCGGTGATTTTCGCAGCTTAATGGGCTGATTGGCGACAAATATCGCCATGGTTTGCGTGCGCTCAGCGGTCTTGATAATCAAGTCTTTAGCAATGATCGGCACCGCATCGGCATCCACCCAGATCTGCATTATTTTTTGACCTTAGGGTTAGTTTCTTTAGTTATAGGACTGCTATCAGCATCACTAGGCTCACTAGCTTCTGACGTTGTTTGTGTCTTATCAGCGCTTATAGCGCCTGCCTCTAAGCTTGATTCTTTAGTTTTAGCGGCTAAGTCTGTGGTTTTATCTAGACCGACGTTGTTAGGTAGCACCGCGACTAGCTTAGCTAAGGCAAGATCCAGATCAGCCACATCGTTCGGCATTAGGGTAATGTGCGCAATTTTACGGTCTTCACGCTCTTCTTTATGGTAGCTATGATAATGCGCCCCATCGATAGCTAGTACGTCCTTGATGTTAGGGTATTGTCCCAAGACATTAACCATAATCGCTGGATGAATATTATCAGTATCGCCCAACGGCAAACCAACAACCGCACGGATATGATTCTCAAACTGGCTAGTAATCGCGCCCTCGATGCTCCAGTGTCCGGAGTTGTGCACCCGCGGAGCGATTTCGTTGGCTAGCAGATGGTCGTGACCTTGCGCGTCTTTACTGACGAAGAGCTCGAGCGCCATGACTCCCACATAATCGAGATGATTCATCAGCGTAGTCATAGCAGCCTTTGCCTTAGGAAATAAGTGGCTCGTGCCGACAGCTGGCGCCCGAGTCTTGGCCAATATACCGTGATGATGGTGGTTTTCCACCAGCTCATAACAGCGCACCTCTCCCTCTTGTCCGCGCGCTGCAATGATAGAAACCTCGCGGCTAAAGTGGATAAAGCCCTCAGCGATCAGCGGTGCGGGCGTAGCCGTCAGACTACCTTTGCCCGATACCGCATCTTTTAGAGCTTGCCAAGCCGCCTTAATGTCGCTGTCCTCTTTAATGACATATTGACCTTTGCCATCATAACCGCCGCGACTGGTTTTAAGGACGATAGGCAGCCCTAAGTCTTGGCAAGCTTGCTGTAGCTCTACTAATGACTGGACCGCCATGAACGGCACTGTGGCGATATCCAGCTCATTGAACATCTGCTTTTCTTTTAGGCGATCTTGCGCGACATCTAGAGCAATAGGAGGCGGGAACATGCCTTTATTTTTGCCTGATTTTGCGAGAGTAGCGAGCCTCTGCACCGTTTCTGCCGACGTGTTTTCAAACTCTAAGGTAAAAACGTCAGCAGCAGCGATAAAGTCCTCTAGCTGCTCGCTATGATAGACCGTACCGTAAAGGCTAGCAGGGCAAGCGGCGTTGTCCTCCAGAAATACACATTGATAGCCAAGTGGCAGAGCAGCTTCAGCGAGCATCATGCCGAGCTGGCCACCACCTAAGATACCGATGGTACGAATAGTTTGAGAAGTAGGATAGGCATTAGCGGTGGTCATAACAGGCTCTTTAATTTGGCAGTAGGTACAGTGAGTACAGTGGGTTTAAATTTTCTAACTATTTAAAGTGAGTTATTTAGCTCAGAGTAGGAATAAGAAAAGGTGCGCTATCGTTATAGGCACCTTAGGTTTAGTTAAACGCATCTGATAATAAATATCAAGTGAAACGACTGAAAAAGCAACTTTTCAAATAGTTAATTGTTTTTAGGCATGCGTTTTATTAACGATTTATCGTAAAGATTAGCTATTAATGATACCAGGCGTTGGGCTAGCTAGAATGGTCTGTGTTTGCTGCTGTCTGAGCTCATGTAGTTTATTAGCGATAGCCTCATCATGCAGTGCTAGTATCTGAATAGCTAATAACGCGGCATTGTAAGCGCCAGCGGTACCGATGGCTAAAGTGCCGACTGCAACGCCTTTTGGCATTTGTACGATAGAGAGCAAGCTATCCCAGCCGCTGAGCATAGAGGATTTCACCGGTACACCCAATACGGGTAGGGACGTTTGACTGGCGCACATACCAGGCAAGTGCGCCGCACCGCCTGCGCCTGCAATGATAACTTGTAAGCCTTGGTCTTTGGCACTTTTGGCATAGTCAAATAATCTATCTGGCGTACGATGAGCGGAGACTACTTCACAAGCGAAGGCAATATCGAAATCCGCTAATAGCTGTGCGGCCGCACTCATGGTCGCCCAATCAGACTGCGAACCCATAATAATGCCAACTTTAGGCTGACCGGCTGGGGAGTCAATAGGGCTTGGTTGATCGCTAGATGGTATGCTCATGATGCAATATCCTCAAAAAGCCCATCATACAAAAGTTTCCCTACTGGCGTAAAGACAAGTTTTTATAATAAGCTGGCAGATATAAGTGATAAGATTCTCTACTCTATGAATGCTAATAAACTTGGCTATGGATCATAAGTCATCTACTCATGACGATATTGCACAAAATTAGCATTATCTAACGGCAATGGCTGCTTAGTATCGAGCTGATAACAAGTCAAGTAGCCACTATCGACTGCGGCTGAATAATCGATACAGACCACTTGCGGACTCAGCAGCTGCGGCTCACCAGTTAGCCAGTAGTGACCTACAAATATAGGCTTGTCGGTCTTTAATGCAAAGTCGATATTTTCAGCTAGCGCATCTTTTGGAATTTGCGCCAAGCCTGATTTGGGGGCTCGCGCTACTTCATGAAGAGTCTTTTTGTTGAGCTCATCTAGCCACCACTGTACTCGTACTCGCGAGCGTTCAGTGCCTTCTTTATCGACCATCACTAAACCATCAGGCAACGGCGTTTCCACTCCTTTTAATACCCGCTCTAAGGCGTCAAAATGTAAACTAGGCTGCTGCGAGGTCATGACTAACGCTTTTTTGGTTAAGCAGTTATCAGCTGTCAGCAAGGGCTTGAGTACCGCCATACTATCGACATCCCAGCAAGCATGGACAAAACAAGCGTAATCAGTCTCAAGCCAAAGCGGAATCTCATAGAGGCGCTCAAGCCAATAGCGGTGGCTTACAGAGTCAAACGGCGCTTCTGCTAAGAACGACTCATGCTGGCGAGTATGCAGCTCAGTATGCGAGCGCAAATAGTGACCTTCGTTATGGGGATCAAGAGTAGCAAAAGCTAGCGCATTGTATTCATGATTACCCATAACGGCATCAGCGACATCGGCATCGAGCATCGCAAAGACAATCTCTAGCGTCTGTAGTTGCTGCGAGCCGCGGTCAATCAAATCACCAATGAATAAGGCTCGATGATTGGCAGGCGGTACATAATACTTACCGTTATGCACATAGCCCAACTGAGTCAATAACCCAGTGAGTTTATCTGCATAACCATGAATATCACCAATAATATCTATAATCATAACGGCTAATTTAATTTATCTGTCATTCAATTAAACAAGTCTACTGTAAGTGGTTTGCTTAAAAAGTAGCTTACGATAAAATAACTCACACCCAAATGCTTTATTCTAAAAGCCAGGCGAGAGGAGAGCGTTAATAAAGTGGGGTAGTATCCGCGGTTCTAAGATGATAGTTGCAACTACCCCAAAAGCGCCGCCCCACATGTGTGCCATGTGATTGATATTGGAGCCACCACGCTTATTGGCATAAATACTATAAGTCACATAAGCCACTGCAAACAAGATAGCAGGGATAGGCACGATAGCAAATAAGTAAATCATATCCCATGGCGCTAACAAAATGTAGGCAAATAGTACCGCAGACACCCCGCCCGAAGCTCCTAGACTTAGATAACTGGCGCTGTTTTTATTTTTAAGATAGCTTGGTATCATCGCCACTATAATAGCGAGGATATAAAAAGCGATAAACCCAAAGCCCCCTAAAAAGGGTTGATATAAACCCTCAATGGCGCGCCCAAAAAAGTACAAGGTAAACATGTTGAATAACAAATGCATGCTATCTGCATGAATGAAACCGTGAGTGACAAAGCGGTCCCATTGACCATCGCTGATTGCTGGTGGATAAAAAATAAGCCGATTAAACAGGGCTTTGTTTTGCCAAGCTAATAAGCTGACAATCACCGTAACGAGGATAATAAGAGTGGTATGATTTAGCAAAACACAATCCTTAGGCAACGCCTGATGGATAAAAATATGAGTAAGTGTCAGATACACGACACTAAAAATCAATACCAAAATGGCTAAGCAAAAAACGATTAGATACCAAAAAATTATGCTTTAATAATAAGTAAATGATAACCACTGACATCGGCTTATTAAGGCTAATCAGCATAACTTATGTCATAAAGTATATAGTCGTCAGCACATAAAACAAACTCATCATTCATCATAAAAGCGCAGTAAATCTTTCTTGTTTTTTTTAATTCGTTCTAGCTATCATTAATATATACATCATTTTAAGGTCTTTAATGCTAAAGGACAATTATCTGTCAGTTGAATTTACATAGCTATACAAATTATATTTTATAAGCAAGACACAATAGTATCACAACGATATAGCAATGATATCTTAGTGGTTTCTAAATTAAACGTTTATCACTATTTTCTTAATTCTAGTAAAGATGACTTTATGACTATTATCGAACAGCTTGAGCAGAGTGTCAGCCTGCCGCTTCTAGGAGCGGAGCATAATATTGCTCATATCAGTCTTTTAGAGCAGTTTTATGCACTACTGATTGTGCGTTTGGCCCTACCTAAGGTTTATACTCAGCTATTACAAGCTCCTCCTCTTACCGCGCAGGCTGAACCCTTAACCTCAGCAATATCGACAGCTGCTGAACTATCAACAGCGAATACAGCAGCTAGCTCCTTGTTCAGTCAGTTGTGGCAAGACCCAGAAAAGCGCGAGCTCATTATCGATGAATTAGCTGTGACCCATCACCTTGATAAGAGGGCTACGGCAGCACTAATCACTAGCGCGAGCGCCTTGGCTTATCATGAGCTAAAAATACTAGCGGATGGCCAGTTTTTACCGGCGTTTTTACAGCAGCAGCAATCAGGGATTCGTTATTATTTGCCGGTTTGGGCGGAATCAGTACTGATAGACAGTGACTCTGTTTCGGCTTTGGGTAGGAGTTCAGATTCTGTTAGCCTTCGTAGTGACTTAAACTCTGATGAAGTTGCTATAACGACAGAAGCTGGCAAGCCCATGTCTACAATGGCTAAAGTAGTTACTAGTAATCCAAACGACGCAGCACCGCATGCTGCCATTGTTGATAGCGCTCATAGCCACAGCCATAGTCAATTTAGGCGTACTCGCAGGCGTAATAATAAACATGACTTATGGTGGCGTTTATTATTAATAGTCGCCGCGATAGCCGCTTTGGCACTAGTATGGGTATTGGTGATTCAGCCTAACTATATCAGCACAACCACTACAGATGAGCCAGTAAGCGTAGAGCCGGACATGGTAATCACTGATCCTGAACCAGTCGCTGCGGTGCTGACGCCAACTGAGCTACTGATCGCCGTTGATAATGGTGGCCGCCTTTATACTTGTAACGGCATCGCTGGCAGTGCAACTCTACAAGACGCGCTGAGCCAAGCATTAGTGAGGAGCTTTGGTGAACAAGCGAGTATTTGTGAGGTGCAGCTAAAATCAGGCGTTGCTGATAGCCTTACTGCTATTGATATCGAGCTGCTACCGAGTCTTTTTACCTTGTTGAAATCTGCACCATTTGCGCGATTACAATTACAGAATGACATTATCACCATAGAGTCGCCTGATGAGAGTTTGTCACAGCGTTTGCTAACCGATATGCGTGCTTTGGCGCCCACTGCTAACCTAACGACTAATGCTAGTTTTAGTGCTATAGAAAGTCCGACACCACCAAGCGAGCAGGAAGCATTATTAGCCAATAATTTTGAATGGCAAAATGAAGCGCAGGACAATGGCAGTTTCAGTAACAACAACGCTAATCCCAATGCCAATAATGCGAACAATGCCAATAATAATGTCAGTAGCAACATAAACAATAATGCAAATAACAGCACTTATAATGGTATTAATCCTACTCTAGATACTAACCCTATAGCTAATACTGGAACGATAAGCGGTATGTCTACAGCAGAAGTAGACGACCTAGCCAATAGCGTCATCGTTGCTGAACGTTTAGATAACGAATCTCGAGTTGAATCGAGTATAGGCGCTAATTGATAGTGAGACTTATTTTAGTCGTTACAATGTAAACTAATTCCGCTAAATGGTCACCAAAGTTACGCGTCATACTTGAAACATTACCTATTGTATCATTTGTACAACAGCGCATTTATTGTGATATATAGGCTCACACTCCTATACTGTCTTTAGTAAAACTAAATAGCCATACCGTAATATTCCACATTGTTACTCAAGATAATGATATTGAGAAATGCTGATATTAAGACTATTACCAACATGATAAATAGTAATACAATCGTGATGAATAGTAATACGATAAATTTCAAGGACAGTTGGCTTAATAAAGATTAGCTTAATAAAGATAAGTTAGACCATATAATTTTTATAAATTAAATCATAATAATTGGAGAGAGCTTCTTATGGATATCATCAGTCATTTAACCCGCACGGTTACTCCAGCAGTACTTGGGGATGATAACGACCCTGCAAAACGAAACCTACTAGAGCAGTTCTATGCTATCTTTGCCGCGCGCTTAGCGGACAAGGACACTTATGGGCGTTTTGCTAACGAAAACATCGCTCAAGATGACCAAGGTTTCTACGATAGAGTGTGGACGGACGGTAGCCACCGTGACCAAATCTCTCGTGAGCTAGCAGCTCAACATAATGTCGATGCGACAGCGTCGCGTGGTCTAGTTGCTATGGCAGCACCACTAGCCTTTCATGAAATCAAAAGCTTAGCAGGTACTACCCCTGTACCACAGTTTTTGAATGATAATTTATCTACTTATCAGCATCACATTCCGGCATGGGCGGCAGGGGTTATTCCTGCCGGCATGATTGCTAATGCCCCGGCTGGTGAGCGTATCTCTAACACCACAAGCACTGCGCCCCTAGTTCGTGAAGAGGAGAAAAGTGGTAGCTTTATGAAAGCGCTGCTACCTATTATCGGTCTGATTATATTAGGTGCTCTAGCCTGGGCGCTACTTAGAGGGTGTCAAGAAGACCCAGCTCCAGTAGCTACGCCAGTGGCGACTGAAGAGGTAGTGACCGATGAGCAAACCGTCGTCGCTGCTGATATTGAGCCGGCCTCACTGACGTTAGCTACCGGTGAAGCGAACACGCTATATGCTTGCCGCATGAACGTAGGTGATGAAGCGCTACAAACTAACGTGATGAATGTGCTATCTAATGCTTTTGGTACTGAGACTGACAAGTGCCGCGCTGATGTTGATGATAGCTTTGCAGCTGACATGCCAGCCGCCGCGCAATTGTCTTCGATATTGCCTATTTTCCAAAGCGTACCAGACGCTAATATGATTATCAAAGGTGATGAGATTATCGTTAACGCCGCAGATGCAGGGGTACTCGATCAGTTAGTCAATGACTTGCAAGCTGCAGCTCCTGGAATGACAGTGAGCGCCGAAGGTCCGCTAGATCTACAAGGTGAGATTGATAATAGCTTAGTGGCTACTGATACCGCGATGAATAATCTTGGCGAAAACCCAGATCCAAGAGATGTGGCTCGCGCCCTAAGCTTACAGGTTATTAACTTTGAGCTTGATAAAGCGATCATTCCTGATGCGAACAAGCCTTATCTTGATCGAGCTGCCCAATTGATCACAGAAACTCCAGATGTAGAGCTGATGATTATTGGCCATACGGATAAACTAGCCTCTAACGCTTATAATATGAAACTGTCACAAGAACGCGCTAATGCTGTAAAAGAGTATTTAGTCTCTAAAGGGGTAGATGCCAGTAAGCTTATGACTAAAGGCATGGGCGAGACTGATCCTATCGCGACAAATGCTACTGAGCAAGGTCGCTTTCGTAACCGCCGTATCGAATTTAGTGTTTATGATGAGAGCATGGGCGCTGATGCTGATGGTGTCGTAGTTGGTGATATGACAGATCCTGATCTAAACCCATTAGATGCTAATAACGACGATATTACGGTAGATGGTGATGATCGTATGTTGAATTCAGATGGTACGATGGCAGATCCGGATCTAAACCCGTTAGACAATAATAATGATGATGTATTGCCAGATGGTGATGATCCAAGCCAAGGGACTAGTCTAGATCCTAATGCTCAGTAAACGGACATTGGTAACTGTCTATCAATAGCTATATACAGTATTAAGCGTATAAAAATAAGAAAACTGCATCTTTAAAAGGTGCAGTTTTTTTATGTTCTAATAAAGGTTTTAAAATTAACACTAGGCTGTATTTGCAGAAGTTTTATTTATAATCAGTAGGGTCTCTTAAATCGCTCAAGTTATTGGGGTTGTCTAAATTATTACTATCCTGCATTTGACTACCATCTGCGCTTGGCGTTTGTATATTAAAAAAAGTTTGCATAACATTGTGCCTAGCTTGTTGCCAATGCTCAAACTGCTGGCAAGTAGAGTTCAAATCTCCTCGCCATTCAGGAATCTGGCCGCGCATCGTCTTAAGACGCTGCTGATTAGGGTAGGGTAAGTCTTGTGCTGCTTTTGCCGCTTCGTGCGCTGCTACTCGGTCGTTACAGACCAAAGCAATATCGCAGCCAGCATTGATCGCAGCGCGCACTCGATCGCTGACATCGCCTGCGGCCTGCGCGCCTGCCATCGATAAATCATCGGAGAATAACACACCATCAAACTTTAGTTGATCGCGAATGATGTCCTTCAACCAAACCTTAGAAAACCCTGCAGGTCTGTTATCTACCTGAGAGAAGATTACATGCGCCGGCATCAAGGCATCGAGCCAAGGTAGAGTCTGAGCAAAGGGCTGCATATCATGACTCATAATCTCATCGAGGGAGCGTGTGTCGATAGCTTCAGTAACGTGTGAATCTGGGGCAACTCCGCCGTGACCTGGAAAGTGCTTGCCGGTCGTTGCCATACCTGCTGCGCGCATTCCGCGCATAAACTGGGTCGCTAAGGCGGTGATAACTTGCGGGTCTTTGTGGAAGCTGCGATCACCGATAACTTCACTCACACTATTAGTATCTAACACCGGGGCAAAGCTCAAATCGATACCAACGGCTAAGACTTCAGCGGCCATCAAGTAGCCACAATCATAGGCACCGCTTAGCGCTTCGCTAGGACTTTGATCAAATAATTCGCCTAGCCTCCCCATTGCCGGTAGTGGTGTAAAGCCATCACGCAGTCTTGCGACTCGGCCGCCCTCTTGGTCAACGCCGATCAAGATATCAGGATTATAATAGCGTATGTCATCGCATAGCTGTCGTACTTGCGCTGCATCAACGACATTACGAGCGAACAAAATAATCCCGCCTACCTGAGCTTGTTCAATCAAGCTAACATCATCAGCTGTTAATACACTGCTACCAACATCTGTCATTATTACGCCGTACATACTTTGCTCTCCAAACTGCTTTTTAAAGTAGTATTCATCGCTATATCACTTATTGTAAACTCAGTCTTTTGAGACTTATGCTGAATTTAATTCCTACGTTCGCTGGTTTAAGTGATATAAGTTAAGTGGTATATATTAAGTTGTATATATAAGTGTAAAGGTTAAGTGTGAGACCATTATGCCAGTAATCATCCTACAGTTATAACTTAACCACTCAGTTAATCTCACCACAATGTTTATAAATGAGTATATAAATATAATAGAAAGTTTGCCCATACAGATTGAGACAGCGCAGGTCAATAAATCATGATAATATTGATTGATTTTTGATAATAAACTGATGGTAGTGGTCGGTGAATTGGTAGCCACAAGTCGTTCAAAAATAGTCTCTGTCAGTTCCATAAATGAATGCTATACAGCCCCTCAGATACCCCCTAAGACAACTAGGTAGATATGATGAAAAAACAACCCGCACAATGGTTATTAAGTATTGCCTCAATTGGCGTGGTCGGCGCTATTATGACGCAAAGCTACGGTACGGCAGTGGCAAACACTGATACTGGAAGTTTCGTACAAACCCCTGAGCAAAAAATCACCACTAGACAAGTGGCCGCTTTATTAGATCGCAGTCATTATCTAAATCAGCCGCTCGACACTCAGATGGGTAGCGATATCTTAGATATGTATATCGATAGCTTAGACCCGAACCATACGCTATTTTTGCAAGCTGATGTTGATGAGTTTAAGAAAAAATATGCTGATGATTTTGGTAATCGTCTTAAGCGCGGAGACTTGTCAGCCGGGGTTGATGTATTTGAGCGCTATCGCAAGCGCTCTAATGAGTATTTTGAGATGGCCAAAAAGATGCTCAAAACTGATATTGATTTGACCAGTGATGAGACGATTATTCTTGACCGTGAAGAGCTGCCTCATTTCACAAGCAAAAAAGCTCAGCGCGATTATTGGGCGCGTCAGTTGAAGTTTCAGCTAATGAGTATTACTTTAGGTCAAGAAAGTGAAAAGGCGAAAGAAAAAGTCTTCTTAGATGATCCTGATATTACTCTTGGTCAAGATTTGGTTCGTGATGATCAGCGCACGCCAAGCGAGATCTTACTCAATCGCTTATCGAGACAACAAGGCCAAATGGAGCGTCTCAAAGATGACCAGATCATGGAGACTATCTTAAATACCGCGATGCTCACTTATGATCCGCACAGCAATTATTATGCCCCAATTCAAGCCAACGAGCTACAAATTCAATCAAGCCTGCAACTAGAAGGTATCGGCGTCTCTATTCGCCCTGATCGCAAAAATCCAGATTATACTCGCATTGTTACTTTAGTCGATGGGGGCCCTGCTGCCAAAACAGGACAAATCAAGCCAAACGATTTGATTATCGGTATCGCTGAAGACGGCAAAACTATGACCGACGTGGTCGGTTGGTCCACTCGCGAGATCGTAAGTCTCATTCGTGGTAAGCGCGGTACGTCGGTCACCCTAAAGCTGCGTCAGCCAAACACCCCTGATGCTAGTGCCCGTACCATTACGGTAGTACGAGATATTATCCAACAAGAAGAGTCGGGAGTGACTCAGCGCGTCGTTGAGGTACCATATGCTAGTGGCGCGAAGGATAGTAATGCTGTACTAAAACGTATCGGTGTACTGGAAATACCAAGCTTTTATTTAAACTATAGAGCGCGCCGTAATGGCGAGGATTACCGTAGCGTCAGCATCGATACCGAAAATGCTATCAAGGAGCTCAATAAGCAAAATATCGATGGCTTAGTCATTGATTTACGTAACGATCCAGGCGGATCTTTAGACGAAGTCGCTAAGATGCTTGGGCTGTTTATCAAAAGTGGGCCTTTGGTTCAGATCCGTGATAACCGCGGCAACATCCAAGTCTATCGCGATGATGATGGTGGCAAGCAGCTCTACGATGGCAAGCTGGTGGTTATTACCAACTTAGCCTCAGCCTCAGCGAGTGAGATCTTTGCCGCAGCGATTCAGGATTACGGCCGCGGCTTGGTCGTTGGTAGTACTACTACCGGTAAAGGCTCAGCGCAGATTCAGTTAGATAGTCTCGCATTAGGATCAGCGACTTTGACTCAGCGTAAGTTTTACCGTATCACCGGCGGTAGTACGCAGAATAAAGGCGTAGTACCAGATGTTGAGCTCGTCAATATCTATGATGATGCCACTTTTGGTGAGCGCGCGCAAAAGAATGCGCTACCATGGGATACTATCAAGACCGCCCCGTATAAACCTGAAGGTAAGTTTAGCACTGATATGCTAACCACCTTGAATCAGCAATCCAAAATTCGTCAAGAAAAAAATCCTCAATTTGTCTACTTATCTACGCTTAATGATATTCGAGACATGGATGACGAGAAAAAACCTATCGCCCTAGACATTGACAAGCGTCGCGCCAAGATGAAACTGATTGAGCAGCGCTCCTTAGAAGCTGAGAATAGAAGACAAATAGCGACTGGCTCTAGCCCTTATGCTAACTGGAACACCTATCAAGCAGCGATGGATGCGAAGTTTGAAGAGCGTAGTAAAATGAAAGAAAGTGAGCGTCCAGAGCTGCCAGAAGACGAGGTGTATATCTTTGAAGCGGCGCGTCTCATGTTAGACGCTGAGCCCACTGTTGTAGCTAGTCCAGCGGAGAGTTTATAAGCCCATCTCTATCATGTAAGCATATGCTTACATGCGTTGACGCTTAGACGTCTTACTTATTATCGTCTAATTTGCGATTATAGTGTCACTGCACAGTTTGTTGATACTGTTTATTTACACTAGGGATTGGTGTTATAAGATAGATGGTTTATGAATTGCGTCAGGGATGGACTGCTGATCAAGGAAGATAGGGCTATAAGCCTGAATAGCGATATATCTCGGGATTAGATATGACGTTATATTAACAAGGATGTTAAGTAATAAAGACTGTATAGTGCTCGTCACTATGCAGTCTTTTTACGTTTGGATAAAGCTAGATCCTTAAATAGAATCTACAAAGAAAAAGAGCCAGTAGTATAATAACTACTGGCTCTTGCGCTTTATAGCTCAGCTATAAAGAATAACTCAGCTATAAAAAGCTGATAGCAGATTAATGCTCAACGCCGCCGGCACCGTGGACATGGCCGTGGTTCAGCTCATCTTCAGTAGCAGCGCGTACTTCTTGAATCTCTACATCGAAAGTCAAACGCTTACCCGCTAGAGGATGGTTAGCATCAACAGTAACTTCTTGATCGTTGACATCAGTTACCGTCACTAGCATCACTTGGCCACCCGCTTCTGACTGAAACTGCATGCCAGGCTGAATGTCATCAACGCCTTGGAAGTTATCGCGAGGTACCTTTTGTACCGCTTGCTCTTGGTATTCGCCGTAGCCATCAGCAGGCTCAACGACTGCATTGACTTTTTCGCCAGCAGATTTGCCTTCTAGTTGCTGCTCAAGGCCTGGAATGATGTTGCTATGACCATGAAGATAAGCAAGAGGTTGGCCTTCTGGCGACTGATCAAGGATATTGCCTTCATCATCTTTTAGCGTATAGTTGAATTTGACGGCGGTATCTTTTGCGATAGTAGTCATAAATTATCCTAAATTGAATATCGTTATAAAATTAAATTTGGAGGTAATAAACCTAAAAAGGTCGATCAGCTAAAGAGCCATATCAATAATCAATTATCATCAGTTTATTAAGGTAACTGTTAAAAAGAAACTGTTAATTTCACTATTAATTAGAGTAACTGTAGCAGTTAGCCTCTTTAATTGAGATGGTTATGATAACTTTCAAGGCAAAATGCATAAAAAAAGAGGATTTATCGCATATTCATGCTATTTGCGGTCTAGATTACTTTGAGTTTGAGCTATTGTTAGCTGTAGCATACGCTTTAGCCGTTGCGTTTTTGCGCAAGGACTTCTACCATAACTATAAATACTACCAAGATAATAAGCAGAGATTATGACCGCTACTACTTTTAACCATTTAACTGAAAGCTTGGACAATAAAAAAACTGCTTTGAGCGATAATACCGCTACTATTAGCTATAGCTTAGATTTTGCGCGTTTTAATGAGCATTTAGTCGATGTGACCTTGAGCTTTACGGCGACTATGGATAGCCCTGAGCTGTGGTTGCCGGCATGGATTCCCGGTAGTTATCTGATGCGTGAGTTTGCGCGTAATATTACCGCGGTCCATTATGAGATAGTAGCAGATAAGCCGACAAAATCTTATCGTGCTCAAAAAATAGATAAGCACAGCTGGCAGCTACCAGAGGTAACAGCAGGACAGGCAATAAAAGTGCAGTACGAAGTCTACTGCTATGATTTGTCCGTGCGTAGCGCTTATGTCGATCAGCAGCGTCTCTATGGTAATTTCACCTCGTTAACGGTGGCAGTAGCAGGGCAAGAGCTGTCGCCTGTACAAGTCAGTTTGTTAGTTCCAGCCGCTTTTATAGCTAACAATAATAATGATGCCACAACTGATAGCTTTATAGATAATAATGAGACTAACCAAAGTGAAGTGGTGTTAGCTTGTGGTCTTAAAGCTAGCCATTTACAGCTAGATAATCATCACGGTTATGGCCTACAGGCAGACGATTACTATCAGATGATTGATCATCCGTTTGAGATTGCGCTGCAGCAGTCCTTTGATTTTATTATTCAAGACGATGAGCATCAAACCTTGCCGCATAGCTTTTATCTCTCTGGCAGACACAATGCCAATATGGGGCGTCTGCAACATGATGTCACCCAGATTTGTCAGACCTATCTGAACTGGTTAGGAGATGCGCCTTTTAGTGACTATACCTTTATGACTTACGCCAGCGGCCAAGATTATGGTGGCCTTGAGCATATTAATTCAACGAGCTTGATTACGCCGCGTAACGATCTGCCAAGTGGTGATGAGCCAGTATTGCCAAGCCCTGATTATCAGCGCTTTTTAGGTCTATGTAGCCACGAGTACTTTCATGCGTGGTGGGTGAAGACCGTGCGCCCTGATGTGATGATGGAGGTGGATTTACGCCGTGAAGCTTTCACCCCGCTTCTTTGGGTGTTTGAGGGTTTTACCTCTTATATTGACGATTTTATGCTACAAGCCTCAGGCGTCATCGATAAGCCAAGCTACCTTAAGCTATTGGCGGAGCAGATCAACCACTATTATCAAACCGATGGCCGCGCCAATCAAAGTGTTGCCGAATCGAGCTTTGATGCTTGGATTAAACTTTATCGTAGTGATGAAAATACTGGTAATGCTGGTATTAGTTACTACAATAAAGGCGCTTTAGTCGCGCTGTGTTTGGATCTAACGCTGCAACAAAAAACGAATGGCCGCTATCGTTTATTTGATGTCGTCAAAGCCTTTTATCAGCAAGCCAAACAAAACAATAAACAGCGTATCGGTATCAGTAGCGCCGATATGGGAGCAGTGATTAGTGGGTTTATGTCACAGGCGGAGTGGCAGGATTTTGAGCAGCGCTATATCAATGGGGTCGAAGAGTTACCTATTAAGACGCTGCTAAGCGCGAATGGTATCAGCTGGCATGAGAACGAGATAGAAACGGCAGACAAAAACATCCCTTGGGGCATGCGCTGTAGCGAGGCGGCTACAGGGCTAAAAGTGAATCGCGTGCAGCGCGGTAGCATTGCGGCAACGGCTGGTATCTCAGCCAATGATATCATCGTCGCCATTGACGGTATCAAGGCTACCAGTAAGCAATTAGCGCTATTTAGTCCTCTGAATCAACCGGTGAGCTGTCATCTGTTCCGCCGCGACGAGCTCATGACGATGACGATACTGCCAAAACAAAGCGCCGATACTGCTATTCAGGGTCAACAAGCATTTCCGCACAAGATAAGCTTGACGCTAGTCAATACAGATAGCGCTGAACAAGAGGCTGACAAGACAGCTTCGGCTTGGCTGGATGTTTTATCGGACTAATCGTTTTTGGTTTTTAATAACAAATAAGACTTTTACTCATAGTAAAAGTCTTATCATCGATCTGGAGGTTTTTGGCATTACGGTTTTAATGTCGGTTAGTAAGTCATAGCTTTATGCCTTAGTAGCTAACCGCTATCTGCTTACCAGTGGTCTTGTTGTCTTTGCTTGTTATTCTTGCTCGTCGTGTTTGATAGTATCGCCATGTTCTTCTGGCTCTAGACTCTCTACCGATTCTGGTACTGGGGCATTGTTGGCAAGCCAGTCTTCTAATATCTGTATAATACGCGGCTGATCTCTAGTGATTTGTACCGCCAGTCGGCGCATCTCCACATCAGTACCATATCTAAGCTGTACTTGCGCAAGTTGTAATATGGCTTGCTGATGAGCAAGCATTCCGCGCGCAAAAGCTAAATCTGCGGCAGGAGACTCCGTACCCATTCTGATGTTATAGTTCATAGAAGCTACAATGTCGGCATAGTCGAGCTGCATGGCTTCAGTATTGGGCTTAGGATTAGGGATATCAGGGTGGCTGGCTAGCCATTTGTTACTGATATCAATCTTTTGCTGTTGAGATTTGATGATCTCTTGAGCCAGTAGTTTGAGCTCGTTGTCTGTTCCATATTTGAGCTGCAGCTCCGCCATACTGATAGCGCCGCGATGCAAAGCAAGGATGGTTTTGGCAAAAGCGGTATCTGGATCGTTATAAACTATGCCTATCATGATCTCATTATTCATTCTAGTCATTGCCTTAGTATAGTCCTCCGTCATCTGCTCGCTATTGACCATACTCTCGTCTGTTTCATCCACTACTATTACTTCATCAGTATCATCTTGAGTCGCCGAGTTCTGCGTGACTATCGGGGTATCCGTGGTCTCGGCTGTTGTTTCGCTAGGGTCAGAGGCAGGCTGACAAGCACTTAGGGCAAACCCTACCACAACGCTGATGAGAGAAGCGCTAAAACGCGATGACAGTATCATAGTAATCCTTAACATAAGCCGGCGGGATCAAACGTAACCATAGAAAACGGTAGTTAAATACTAGCAGATTTAACAGATAAATCTAGAGAGTTTGAGAGAGCGATTTCATAATGATTAAGGTATTTGTGGCAACCTTGATAAAACTACTGTTTTCTTAACAGAATAACGGCCTGTTAGTCATTAATCCCTAACTGCTGACAGCGCTCAGTATTGAGATGAATCCGTACAAATTCTCCACTCGCCAATGACCCTAAGTCAAAACCGGCTACCGACCAGCGGATAAGGCGTAAGCAAGGTAGATCCACATGTGCGGTCATTCGCCTGACTTGTCGATTTTTGCCCTCATAGATCGTCAGCATCAGCCACGAAGTCGGAACGTTTTTGCGCTCGCGTATCGGTGGATCGCGTTGCCACAATTCAATAGGTAGCTCGTCTTCTGCGACCATTTTTGCTGTCGCAGGTAGCGTCATACCGTCTTTTAGTAAGACACCGTTTGTCAACTTATCGAGCTGCTCTTGGCTCGCTTCTCCTTCCACTTGCACTAGATAAGTTTTACCTTGTTTATATTTATCTTTATTAAAATTTTTTTGACTAGGCGGCTGGGTAATGGCTTTATTGACACGGCCATCACTAGTCAGAATTAACAGACCCTCCGAGGTGGCATCTAAGCGGCCGGCGACGCGCAGTGACTTATCGGTGAAATACTGCGATAGGGTAATATGGTTATTATTACTGTCATCACGAAACTGACTTTGTACCCCATAAGGTTTGTTAAAAAGCACTAAGCTTGAGGTGGCCATGAGAGGAGTGTTCCTAATTAAAGATTAGAGATAGTCATACTATCAATCTTTGCCATAAAAAACACCTCAACAGTATTATACCATTGAGGTGTGGCTATCATTTAAGCGTTCTATATTGCTCAACTAGCGTTATAGCGACTTATTAATCACTATTATAATGAAGCAATAGCTTCGTTAAATAGCTTACTCGGACGCATGGCCTCTTCAGCTAGTTTTTCATCAGCTAAGTAGTAGCCTTTGATATCTACAGGCTTGCCTTGTGCTTCATTCATCTCTTCAACAATCGCTTGTTCATTATTTTCAAGCTGCTCAGCTAGAGGTGCAAACTGAGCTTTTAGCTCCGCATCTTGATCTTGCGCTGCAAGCTCCTCAGCCCAGTACTTAGCTAAGTAGAAGTGGCTACCACGGTTATCAAGCTCACCAGTTTTGCGTGATGGCGATTTGTCGTTTAGTAGTAGTTTTTCAGTCGCTTTATCCAATGAGTCTGCTAGTATTTTCGCTTTAGCATTATCATCATTTTTGGCTAAGTGCTCTAAAGATTCAGTCAAGGCTAAGAACTCACCTAATGAATCCCAGCGTAGATGGTTTTCCTCAACCAGCTGCTGCACGTGCTTAGGAGCAGAGCCCCCTGCGCCGGTCTCAAACAAGCCGCCACCTTTCATGAGCGGTACTACCGAGAGCATCTTGGCACTAGTACCAAGCTCGAGGATAGGGAACAAATCAGTCAGGTAATCTCGCAGGATATTACCAGTAGCTGAGATAGTATCGAGACCGCGAGCGACACGCTCTAAAGTGTAACGCATGGCACGAACTTGCGACATAATTTCGATATGCAGACCGTCGGTATCATGATCTTTTAGGTACATATTGACCTTTTTGATCAGCTCATTTTCGTGTGGACGGTATGGGTCTAACCAAAAGATAACCGGCGTATCTGACTCACGTGCGCGGCGCACAGCAAGCTTAACCCAGTCTTGGATTGGCTCATCCTTGGTCTGACACATGCGCCAAATATCACCCTTCTCAACATACTGCTCCATGAGCACTTCATCAGTTTCTTCGTCAACAATACGAGCGGTACCTGAATCGGCGGCTTCAAAGGTTTTGTCGTGCGAGCCGTACTCTTCTGCTTTTTGCGCCATAAGGCCAACGTTTGGTACTGTGCCCATCGTAGTAGGATCAAAGTTGCCATGCCACTTACAGAAGTTGATCATCTCTTGGTAGATGCGTGCAAAAGTAGATTCAGGCATCACGGCTTTACAATCATACATTTTGCCATCCGCGCCCCACATCTTACCGCCTGAGCGGATCATCGCTGGCATAGACGCGTCAACAATCACATCGCTAGGTGAGTGAAAGTTAGTGATACCTTTATTAGAGTCGACCATCGCCAGACGAGGACGATGCACTTGGCAGGCATGTAAGTCGCGCTCAATCTCTTCTTGTAGAGAGGTTGGCAGCTCTTTGATTTTGTCGTAAAGTGATGCCATACCGTTATTGACGTTGATGCCTAACTCATCAAAGAGCGCACCATGTTTTTGAAAAGCGTCTTTATAATAAGTTCTGACCGCATGACCGAAGACGATTGGATGCGAGACTTTCATCATCGTCGCTTTGACGTGTAATGAGAATAAGATACCAGCTTCGCGGCAGTCTTCCATTTCACGCTCATAAAACTCAAGCAGCGCCTCTTTACTCATAAACATAAGGTCAATGACTTCTTTATCTTGCAAAGCTAGACCCTTTTTGAAGACATGAACCGTACCATCGTCAGTAACACGCTCCATACGTACAGTGCGCGCTTTATCTAAAGTCATCGATTGCTCACCGGCGTAGAAATCACCACCATGCATGTGTGAGACGTGCGTCTGTGACCACTGCTTCCATTCGCCCATCGAGTGCGGATGTTTACGCGCGTAGTTTTTGACCGCTTTTGGCGCGCGGCGATCGGAGTTACCTTCACGCAGTACAGGGTTGACTGAGCTACCTAAAGCCTTGCCATAACGACGGCGAATCTCTTCTTCTTCCTCTGTCTCTGCCTCATCTGGAAAATCAGGTAACGCGTAGCCTTTACCTTGTAGCTCTTTGATAGCAGCTTTTAGCTGACCAACAGAGGCACTGATATTTGGTAGCTTAATGATATTAGCGTTTGGATCTTGCGTGAGACGGCCTAGCTCCGCTAAGTTATCAGGAACACGCTGCTCCTCGTCAAGATAGTCAGGAAACTCAGCTAAGATACGCGCGGCAACAGAGATGTCACTCATCTCTACTTCGACGCCTGCGGTTTTAGTGAAGGCTTCAACGATAGGCAAAAATGATAGGGTGGCTAGCGCTGGGGCTTCGTCGGTTTTTGTATATATAATTTTTGACATTGTAATCTCTTATTCCTTTTGGTTGTCATTAAGCGTTTGATTCTTATAAAAATAAAAGCTGTTTGCGAATTAAAATAAAGACAGCGGCAAACGGGTAGGGCGGTAAGTGGTTCATTTATCAAAGTGATAATACGGATAAGCTAACAATCGAAAGCAATACTCAAAGATAGTAATAAATAGCCAGTTCCAATCGATTGATCCTTCTAATTGATCCTTTTAAATGATCAGCAAGGGTCTCATTTTGAACAGCTTAAGGCTAATTTTAACATTAGCCCACAGAGAACAACAGCGACACGACTATTTTTTACCATAACGAGACTAAAATAAAACGTCTTAAGCTCATATCAGAAACTATCCATGCAAATAGTTTAAATGATGAGCTTGAAAGAGTACTACTAAGCTTAATCGTTATAAGCTCAAAGCCATTTTAAAACTACGGTATCGAGGCGATGATGTCGTTTAGAAGTTGACTTGGGCGCATGACATTTTCAGCCCGTTCTTTATCTAATAGATAGTAACCGCCGATATCAACAGCTTGACCTTGCACCTCATTGAGGTCTTTGACAATGGCGTCTTCATTATCAGTGAGGGCTTTGGCTAACGGTGTAAAGGTCTGTTTTAACTCGCTATTATCATTTTGCGCTGCTAGCGCCTCTGCCCAGTATAGCGCTAGATAAAAGTGGCTACCACGGTTATCAAGCTCGCCGGCTTTGCGTGAGGGAGATTTATTATTCATTAGTAGCTGTTCTGTCGCGGTATCTAGCGTATCTGACAGTATTTGCGCTTTATCATTGTCCTCATGAATAGCCAAATGTTCAAGCGACTCTGCTAATGCCAAAAACTCCCCTAAAGAATCCCAACGTAAATGGTTTTCCTCAACCAACTGCTGCACGTGCTTTGGCGCTGAACCACCAGCACCTGTTTCAAACAGACCGCCGCCATTCATAAGGGGCACGATAGAGAGCATTTTGGCACTGGTGCCAAGCTCTAAAATTGGGAACAGGTCAGTGAGATAATCACGCAGCACGTTACCGGTGACTGAAATGGTATCTTTGCCTGCTTTTAGGCGCTCTAAGGTAAAGCGCGTGGCTTCACGCACCGGCATGATACGGATATCTAGGCCTTCAGTATCGTGATCTTTTAGATAGCGTTCTACTTTTTTGATTAAGGCGGCATGATGCGGGCGTTTTTTATCTAACCAGAAAATAGTAGGAACTTTGCTGGCACGAGCGCGAGTGACGGCGAGCTTGACCCAGTCCTGAATCGGCGCGTCTTTGACCTGATTCATCCGCCAGATATCTTCTTTTTTGACTTGATGTTCAGTAAGTACGTTGCCAGCATCATCTAGCACTTGCACTTTACCTGAAGATGGGATTTGGAAGGTTTTGTCATGCGAGCCATATTCTTCTGCTTTTTGGGCCATCAAGCCGACATTCGGTACTGAACCCATCGTTGCCGGATCAAAAGCACCGTGCTCTTTACAGAACTTAATAGTCTCATCATAGACACAAGCGTAGCTACTATCAGGAATGACGGCTTTGGTATCATGCAGCTCATGATCAGTGCCCCACATTTTACCTGAGTTACGAATCATCGCAGGCATGGAGGCATCGACAATGACATCGCTAGGCACATGCAAGTTAGTGATGCCTTTTTCTGAATCAACCATTGCCAGACTAGGATTGTGTTTATAGATATTTGCAATATCATCTTCGATAGCTTGACGTTTGTCAGCAGGCAGCTCTTTTATTTTGGTGAGTAGATTACTAAAGCCATTATTGACATTGACGTCTAGCTCTTTAAAAGTATCGCCATATTTTTCAAATAGCTCTTTAAAATAAACTTTTACCGCTTCACCAAAGATAATAGGGTCAGAGACCTTCATCATGGTGGCTTTTAGATGTAAGGAAAACAACACATTTTTTGCTTTTGCGTCTTTAACTTGCTCGTTTAAGAACGCTACTAAGGCGTCGTGACGCAGTACCGCTGCATCAATCACTTCGCCTGCGAGTAGGGGCGCTGGCGCTTTTAGCTCAGTGATTTCTCCGTTATCGTTAGTAAATTCGATACGATAATCTGTCGGCTGGTCAACTGTCACTGAAGTCTCTGTATCAGCAAAGTCGCCATGATCCATAGTAGCAACGTGCGACTTCGAGTCAGGACTCCACGCGCCCATTGAGTGCGGATGACGCCTAGCGTAGGCTTTGACGGCTTTCGGCGCGCGGCGATCTGAATTACCTTCACGCAGGATCGGGTTGACCGCACTGCCTTTGATTTTGTCATAACGAATACGTACGTCTTTTTCTTTATCCGTTTCTGGATGATCCGGATAGTTAGGCAAGGTGTAACCTTTATCTTGTAGCTCTTTGATAGCCGCCTTTAGCTGTGGAATAGAAGCGCTGATATTAGGCAGCTTAATAACATTGGCGCCAGGCGTTTTAACCAATTCACGTAGCTCTTGAAAAGCGCTAGGAATACGCTGCTCTTCAATCAAAAAATCGGGAAATAAAGCAATAATACGCCCTGCTAACGAAATGTCGGCGGTTTCGACGTCGATGCCTGCGGTATTAGCAAAAGCTTTGACGATAGGTAGAAAGGAGAGGGTGGCTAGTGCCGGTGCTTCATCCGTTTTTGTATAAATTAGTTTTGACATTATAGTGGTTATTCCTTTGAGTAATTATTAATAATAAATGTGAAGTTTGGCAATTTTATATTTGGTAGTAGTATTCCACTTTGAGTTACCTTCGGCCTTGAATTAACAGCGGCTATGCTTTTAAATAAATGATTTTAGAGTAACAAGTTGGCGGGTGGTCTCTTGAAGAATTTTGATTCTACTGAGAGTTTTTATAAAAAATCAGAATCAGTTAATGTTTTGACGGTTATAGTCAAGCTACAGCTAAGCGATAGTCAAGCCATCCAAAATCAATGATAGATGATGCATTGCGTTGATAAACTATAAATTCAAGGCGATGTCAATGTATCAAAATGAACTAGGGATAGTATGATTGCTAATATCTCATATCTTAGAATTATATTAAACTGTTAAAAGCCTTATTCTAGCAGTCATCAGTATTAAAAACATCTTTTTGCTAGCTCTAGCATTGGCTGCTTCTTTATTCCTCAATGAACATCAAGGCTAACTCGCTGTTAAAAATCGCATAAAGAATAGCCGTTAGAATTTGCAAATTTTAACCGCATTCTTATCAAAGTTTGTTAGGCTAATAGTGACTTAGTACACAATAATAGTAGGTGTCATGAATTTAAAGTATGCGCTAGTAGGTGATATGAGCTGGCAAACCCAAGCGGACTGGCAAGCGCCTGACACGCCGTTTATGTCTTTTGCCTTTTGGCAGGCGCTAAGTGACACTGGTGCTATCGGTGAAAAAGCAGGCTGGCTGCCGATTTATATTAGTGTTTATGAGGATGATACGCACAGCCCTATCGCGGTAATGCCTGTCTTTGTTAAAGGTCATCACCAAGGCGAGTTTGTGTTTGATTATTCTTGGGCGCAGGCTTACGCGCATTACGGTCTGGATTACTATCCGCGTCTAGTGACGAGCGTGCCTTATACACCGATTACCGGGCAACGTCTATGGCTAGCGGCAAATCGGAGCTTAACGCCTGAAATAATACAGACCGCCATCAAAGGGGTAGATGATATTGCTCAGCAAGTGGGGGCGTCTAGCTGGCATTGTCTCTTTGCTGAGCCTGCGCTTGCAACTATAGCTGCTTCATCAAGTCAAGAGATTGCGCAGATTATCCATGATAGCGCCAAAGAGCTGGCTAGCGAAGAGGATAGGCAGATACAAGGACAACCACCAGACTCCCCACAAAAAAATAAGCGATCTTTGCCTATCCTTGAGCGTCAGGGCTGTCAGTTTTTATGGCAAAATCAAAACCTGACTGCTGACGCTCAGCCTTTCGCTGATTTTGATGGTTTCTTAGCGACGTTAAGAGCGAAAAAGCGCAAAACTATTCGTGCCGAGCGCCGTAAAGTCACTGAGCAAAATATCGTCTGTGCACGCAAATGCGGTAGCGATATTACTGATAGTGACTGGAAAGCGTTTTATCATTGTTATGTGATGACTTATGCGGTGCGCGGTCAGCAGCCTTATCTGACATTAGAATTTTTTATGGCGCTCGCTCAGAGTATGCCTGAGCACTTAATGCTGGCGCTCGCATATGACAACGACAATGAGATTATCGCTAGTAGTTTGTTTCTCTACGATAAGCCTGATAGCGAGCATTCAACGCTTTATGGGCGCTATTGGGGCGCGCTTGCCGATTATGACAGCTTGCACTTTGAGCTGTGCTATTATCAAGGCGTAGAGTTTGCTATTGAACAAGGTTTGCAGTATTTTGACCCGGGTACGCAAGGCGAGCATAAGCTAGTGCGCGGTTTTATTCCGACGACGACCCACTCGTTACATCGTATTTATGATGAGCGTTTTATTCCAGCGATTAGCAATTTTTGTATGGAGGATCGGCAACGCATGGCACAGTATCGTCAACAAGCGCATCAGGCTCTGCCGTTCAATGCTGACAATATGCCGGTCTTTGATAGTGAGCAATAATCGCCATCCCTTATACTCTCCCTTCTACTTTGCTATTGGATACTAGGGTATTGAGGGTTTTTTTGTTTTTATATCTGTAATAATCAATAATTTTGTTAACTATGCCAAGTCACTCTTCTAACGCTCATACTCCTTCTTCAGTCTCACCGCCGGCTGCGCTATCATCTTGGCTCAATGTCGAAGGCTCATTGACCGCCGTGTTAGAGGCAAAGTCAGGTCAACCTCTGCGTGTAGAGCGCTGTTTTGAGGGCTATCGGCTACTGAGCTTAACGCAAAAAAAGCAACTAGGCATGTCAGCAAAGCAGTACAACAGACCGATACTGGCTTGGGTGCGCGAAGCGAAACTATATGGCGATAGTGACCAGCCCTGGGTGTGGGCGCAAAGCGTTTTTCCGCTACCTAGTTTGCAAGGCTCAGCCAAGCGCTTACAACAGCTAAAAGGTACTCCCATCGGTTACGTACTCTTTAAGCGCCGCCGGACGCTACCCAATCAGCGCTTTATCTCCTATACTGAGCAAGGATGGCAGCGCCAAACCCGCTATGATTGGTACGGTAGAAGGTTATTGATTAGTGAAACTTTTTTGCCGGATTTTTTATCTCGTCTTGATGAATGCTAGGCGCTGAGCAAATTTTAGTAGTATGGATTTAAGAACTGAGGAGGTTGTGCTTAGTAAGCTAAATTAGCAACCCATCAAAGCCTACTACTTTGGTACTTCTTTTTTCATAGTCTAAAAAACATCTCATTTACTCAGCGCAAAGTGAGTTTTTGCATTTACCTTATCTGGTTTCATGTTAAACTCAAATCACAGCAAAATTTCAGTAGGATAAGACCTGCAAGATGAATGCTGAATTATCGTCACCAAGCATGAGTTTATTTTAGGTTTATCATGAGCCAGCACTCATCGCTTACCCTTCTATTTTTAAACCCTTTTTTATCACTCTTAATAAAAATATGCTATAGGACATAACTATGTTTAAAGATATCTCTATAAAAGAATTTGACCCAAAACTTGCTGAAGCCATGGAAGCTGAAAGCCAGCGTCAAGAAAGCCATATCGAGCTTATCGCCTCAGAGAACTATTGCTCGCAAGCGGTAATGGAAGCACAAGGCTCAGATCTAACTAATAAATATGCCGAAGGCTATCCAGGTAAGCGTTACTATGGTGGCTGTGAGCACGTCGATGTCGTTGAGCAATTAGCTATTGATCGCGCCAAAGAGCTATTTGGCGCAGAATACGTCAACGTCCAGCCGCATTCAGGTAGCCAAGCCAACTCTGCAGTATTCTTAGCGTTACTTGAAGCTAACGATACGGTGCTCGGCATGAGTCTTGATGCCGGTGGTCACTTGACCCATGGCGCGCATATCAACTTCTCAGGCATTAACTACAACGCCGTACAGTATGGCTTAGTTGAAGAGACGGGCCTGATTGATTATGATGAAGTCGATCGCTTAGCGCGCGAGCATAAGCCAAAGATGATCATCGCAGGTTTCTCTGCCTATTCGCAAGTGGTTGATTGGCAGCGCTTCCGTGATATCGCTGATGAAATCGGTGCCTATTTCTTGGTCGATATGGCGCACATTGCAGGCCTTGCTGCTACTGGCGCGTATCCAAATCCAGTACCATTCGCTGATGTGGTCACTAGTACTACCCATAAAACCTTACGTGGCCCGCGCTCAGGTATCATCATGTCGCGCGACGATAAGCTTGCCAAAAAGCTTAACTCTGCCGTATTCCCAGGCAACCAAGGTGGTCCATTGATGCACGCCATCGCGGGTAAAGCGGTCTGCTTTAAAGAAGCACTCGAAGATAATTTCAAAACTTATCAAGAGCAAGTGGTCAAAAACGCCAAAGCTATGGCAGAAGTAATCATCGATCGCGGCTATGAAATCATCTCTGGCGGTACTGAAAACCATTTAATGCTCATCAGCCTTGTGAAGCAAGAGATGACGGGTAAAGAAGCGGATAAGTGGCTTGGCGATGCTTTTATCACCGTTAATAAAAACGCCGTACCTAATGATCCAAAATCGCCATTTGTGACTTCTGGTATCCGTATCGGTACGCCAGCATTAACCACTCGCGGCTTCGATGAAGCAGATGTCAAAGAAGTGGCAAACTGGATCTGTGACGTGTTGGATAGTCGCGGTGATGAAAAAGTGATCAGTGACACGCGCGAAAAAGTAAAAGCTATCTGCGCCAAAAAGCCAGTTTATGAGAAAAACCAATAGGTCTTTTTAGACGCTGTTAGACGTTTCTAAATCTATAAAAATCAACAACCGCTTAGCTTTTTGCTAGGCGGTTTTTTTATTACTATTATTTATAGTAAGTGACTGGGCAACATTACACCCTTTTTAAGAGTAATAACTTTCAAAACTGAGTTCACACTGTAATCAGAAAAATGAATAAATATTTTGTTTGTTCAATCTTATTAGTATATATTTGATGATGTAAATTTATTAATAATATTAATACAAATTGTAATATATAACTACATACATTATTTTGGTTTTATTGCTGTGACTTAAGTATTCACAATGAAGTGATTCTTACAAAAGGGATTTTTATGAAAAACCAATCGTTAGTCGCTATAGTGCTACTACTCAGCGCTACTCTCGCGCGAGCAGCAGAACCGTCAGCTTTAGAAGCTGAACCCTCAGGTCTAGCCGCATTTGGTGCGGGTCTTGATAACTTTATGGCCAATATATTTGGCTGGTTCGTCGATCTTATTTTCTTTTCAGTGCCTCTAGGCGATGTAAGCTTCCCGCTAATTGTGGGTTGGCTGCTCATTGCGGCATTGGTATTTACCTTCTATTTCGGTTTTATTCAGTTTCGTCAGATAGGATTGTCTCTAGATATTGTCAGAGGCAAATATAGCGATCCAAATCCTGCTATCAAAGAAGAAGGCGAAGTTAGCCATTTTCAGGCTTTAGCCACTGCTTTATCAGGTACCGTTGGTCTTGGTAATATTGCTGGCGTGGGTGCGGCATTGGCTATTGGTGGACCTGGGGCTACCTTTTGGATGATTATGGTCGGTCTATTTGGTATGGCTACCAAGTTTGTAGAGTGTACGCTAGGGGTAAAATACCGTACGATACTGCCATCTGGTGCTGTATCGGGTGGACCTATGTACTACTTAAGCCGCGGTATGGCAGAACGTGGCATGGGCGGATTAGGTAAAGTGTTAGCGGTTGGTTTTGCGCTCATGTGTATATTGGCAACTTTCGGTGCTGGTAACATGTTTCAGGGTAATCAAGCTTTTGCGGTAATGAGCTCTACCTTCAGTATTCCAACGGATTACAGTTTATTCTTTGGTATTGGCTTGGCTTTTTTAGTCGGCATGGTCATCATCGGTGGCATGCCTCGCATCGCAACGGTTACTGAAAAAGTCGTGCCTTTTATGGCTTTATTGTATATCACCATGGCGGTGATTGTCCTTATTGCCAACTTTAATCTTATTGGAGCCGCTTTTGGTGAGATTTTCACAGGAGCATTTACCGGTGCTGGTGTTGCTGGCGGCTTTATTGGAGCGTTAATTCAAGGTTTAAAACGTGCGACCTTCTCTAACGAAGCTGGGGTTGGTTCAGCGGCTATTGCTCACTCAGCGGTAAAAACGAATGAGCCTGCTACTGAAGGGTTAGTGGCTTTACTAGAACCCTTTATTGATACTGTTATCATTTGTACTATGACGGCGTTGGTTATTACTATATCTGGAGTGAATACAGCAGCAAACTTGCAAACGCAAGCACTGACAGGTGTCGATCTAACCCGTGCCGCCTTTATGGAAACGGCCCCCATTTTCCAGTACTTTTTAGCCGTAGCTGTATTATTGTTCGCCTTTTCAACGATGATTTCATGGTCTTATTATGGTCTAAAAGCTTGGACTTATCTTTTCGGGGAAGGTAGAGGTGGTGAGATGATATACAAAATTATCTTCCTAGTATTCGTCGTTATCGGTACTATCGTACAGTTTAGCTTCGTTATCGACTTCTCAGATGCCGCTCTGTTTGCGATGGCCATCTTTAATATCATTGGATTATATTTCTTGATGCCAATTGTGAAGAGAGAGATTCAATCCTTTGTCGCTCGCGTGAAGAGTGGTGAAATTAAAAAGTATAAATAATGGTTTTTATTGAATACAGACCGCTTGGCTTTTGGCTTAGCGGTTTTTTTATTTGTATAAATAAGGTTTGGCAATTTGTTGTAGGAATGGTCACGCCTTTACCCTTGATGGTGATATGTTGGCTTAGGCGTATAAGTAATAAGCTTGTGCTTACTCATAATATTTTCTCATTATTATCATTTATACTACGAATAATATTGATGGTGCGCGTGGCGATATCCTACGACCTAGCTTATTTAACTCAACCTAGCTTAACTGCGCTAGCCACAAATTCATAGCAAATCCGACAAACAACAACCCAGTCAAACTCATGCTGACCATAATCAGTAACGGGGACTGACTAAACTTGCGTGATAACGTCTTACCCGAAAACACCATCACACTTAGATAGCTAAAACTAATGATTTGCAGAATGATGGCCAATATAAAAAAGGATACAAAAGGATGAGGGTAGGCGGGCTCAACGAACTGCACAAAGAAGGATAAGAAAAACAAAATAGCTTTTGGATTAGTCAGGCTCAGTAACAGCGCACGATTAAAGAAGTTTTGGTGAATGGGCGCAGCTACCAGTTTGGGCTTGGCGTCCATTAACAGCGCTCTATGACGAAAGGTTTGATAGGCTCCCATGAGCAGCTTTATGCCTAAGTAAAATAAATACAAGCCGCCTATGAGTTTAATCGTAGTGAATAAAATAGGATAGAGCTTGAGTAAGCTGCCGACTCCTAAAACGGTCACTAGCATCAAGATACTATCGCCTAAGAATATGCCAGCGACCGTATGATAACCCTTACGTACGCCATGTGCCGCCGATACGGACAGGCAATATAAACTGTTTGGGCCAGGCAGTAAGATAATGAGAATGGAGCCAATAATATAAGCGCTAAGATCAGTAATACCAAACATAAAGAAACCTTTGCCACACTTAAATAAAAGCCCCAATCATACAAATACAATCGGGGCTTATTCATATCTACTTATTTTAATTTTTACTTAAAAACCTACATAAAGGGGAGCTGAGTAAATATTTGCAGTACCGTAGCGTTAACGATATCGACAAAGAATGCACCGACCATAGGGACAATCAAAAAAGCCTTGGGCGAAGCTAAGTAGCGATCGGTTACCGCCTGCATATTGGCAATGGCCGTCGGGGTGGCGCCCATACCGAAACCACAATGACCCGCAGAGAGTACAGCGGCATCGTAGTCTTTGCCCATAATTCGGAAGGTCACAAGGTAGACATAGATCACCATAATAAGCGTTTGTACTAACAAAATAATCAGTACAGGCCCGGCCAAATCAGTTAACTGCCAAAGTTTCAGTGAAAGGAGCGCCATAGCTAAGAATAGACTCAAAGAGGCGTTACCGATGACATCAATCGCCCGATCAAACATATCGAAATTAAAGACAATAGTGAGTGAGTTACGAATGATTACCCCAGCGGCTAGCGCCCAAACGAAGGTAGGCAATTGGAACCAAGTATCTTCGGCCACTGTCGTCATAATATCGGCAAAAGCTAAAGCAGCAGCAAATAGCGCTAACGACTCAATAGTGGAAGAGGCGGTAATCAGACGGATATGATCAGGTTTTTCAAAGATTTCTTTGCTGCTAAGAATCTCATCCTCATCGTGCTTGGTACTATACAGCGACTGTGAACTGGCTACCTTTTCGATATCACTAGGGTTAGGATCATCTTGGGTAGGACGAATGCCTAGCTTGCGAATGAGCTTGCGTGCGACAGGTCCACCGATGAGGCCACCTGCGACTAAGCCATAAGTGGCAACCGCAATACCTAAAGTGGTGGCACCGACTACGCCATACTCTTCTTCTAATACTACGCCCCATGCGCCTGCAGTACCATGCCCACCGGTCAATGCGATAGAGCCTGTCACTAAGCCAAGTAGCGGATCGAGTCCTAGCGCACTGGCCATAGCGACGCCAACGATATCTTGCAAAATAATAAATACCGATACCACAACTGTAAAGATAAATAACGGCGAGCCGCCCGCTTTGAGTCTGCCAAAATCGGCACTAAGGCCAATAGAAGCAAAGAACATCAGCATCGTTGCAGTTTGTAACCCTTGATGGAAGTTGAAGCTATAGCCCCAAATCAGATTGAGCGCATAAACAATCATCGCGGCGACCAAGCCACCGACCACAGGTTCTGGGATATTAAAATCCTCTAACACTTTGATCTTTTTGATTAAAAAACGCCCAAGTAATAGCACTAATGTTGCCAATATCAAGGTGTAATAACCGTTTAATGTCATTTCCATAAATGAATCCTTCTCGTAAACTTCGGTTGTAAACTCGATAATAGGACTGATTGATAATGAAGCAACACCCTATTCTTCTGATGTATCTGTTACAGCCGTTATCAGTCTTTATGTAGCAGTATAATTCATAGCTGCGGCTTGCCATACTCTTTATAGGTATGTGCAATAATTTATTTAATCTAAAAAGCTATCAATTTAAATAATAAAAAACGCCAGCGATTAGGCTGACGTTGTTTTTGGATTATACTTTAAATTAAACGATAAGTAACTAGCTAAAAGCCAGTTGAGCACTGATAAAGTGCTTGCTTAAGCAGATGTTAAGCGCGGGTCTCCCCATGACCGTAGACGATCCATTTTTGTGAGGTTAGACCTTCTAATCCAACTGGGCCACGAGCGTGAATCTTATCGGTTGAGATACCAATCTCAGCGCCAAGACCATACTCAAAGCCGTCAGCAAAGCGGCTAGAGGCGTTAATCATCACACTAGCGGAGTCGACTTCGCGGATAAAGCGCTGCGACTTACTATAATTATCAGTGATAATGACGTCAGTATGATGGCTGCCGTGAGTATTGATATGCTCAATCGCCGCGTCAAGTCCATCGATGACTTTTACCGCTAAGATAGGCGCAAGGTATTCAGTATCCCAATCCTCTTCAGTAGCTGCTGAGAGATGACCGTCAAGCTTAGCATTGTCTTTTAATATACTTTGCGCTTGCTCATCGAGACGCAGCTGCATCGCTTCATCGGCTTTGACGATAGCTTCCGCAATTTGCGGTAGCATCTCATCGGCGACGGCCTTATCGACCAATAGCGTTTCCATAGTATTACAAGTGCCATAGCGATGTGTCTTGGCATTGACGCTGACCTCTATTGCTATATCAGCTTGGGCATCACTATCGATATAAGTATGACAGTTACCATCTAAATGCTTGATGACTGGTACTTTGGCGTCTTCACTAATACGAGAGATTAAGCCTTTGCCGCCGCGTGGGACAATGACATCGACGTAATCGGTCATTGTAATCAGCTCACCGACAGCCGCGCGGTCAGTGGTTTCTAGTACTTGCACGCTGTGCTCAGAGAGACCGGCTTCACTCAAGCCTTTATGGATACATTTAGCAATGGCTTGATTGGACTCAAAAGCTTCAGAACCACCGCGCAAGATAATAGCGTTGCCAGATTTAAGCGCTAAAGAAGCGGCTTCCAAAGTCACGTTAGGACGCGATTCGTAAATCATACCAACCACACCGAGCGGCACCCGCATTTTACCTAGATGGATGCCGGAGGGGCGAAACGTCATATCAGTGACTTCCCCGATTGGATCGGGTAGGGCGGCGACGTCTTTGAGACCTTGAAGCATGCCATCGAACCTAGCATCGTTTAGCTCTAAGCGATCGAGTAGGGCGGCCTCCAAGTCATTGCTATCACCTTTATCCATATCTATTTTGTTCGCTGCTAAAATATCGGCTTTCGCGTTGACTAACTCATCATGAATGCTCATAAGTGCTGAGTTTTTATCGCCAGTATTGGCAGCCGCGAGGGCACGAGAGGCGGCGCGCGCTTGCTTACCGACCGTTTGCATATAAGCTTTTATATCTGAGGTATTCGCTTGACTCATAAATTGTTTTCCTTTTGGTTACGGATGAATCGTTATTTGGAATAAATGTTTTAGACGAGCAAAAAGGCCTAAACAGGCAAAGTCCAACTAAAGGGCTGTAAAGAATATCGTTAATAAGGGCTAAATCCAGTGCTTTAACAAGTGTCTTAATTATTGTTCTCACTTAGGATAAAGCGTTATGCTATTTAACATAGAGCAGATTGTGGTTAGAGTAAAGTTGAATTTGTGAACAGCGCTCATTTGCAATTTCGATTTAAGCGTTTTTAACATCGATTATGGATCATTAAAGGCTTTGTCTTACGAGTCTCTAACACAACTGTGTTGCAACTACTAAGGTAGTCATTACTAGATCTGATTATACTAAGCGTTAAATATTAGATGTATTAACAGCTTGATATGAGTGACATCTTGTAAAACTAATTAGCGAGGGAAATATGAAAAAATCGACTTATAAACTAGGGTTATGCGCAGCGGCCGCTTTTACATTAACACTTAGCGCTTGCTCTGATAAAGGCGCGGCGACTACTGAGGAGGATCCAACGCTAGATCCGCAAACGCAAGTAGAGCAAGAAGCTACCGGCGTTGATGATGTTGCGCAAGTGACTGAAGGCGTCAATAGTGCAGATATCTCTGATGATCCCATGGTTAATGATGACGTTGCAGTAGCGAGCGCCGATGATGACATTGCTATAGCAACGGTAGACGATGCTGATGTCCTCGATGGTTCTGAGTCTGAGGAACACGTCTCGACTTATTAAGGGTTACGGATATCGCTGCGTCATTGGCGTTACAGATAATGGAGCGCTAGGTGGCTTAAAGTGTTAAAATAAAGCTCAAATTATGACAGTGATTTGGGCTTTATTTATGGAGTAATGGCCAATAATAGAGAGTATTTGCCTTTTTGCTGTATTATAAGCGACAATACGCTGCCTTTTACTTCAGTAAGCTGCTTGAAAGCCTTATTCATAACAATCGGAAACCTGTTTAACCATGCTTGATATTGCCAAAGACTCGACTCGCCCCATCGCTTTAGATATACAAGATCTGCATAAAAGCTACGGCTCTTTAGAGGTGCTAAAAGGGGTATCGCTCACCGCCTATGATGGCGACGTGATCTCGATTTTGGGGTCGTCGGGTTCCGGAAAGTCGACGTTATTACGTTGTATCAACTTGTTAGAAAAACCAACTAAAGGGCGTATCAGTATCGGTGAAGATGAGCTGATGCTAAAAGCCAATAAGTCAGGCGAGATGCAAGCGGCAGATCATAGACAGCTTGAGAATCTACGTGCGCGCGTTGGTTTTGTCTTTCAAAACTTCAATCTATGGCCGCATAAAACCATATTGCAAAATATCATCGAAGGTCCGACTCAGGTTCTAAAAATCAAAAAAGATCAAGCCATCAGTGAAGCCGAACAGCTTCTAAAAAAAGTAGGGCTGTCCGATAAAAAAGACGCTTATCCTGCCAATCTCTCTGGCGGTCAACGTCAGAGGGTTGCTATTGCCCGCGCTTTGGCTATGCAGCCAAGAGTGCTCTTATTCGATGAACCAACTTCCGCGCTTGATCCTGAGCTGGTCAACGAAGTACTCGCCGTCATGCAAGACTTAGCAGAAGAGGGCCGTACTATGCTGATCGTCACCCATGAGATGCGCTTCGCTCGAGATGTGTCAAGCCAAGTAGTGTTCTTGCATCAAGGCATCATCGAGGAGATGGGCACGCCTGAGCAAGTATTTGATAATCCAAACTCGCAGCGCGTCAGAGACTTTATGGCTTCCCATCGCCAGAACTAATCCTTATTTCAGACTTGTCAGCTGACGAATCGGCTAGATAAGTCTGCTTGCATCAGTTGAGCTATTTTCAAACCAGTACCAGGTTATTAACCTTCTTCCTTTTATAGCCTAGGTTACGCAGCTCTGTTTCGCTTGCGCGCGGCATGGATCCTACAAAGAGATCAACCTCATATGTTTTCATAGCGGAATCTCTTTACTTATAGCTGACAATAGCAGAACCGTTTATTACCCAATAATAACAGTCAATACCTAAAACGTTTGTTTTTGATATTTTTGTCAGGTATTATCGATGGGTTTATAAGCTGCTAATATCTATCACTATTACGACTGTTTAGTCAGTGATTAGATAAGGATATTAAATTAAAATAAGGAATATATGATGTCGAATTCTCGTCTATTGTGGTCATCGATGACTATCACCGCAGCGCTAGCATTGAGCGCCTGTAGCCAGCCAAGCGACGATACGGTGGATGCAAATGCTGATGCACCTGCTGCCGATGTCGCGGGTAAAACCATTCGTATTGCTACCGAAGGGGCTTATCCTCCTTTTAACTATACCAATGCTGATGGCAGTATCGCCGGATATGATGTCGATGTTGCTAATGCTCTATGTGAGCAGATGCAAGCTAACTGTGAGATTGTCGCGCAAGACTGGGATGGAATTATTCCAGGTCTTTTGGCGCAAAAATATGACGCCGTTGTCGCTGGTATGTCTATCACTCCAGAGCGTCAAGAAAAGGTGGACTTCACTGAGCCGTACTTTGCTAATACTATGGTTTGGCTGACTGATGCAGATGGTGGTTTTGATCCTAATGCTATCAGTAACCTGAACTTAGGTGGTCAGCGCTCAACCACGCCTGGCGTCTATCTGCAAGATAATTATGAAGGTAAAGACGGCAATACTGTGCAGCTTTATGATAACTATGACAATGCTTATTTAGACCTAAAGTCTGGTCGTAGCGATGCAGTATTGGCTGAAAAAGTCTCAGCTAAAGCTTGGTTAAAAGACAATCCAGAAGGTTTTGGTATCGTGGGTGATGAGATTGATAACGATGACAACATCGCTATCGCTGTTCGTAAAGGTGATCCTTTAAGAGACGATTTTAATAAAGCTTTGAGCGAGATCCGTAGTAACGGTGAGTTGGCTCGTCTAGAACAAGCAAACTTCAACCAATAATCTACTGCCTGATAACTGAGGAAAACATAATGAGCTTATCTAAATATTCTCAAAACAAGTCAATCTTGCCCAACAAAGCACTCTGGTTAGCACCGCTTAGCGCTGCTATGCTGATGCTTGCCGCTTGTAGTAATAGCTCAGCGCCAGAGGAAAGCCAAGTTGCGGATGAAGGCGTAGCTACCGAGACGCCAATGAACATAAAAATCGCTACTGAATCGAGCTATAAACCCTTTAGTTACACCGATGCTGATGGCAAGCTGATCGGCTATGAAATCGAGCTGGTCGATGCTTTGTGCGCGCAGATGCAAGCAGAGTGTGAGCTGATCTCGCAGGACTGGGATGGTTTGATTCCTGGCTTAAATGCGCAAAAGTTCGATGCGATTATCGCAGGTATGTCGATTACCCCAGAGCGTAAAGAAGTCGTTGAGTTTACCGATCCTTACTTCCACACTGGTATCATTCTTATTGGTAAAAAAGGCGATGATATTACGGTTGCCGACTTAAATGGTCAGCCAATTGCTTCACAGCGCTCAACGGTAGCGGCGCAGTATTTGCAAGACGAGCATCCACAGTCTGATATCAAGCTTTATGATACGCAAGATAACGCTTATTTAGATCTGACCTCAGGTCGCGTACGCGCTATGATGTCTGACAAAGTCACGGGTATCGACTGGCTGAAAACCGAAGCCGGTAAAGACTACGAAGTCAAAGGCGAAGAGATTAGCACCGATGAAGACGCGATGGGTATTGCCTTTCGTAAAGGTGATCCTCTAGTTGGTAAATTCAACACAGCTTTGGCTGAGTTAAAGGCCAATGGCACTTACGATCAGATCACAGGAAGTTACTTCGGTACGAGCTCTACTGCGGCGGCGAATAAAGCGGCGGCAGCAGATAGTGTTAAAGAAGTCGTAGTCGTTGAAAGCGATAATGTCGATGTCGATGCAAATGCAACTATCGCAGCCGAAGAGCAGACAGAAACCACTAGTAATTAAAACTTAGACAGTGATATTTTATATCGCTATGGTCTTATGCTGAACCGGATATAGTGGCGCTTTATGCTTCTCATAGCATAGGGCGCCATTATTGTTTATAGTGCTTGTATCGACTTACTTATCAAAAGGAATCAAGGATGATGATAAATTACCCTAGTTTTTTTGGCTCAAGCCAGACGCTACACAAAATCTTTATTGCGGCAGTAGCCTTAGGGGTGCTAGCGGGCTGTAGTAATGGTCAAGAGACCAATACCGCTAATACAGAATCCACTGATACGGCTGCCACTGAAGCCACTGGCGAGGTTTTGCGTATCGGTACTGAAGGCGCCTATGCTCCTTTTAACTATACCAACGCTGATGGCTCGCTTGGCGGTTTTGATATCGAAATTGCCAATGCCTTGTGTGCTGATATGGGGGTCACCTGTGAGATTGTCGCGCAGGATTGGGATGGTATTATCCCCGGTCTTAAAGCGGGCAAATATGATGCTATTGTCGCCGCTATGTCGATTACGCCAGAGCGCGCCGAGCAAGTCAGCTTTACTGATCCATATTTTAGTAATACGTTAGTGTTTTTGGCAAAAGAGGGTAGCGGTTTTGACCCTAGTAATCCTGATGATATCAATTCAAAAAGCATCGCCGCTCAGCGCTCGACGATCTCGTCCCAGTGGCTAGAGCAGGCTTATCCAAAAGCGAATATGCAGCTGTATGATACTTTGAGTAACGCCTTTTTAGACTTAGGCTCGGGGCGAGTTGAGGCGATGATCTCTGATAAACTACCTGCTATCGAATGGCTCAGCTCCGCCTCGGGCAGCCAATATACGCTAAAAGGCGATGAGATCGATATTGATGATAATTTTGCTATTGCAGTACGTCCAGGTGACCCGCTGCAAGCGAAAATTAATGACTCGTTGGCAGCTATAAAAGCAGATGGGACTTACGCGGCTATTAACGAAAAATACTTTTCAGTGCCCACGCCTAGCAAGACTAAATAATACGTTCAAGCTTTTACTGTGAGGGTGACGGCGCTACTGGAATGGTTTATAAGCTTGATAAGCTCTTAAAAGGATATCGCGGCTTCGTGGTATCCTTTTTTATGGAGATAGTTTTTATTAATAGTAGGGTGCTAGTCATAATTGCTCTTTACTCATGATGGATTTATAGCAAAAGACGCGGTTTTATAATGGCTAACTCTCTATTTTGACTGGGTATTTGCTATCAGCGTTAACATCGAGTGCCTCAGTTATGATAAAATCAGCGCTTATTTTTATCTGAATCATCAGTGAATGAATCTTTGGGTCAACTGATAGTCATTTATTATATATTCCAAAACCGCTTCTCGTTACTACAGACCATAAATAGTGCTTTATTTTAGCTAGCGTCAGGACAGTAAACTGGCATTTTGAGCGTTATTTGATGGCTTGGCAGAAACGCGAGTGACGCGACTAACATATAGAGACTGAGTGAATAACTGTGTTTGATTTACAAGGATTTGGTGCCCTGCTATTAAGCGGCGCGACCGTCACCATTAAGCTGGCCGTAACTAGCCTGATAATAGGAATGCTGTTAGGGCTCCTTGGGGCAACGGCTAAGCTCTCGAACTTCTGGCTACTGCGCAAGCTTGCCACTGTCTATACCGCAACGATGCGTGGTATTCCTGAGTTACTATTAGTGCTATTCATCTATTATGGGGGCTCTATTTTGCTGATGAGCATCCTCAAAAAGTTCGGCTATAATGAGTATGTGGAGATCAGCGCTTTTTGGGGCGGGGTGATGGCCTTATCTATTGCCTTCGGTGCTTATGCCACTGAAATCTTTCGGATGTCCATCCAAGAGATTCCTATCGGGCAAAAGGAGGCCGCACAAGCGATAGGGATGCGTCCTTTTCAGACTTTTTATCGGATTACTTTGCCGCAAGTTTGGCAGATTGCCTTGCCAGGCCTTGGTAATTTGTTCTTAGTCTTGCTCAAAGATACCGCTCTAGTATCGGTCGTTGGTCTCAAAGATATTATGTATCAATCCTCACGCGCGGCGCAATCCACTCAGCAACCTTTTACCTTTTATATGGCCGCCGCCATTATCTATTTAGGTCTCACTATGCTTATTACCGGCTTTATGATTTGGCTAGAATGGCGCGCTAATCCCGCGGCACGCTATGCCAAAAAAATCAGCCGTCAATCCACTCATCAGCCATCGACTTTAGGGTAGAGGAGAGATATTATGGATTGGAATTGGCAGGTTATTTTTGAGTACTTTCCGGATCTACTAGGCGGAGCGGTACTGACCGTACAGCTCGTCGTTATCTCAGGAATCATTGGGCTGTTTTTTGGTTTGATTTTGGCGTTACTACGTCTGTCTAAAAGCTGGCTGGTACAGCTATTACCGTTTTTATATATTTTCTTTTTTCGCGGTACGCCGCTGCTAGTACAGATATTCTTGATCTACTATGGTTTGGGACAGTTCGAGGCGGTGCGCGAGTCATTCTTGTGGGAGCCGGTGCTGAGCCAGGCATACTGGTGTGCGATTATCGCTTTTACGCTCAATACCAGTGCTTATTTAGCAGAGATTATCCGCGGCGCTATTCAGGCCATTCCTGTCGGTGAACTGGAGGCGGCAGACGCTGTCGGTATGTCACCGTGGCAAAAGCTCACTCGTATTACTTTGCCACGCGCTTTTGGTATTGTCATTCCTGCTTATAGTAATGAAGTTATCTTTATGCTCAAAGGCAGTGCGCTAGCCTCGACCATTGCGCTGATGGATATCACCGGCGTGGCTCGTACTATTAGTGCGCGGACTTATACCTTGATGGAGCTATTCTTTGCTGCTGGTATTGTCTATTTATTATTGTCATGGATCATATTATTTAGCTTTGGGCGTTTTGAGAAAAGAATGAACCGTCATGCCAGTTACGTGCCGCCCGATGTAATGACCAATACTATTCCATAATTGAGCCGAGGTGAGTTATGAGCCAATTGCTGAGAATGACTGATAATAATATCAATGGTGAGACGCGGGCTCATATCGGCAAAGTAGTTTGCGTCGGTCGTAACTACGCCGCTCACGCTCATGAGCTGGGTAATGCAGTCCCGTCTAAGCCGCTGCTTTTTATGAAGCCGGCTTCTTCTATCGTTTCCATACAGAATGATATTATTGTTCCAGATTCCAATGTTTATGGTGATACTCATTATGAAGCGGAGCTATGCATTCAGCTCGCGGCTGATTTATCCGATGCGACTACCGAGCAAGCACAGCAAGCCATAGGTGCTGTGACGTTAGGATTAGATTTAACCTTAAGAGAACTGCAAAGCCAGCTTAAAGCCAACGGCCATCCTTGGGAGCGCGCTAAATGCTTCGATGGCGCTTGCGTACTCGCTGACTGGCTTGATCCGCAAAGTTTCAACGACTTAATGCACATTCAGTATCAGCTCTATATCAACGGTGAGCTCAAGCAAGACGGTGATAGTGCCTTGATGCTATTTCCCATCTATGAACTGCTTGCCGAAATCAGCCACGCTTTTAGCTTGCAAGCAAGCGATGTCATTATGACGGGTACGCCAAGCGGGGTGGGCGTACTACAAGCAGGCGATCAGGTAAGATTGGTGCTAGGGGAGAAGCAGTGGCAGAGCCAAGTACGATAACCGCTTCGCTTTCATTATTATCCTCAGCTATGTCTAGCGACGAATACTATACTTCTTTATCATCTTGCTCTTCTGAGCACAAAATTTACTTATATATCAAATCATTCTCTTCTCTTTGTTGCATTTAACCGCTAGTATAGAAAGCTCTCTTTTGCAGAAATCACCTATTATATGAGTGCTACAAAGAACGCCATGACTACTAATATCTATTCTACAGACTTGCCTGATGCTACCCATGATAGCTACGGAAGTAATTTTAGTAATGAGGGTGTCATTCACTATCAGCCAGGAACTCATCCTGTAGAAAAGTCTAATATGCCAATTCATGGTGATTTGTATGAACACCTCTCGCAGCTCGATGCGCTTGATGTGGATGAATTGGTCAGGTTATTAGCAGATGGTGCTGATGAAACCGTCAAAAGCCAACCGCTCACTTTAGGGGGTTTTTTTGAAGGGTTGGCGCAGCTTGCGACGATGGGCGTGGTCGAGGTGACGGATATTGTCGAGTCTATGCACCGCGAGATTATGCTGCGTCCGATAGGGCGCTTCAACGAAAACCATCTAAAAAACTGGCATGGCGGTGTCACCGGGCGCGTCTACGGACTCGTACGCCATGTGATGTTGCTAGTGGGTAATAATCTCTCCTCAGGACTGCGTCTGTATAAAAACGTGGCAACGCAAACTAGCTCCCAACCACTTCCTGTTAGTCTAAAAAAACTCGTCAATGTTTTTAACGGAGTAATGGGCGATCATTTAGTCAATAACAACAACTCGCTTGCGATCCCTATGGCACTATACGACAAAGAGGGTATCCCTCAACGCGAAGAGCTATCAGGGCGCATTATCATCTTATGTCATGGTCTATGCTTAAGTTACTTAAGTTGGCATCCACAACAGTACAATAGCTTAGGTCAGGCGATTAGTCGCAGTCAGCCTGAGGCGACGGTGCTTTATTTAGATTATAATACTGGCCGACGTATCTCTCGTAGTGGCCGCAAACTCTCTAAACTGTTGCAAGACTTAGTGGATAATAACCCAAATATCAGTCAAATCGATCTAGTAGGGCACAGTATGGGCGGTTTAGTGGCTCGTAGCGCACTATTTTATGCCAAACAAGATCGCCTAGATTGGATGAAGCGCGTGGGTAACTTGATTACTTTAGGCTCGCCGCATCACGGCGCTGTGCTTGAGCGTATTGGGTTTTTGGTTCAAGACATCATCTCCAAAGTCCCCTTCGCAAGCTCACTTGCGCATTTAGGTGATATGCGTAGCGCCGGTATTATTGATTTGCGTCACGGTAGTATTCGTGATGCCGATTGGCAATCTTTAGAGGGCCGAAATGTTGTGCCACAGGACTTCCGTCATCCTGCTCGTCTGCCGAGCGGTATTAAGACCTATTTTGTCGCTAGCGCCTTAATAGAGACCCATTATGACTCGAAAGTAACCAATCTGCTCGGGGATAGTCTAGTGTCAGTAGCTTCAGCTTTGGGCGAAGACGATGGCGAGCATAATCTATTTGTACCAGAGGGTCATAAAGCGATCTTTTATGGTGTTAATCATATGGGTCTAATCCATAGTAGACGAGTGCGCGAGCAAGTCGTGGCTTGGCTGCTTGATAATGGCAAAAGCGATTACGCCAGTCGCGACCGTATTCACTCTTATCCTTGCAGCTTAGGATTGGTCGCTGAAGAGTCTTAAACAAGAGGGATGTACCAATTTTAAGAGACTGAAATTTAAAAAAACAAAAACCCTCTAAACAAAAGTTTAAAGGGTTTTTGAGTTAGCATAATAAGACGTCAAACTAATCTGAAAAAATAGCCGTCACATCGTCTTTGTCAAATTTATAGACCTCACCGCAAAAGCCGCAATCCATCTCAAAAGTACCGTTTTGTTCTTCAATGATATCGAGCGCTTCGGTTTCACCGATTTGCGCAATAGCCGTCTCACACTTCTCACGCGAGCAAGTACAACCAAACTCTAAGCTGATAGGCTCAGGGGCAACGACGTTCTCTTCGTTATATAAGCGATAGATAATCTCATTGGCTGCAAGCGTGGTCAACTCCTCGCCTTTGACTGTGCTGGTCAGCATCGTCAAGCGCGTCCACAAGTCATCGTCGATACCGGCATCTTGATTTTGCTCCACTTCGATGTTCTCTGCAGCAGTACGCGGTAGCATTTGCACTAGTATGCCGCCGGCTTGTAAGCCATCTGATGCTAAGTTAATCAGCGTTGGAATCTGAGCTGATTGCTTTTGATAATGGGCTAAGCAGTCGGCTAGATTATCATGGCTACGCTCAACGATACCTTGGTACGGCTCGCCATTATTCGGCTGAATATTGATAAACAACACGCCTTGACCAGTCGCGCCCAATTCAGCGAAAGCCTCGTCAGCGCAAGTCTTGTCATTCCAAGCAGCCACTTGCTCATCGTTGTCCGCTTTCCAGCTAGCAAGCGCCCGGATAATGCCGTTTTGATCGCACTCTGCCATCGCCCAGTTCAGTAAGCTCTCACTATCTGAAGACTGCAATTGGATAGACAAACGACCCTCTATCTTCACTGTGCCTATCAGCAAGCTTGCTGCGGTAAGCATCTCGCCCAGCAAGCGTTTGATGGCTTCAGGATAAGGCTTTTGGGCAATGGTAGAAGCGTAGCTACGCGACAGGCGCACCACATCACCGCGTACTGGCGAGTCTTCGATAAAGAAGCGCTGACGCACATCATTATCTATTTTTTTTTCGGAGGGCTGCGTGTGATCTGTCTGCATAGCTGAAGTATCTTGTGTCATATATTTTTATCTTATCGAGTTAAGAGAGTGCTAGCTTTATGGGGATTATTCGGAATTTATCAATCATAGAAAAGATGCTAATGGCAAAATCTCGTAGCTAGCCGCGTATTGATTTAAGCCGAAAAAAGCGACAATAAGCCAAAAATTTGCACAATAATTATAAAAGTGTTGTACAGTAACATTAAGTTGCATTAAGATAACTAAAAGTAACTGCACGGATGCCTATTAGTAATAGCTAATTAAGCATTTTTTAAACTAATAATGATGTGATAAAAGGATGGATCTTATGGCTTACGCACTCACCAAACCTCTAACGTTAGCAGCATTTATGGCACTAGGTTTAGCCGGTTGTAACAATAGCAGTCAAACGGCTACCGATGAAGCTGTAACTGAGGATGCGGCGACCACTGAAACCTCTACAAATGCCAATGGCACCCTCCAAAAAATCAAAGACTCAGGCACTATCGTTGTCGGCTATCGTGACTCTTCTATTCCTTTTTCGTATATCGCTGACGATCCGAATCAACCGATGGGGTATGCACATGATCTTGAGATGAAAGTCGTAGAAGCGGTGAAGCAAGAGCTTAATATGCCGGACTTAAATGTTCGCTATAACTTGATTACCTCGCAAACGCGTATTCCGTTAGTACAAAACGGCACAGTCGACTTTGAGTGTGGCTCAACGACCAATAACGAAGAGCGCCAAAAGCAAGTGGGCTTCTCAAACGGTTTCTTTGAGATCGGAACTCGCTTACTGACAGCGACTGACTCAGGTATTAGTACCTTTGCAGACTTAGCCGATGAGACGCTAGTCACTACCGCAGGCACTACCTCAGAGCGTTATATCCGTCAGTATATCGATGAAAATCAGATGGACACCAATGTCATCTCAGCCAAAGACCATGGCGAAGCGTTTTTGATGTTAGAAAATGGCCGTGCTGATGCCTTTATGATGGATGATGTACTATTAGCGGGCGAGAAAGCCAAAGCTAAAAATCCAGATGAGTGGGTCATCGTAGGCGAGCCGCAATCTTTTGAGATTTATGGTTGTATGCTGCGTAAAGACGATCCTGAGTTCAAAGCAGTAGTCGATAAAGCCTTAACTGATGTCTTTAGCTCAGGTGAGATCAATAGCATTTACGATAAGTGGTTCTTAAACCCAATCCCGCCGAAAAACGTCAACTTAAACTTTGAGATGTCAGATAACCTAAAAGCACTCATTGCTGACCCTCATGATAGTGCACAGCCAAAAATGGCTATGGCCCAGTAACTTTCGATCCTCAATTTAGCTGGTATTCCTAAAAGCTTCATTATTGAAGCTTTTAGGGGTTAAGCCTATCAACCACTGCTTGGAGAGACAAGCATGAATTATAGCTGGAACTGGGGTGTGCTCTTTGAGCATACTGGTGTCGGTAGCGAGCTGTATATCCATTGGATGATAACTGGCCTTGGCTGGCTGTTGTTAATTGGTAGTATCGCTTGGGCCATTGCTATGGTCGTTGGTACTATTTTCGGTATCATGCGTACTTTGCCAAGCAAACCGGCACGGGCGATCGGTACCGCTTACGTGACCTTCTTTCGTAATATTCCGCTACTGGTACAACTGTTCTTTTGGTTCTATATTGCCCCAGGGTGGCTGACGCCTACGCTACAAGAATGGTGGTATAAGGAGCTTACGCCTAATACTTCAGCGATGCTCTCAGCGAGTATCGGCCTGGGTCTATTTACCGCCGCGCGTATCGTTGAGCAAGTGCGCACGGGTATCGAGTCACTACCACAAGGTCAGATCAATGCCGCTTATGCGCTAGGCTTTAGTATTCCGCAGGCTTATAAGCAAGTGTTATTGCCGCAAGCCTTTCGTATTATCCTACCTCCCTTAAGCTCTGAGTTGACCAACTGTTTCAAAAACGCCTCTGTTGCTTCGCTCGTTGGGGTGATGGAGCTGATTAGTCAGACTAAGACCATTAGCGAATATACCCAAAATAGTCTTGAGATCTATACTTATGCGACGATTATCTATTTAGTGTTTAATCTATCGCTGATCGCCATTATGGGTTTGATTGAGCGAAAACTTCGCGTGCCAGGGCTTATTGCAGGGAGTCAGAAATGAATATGATGACCGAACTTGCGACCGCATATCCAGGCCTTATGGGCGGGATGATTACCACCTTAAAAGTACTATTTTTAGCCATCTTAGGCGGCATTACTCTAGGCACGATACTAGCCTTGATGCGCCTATCTGGCATTAAAGCCTTAGAGATACCCGCCAAGTTATACGTAAACTACTTTCGTTCAGTGCCGCTGCTATTGGTGCTGTTGTGGTTTTATTTCGCCGTACCGATGATTTATTTTTGGGTGGCGGGTAGATACCTGCAGTTAAACGCCGCCTTTGCCTCTTGTGTTGTGGCTTTTATGATGTTTGAGGCCGCCTATTTCTCAGAGGTAGTACGGGCAGGTATTCAATCTATTGGCAGTGGTCAGGTCAATGCGGCAAGAGCGCTTGGCATGACTTATGGGCAGACCATGCGCTTGGTTATTTTGCCACAAGCCTTTCGTAAAATGCTACCGCTGATCCTACAGCAGTGTATTATTCTCTTCCAAGATACCACTTTAGTCTTTGCGATTGGTTTGACCGATTTTTTCCGTGCCGCTTACGTGCGCGGAGAGCTGATGGGACTGCTGACACCTTACATACTAGGCGCAGGCGCAGTTTATTTTATTATCAGTTTGACCGCTTCTATTGGCGTGCAGCAAGTGCAAAAAAAGCTTAGGTTTTAGCGTTTAATTAAACAACTAAACAGCAAAGGTTTGCGAAATGAAATAGCCTAAACCTTACTGACATAGCACTATCACTCATTTTAAATACACTGCAAAAATATTAAGCATAAGGCTAGGAGCCAACGATGAATAAGGCTAATACATTTATAAATGACTTTGGCGGATTGGTTACAGATAACGGTCATGCTAGCAATGAGATAGTCATTGAAATGGATAGCGTCAGTAAGTGGTATGGCGACTTTCAAGTGCTCACCGACTGTACCGCTCATGTCCATAAAGGCGATGTGGTGGTGGTTTGTGGCCCGTCCGGCAGCGGTAAGTCGACCCTAATCAAAACCGTCAACGGCCTTGAGCCCTTTCAAAAAGGGCAAATCATGGTTAATGGTATCTCAGTTGGCGACTCAAAAACGAACTTGCCTAAACTGCGTAGCCGCGTGGGCATGGTGTTTCAGCACTTTGAGCTGTTTCCGCATTTGACGATCATTGATAACTTAACTGTGGCACAAGTTAAGGTTTTGGGCCGTAAAGAGTCTGAAGCCAAACAAAAAGGCATGGCTTACTTGGACCGCGTGGGATTAAGCGCGCAAGCGCCAAAATATCCGGCTGAGCTGTCCGGTGGTCAGCAGCAGCGGGTAGCGATTGCGCGAGCGCTGGCGATGGATCCGGTGGCGATGCTGTTTGATGAGCCGACCTCCGCGCTCGACCCTGAGATGATTCAAGAGGTGCTCGATGTGATGGTAGAGCTGACCCGTGAGGGCATGACGATGATGTGCGTAACCCATGAGATGGGCTTTGCTAGCCAAGTGGCGAACCGCATTATCTTTATGGATGAAGGCTATATCGTTGAGAACTGCAGTAAAGAGGAGTTTTTTGAAGGCGCAAAAAGTGATCGCGCTCAGCAGTTTTTATCAAAGATTCTTAATCACTAACTCTCAAGTATTCAGCAAATATTAAGCAAAAGTCTTTACCATTTAGCTTTATGCGTCTTTTTATAAGGCGCTTTTTTATGCCCGCTGGTTTACTGTAAATTCTCAGTTTACAAGCGTTTCTTTTTTACTGCTACAATAGTGGCTATTATCTTAAACCCTATTCATATTAATTATAAAAAACTATCTTGGAGACTTTATGAGCATTGATGAATCATCGAAAAATTCTGGCATAGTTATCATTGGCGCAGGCTTAGCAGGCTGGCACGTTATTGATGCCATTCGTAGTAAAGATAAAGAGATACCGATTACCTTAATCACGGCTGACAACGCTGATCGCTATCACAAGCCGATGCTGACGATGGCCATTAGCCAAGATAAGAAGCCGGCAGACTTAGTGCGAGCGACAGGGGAGGAGGCTGCAAAAGTAGCCAACGTCACTTTATTAGCCAACACGCAGGTCAGTGATATCAATGCAGCAAGCCAAAAACTGCAGCTTATCTCTGCGAACCGCTCAGATCCTGCCAACACCAATTACGCGGCCATCAGTTATGATAAGCTAGTCCTAGCGATGGGCGCGCATCCGATATTTCCTAAGAGCTTGCCGGAGAATTTAGTCTGGCACGTCAATCATATTGAGCGCTTTGGTCAGTTGCAAGAAAAGCTCTCGACTGGCAGCCAGCATGTAGCTATCGTCGGTGCGGGGATGGTCGGTACCGAGATCGCCGAAGACTTGCTTAAAGCGGGTCATAAAATCAGCCTAATTGATCTTAATGAGGCGCCGCTTGCGCAAATGCTACCGGCGAAAGCCACCGCGCGTATTAGGCAGGCTATAGAATCGCAAGGGATTGATTTTTTGGGCGGATATCAGGTGACCAGTATCGCCCGTAATGATGATAACAGACTGGAAGTCAGCTATGAGCCGTTAGAAAAGACAAAAGGGCAGTCTAATACTGTGATAGTCGATCATGTGATTGCCAGTACTGGCTTAGTCGTCGATGATACGCTACCCGCGGCGGCAGGCATTGAGTTCAATCCGCGTACCGGTATTGTTGTCGATGCACCAACTCTGCGCACCAACGCCAATAATGTCTATGCAATTGGCGATTGCATGTCTATCGATGGCGTGGCATGTCGTTATGTGGCCCCGCTACGCGCGCAAGCGGCGACTATCGCTGATGATATTTTGGGTCTCAAGCATGCTGGCTACGACCATAAACCGCCGATGATACGTTTGAAAAATAAAGCAATCGCGGTCACCGTCGTCGGCGTACCGCAAGCGATGGGCAATTGGCAAGTCAAAACCGAAACGACTGATGAGCTAGTGATGGAATTACTTGATGACTCTGCCGATGATAAAGCCATAAAAGCAACGGTATCGCTTAAAGTACCAGTAAAGCCTGCGGATAAGGCTTAATGAGTAGCGCTCTATTCTTACAGGTATGGCAGCTCATAGGTAGGGTAGTCTCAGAGGTAGGGTAGTTCAATCGCCAGTCTTTTATTTGAATAGGAGATTGGCTTTTTATAACTCGTTAGTTATTGCAACGCTATTAATTATTTAATGAGACATCTTGTATCAATATGATTGACAGGATTTCATTGCAGGCGTTATAGTGACTAGATATAAAGGAAAAACAAGGCATAATAGCTTTATTTATACGCTTAGCTAGCAAAACGGAAAAGTACAACGAAAGGACTCGTTATGATTCAATCCCCCTCATTCGGCACTGCCTCCAGCGATATTCTAAATAATATTCCAAAAATAAATATGGGCGCACGCTCTGCCAATGCTCCTCTCACCCAAAGTTATGACAAAGGTCCTGACGTACCACTCATAGAAGCCACTATCGGCGACTTTTTTGATGCTATCGTTGCCAAATACCCTAAGCGCGAAGCCCTAGTCGTACGTCATCAACATATCCGCTGGACTTATAAAGAACTACAACAACAAGTTAATAAGCTTGCTAGCGCTATTATCGAGATGGGGCTTGAGATTGGTGATCGTATCGGTATCTGGTCGCACAATAATAGCGAGTGGTTATTAATGCAGCTCGCTACGGCTAAAGTTGGCGTTATCTTAGTTAACATCAATCCTGCCTATCGTACCTTTGAGCTGCAATACGCCCTAAATAAATTAGGCTGCTCAGCTTTGGTGCTTATGCGTCACTTTAAGAGTAGTGATTATGCGCAGATGATTCGCGAGCTTTGCCCTGAGATTTATCATAAAACCTTTAATCAGCTCGATTTGGTTGAGATACCGACCGTTGAGCGCATTATTTGGATCGATAGTGCAGAGGATGCAGAGGACTTTAGCTATATGCAAAAGTTCTCAGATTGGATAGCAGAAGGTGATGCCAACGACCCTCGTATTGCTAAGCGCCAAGCTCAGCTCAAAAATACTGATGCGATTAACGTACAGTTTACTAGCGGCACCACAGGTACGCCAAAAGGCGCCACGCTAAGCCACCGTAATATACTAAATAATGGCTACTTTATCGGCGAGGCGATGAATCTCACCTTCGAGGATAGGCTATGTATTCCAGTACCGCTTTACCACTGTTTTGGTATGGTGCTAGGTAATTTAGCTATTCTAACGCATGGCGGCTGTATCGTTTATCCGAACGATGGTTTCGAACCTCTTAGTGTCTTACAAACCGTGCAAGAAGAGCGCTGTACCGCCCTGCATGGGGTGCCAACGATGTTTATCGCTGAGCTTGATCATCCTGATTTTGATAACTTTGACTTATCGAGCTTACGTACTGGCATTATGGCAGGCTCGAGCTGTCCGATTGAGGTCATGCGCCGGGTTATCGACAAGATGCACATGCAGGAAGTCACTATCGCTTATGGTATGACCGAAACCAGTCCTGTATCCTGTCAGACCAATGAGCATACCCCGCTTGAGAAGCAAGTCTCGACGGTAGGACTGGTACAACCGGCGCTTGAGGTCAAGGTCGTCGATACTGAAACTGGCGAGATTCTACCTATTGGCGAAACAGGCGAGCTACTAACAAAGGGCTATTCGGTGATGAAAGGTTATTGGGGCAGCCGCTTTAAAACCCGCGAGGCCATACAGGATGGCTGGATGCATACGGGCGATCTGGCTACGATGGATGAAGAAGGCTATGTTAAAGTCGTCGGGCGTAGTAAAGATATGGTCATACGTGGCGGCGAAAATATATATCCTGTTGAGATTGAAAACTATCTGTATCGTCATCCAAAAATACGCGACGTACAAATCGTTGGTATCCCTGATGAGCGCTACGGCGAAGTATTGGCCGCGTGGATTATCCCCAAAGAGCCAGACAGCTTAAGCGAAGAGGAGGTCGAACAGTTCTGCCGTGATAATATTGCCCATTATAAAATCCCAGCTTACTATCGTTTTGTCACTGAGTACCCAATGACCATTACCGGTAAAATTCAAAAGTACAAAATTATTGAGCAAATGAAAGAAGAGTTGGGCTTGGTATAACTTTGATTGAATGTGGTTAGAGTGTACTTTGAGATAAATTGCTAAGTGAAAAGATAAATAACAAGGAATACCATGAGCGCCGTCATTACCAGTAAACTAAGCCCCAACTCCGTTGAGTTTCAGCAAAATAGTAGAGCCATGCAAGCAATCGTTGATGATTTATATCAGCATTTAAATAAGATTGCCCAAGGCGGATCAGAGCGCGCTCGTGCCAAGCATTTAGCGCGCGGTAAGCTGTTGCCACGTGAGCGCGTGGAGCGTCTGCTTGATGTTGGCACGCCTTTTTTAGAAGTCGCTCCAATGGCCGCGCATGATATGTATGGCGAAGATATTCCAGCGGCAGGAGTCATCGCCGGTATTGGCCGTGTTAATGGTATTGAGTGCATGATCGTCTGTAATGACGCCACAGTAAAAGGTGGCACTTATTATCCGATGACGGTGAAGAAACATTTACGCGCGCAAGAAATCGCGCAGCAAAACCATCTACCGTGTGTCTATTTAGTGGATTCCGGTGGCGCAAATCTACCCAATCAAGATGAGGTATTCCCTGATAAAGATGACTTCGGGCGTATCTTTTTTAATCAAGCCAATCTCAGCGCAGCGGGTATTCCACAAATCGCGGTAGTAATGGGAAGCTGTACGGCAGGCGGTGCTTATGTACCTGCGATGAGCGATGAATCTATCATTGTCAAAGATCAAGGCACTATCTTTCTCGGTGGCCCGCCATTGGTGAAAGCAGCGACGGGTGAAGAGGTGAGCGCAGAAGATTTGGGCGGCGGTGATGTGCATACGCGGCTATCAGGGGTGGTCGATTATCTGGCGCAAAACGACACTCATGCGTTATCTATAGCGCGCGATATCGTCGGACACTTGAATCGCGATGCCAAAGTCATTCCCAATCAAATCACCCCGCGACCACCGCGCTTTGACGCCAAAGAATTATACGGCATTATCCCAACCGATAAGCGCAAGCCTTTTGATATCAAAGAGATTATCGCTCGTATCGTTGATGATAGCGCCTTTGATGAATTCAAAGCGCGCTTTGCTAATACCCTTATCTGCGGTTTTGCCCATATCGAAGGCATGCCAGTTGGTATTATTGCTAATAACGGCATCTTGTTTAGCGAGTCGGCGCAAAAAGGCACGCATTTCATTGAGCTATGCTGTAAGCGCAAAATCCCCTTAGTATTCCTGCAAAACATCACCGGCTTTATGGTCGGGCGCAAATATGAAAACGAAGGGATTGCCCGTCATGGCGCGAAGATGGTGATGGCCGTTGCTAATGCTAAAGTGCCTAAATTTACCGTTATCGTCGGCGGCTCTTTTGGCGCGGGTAACTATGGTATGTGCGGCCGTGCTTATGACCCGAGATTTTTATGGATGTGGCCAAACGCGCGTATCTCGGTGATGGGCGGCGAGCAAGCGGCATCGGTATTGGCGACAGTGAAGCGTGATAACTTCGAGCGTAAAGGCGAGTCGTGGAGCGAAGCGGACGAAGAAACGTTTAAAGCACCAATACGGGAGATGTACGAAGAGCAAGGTCATCCTTATTATGCCACCGCGCGTCTTTGGGACGATGGCGTCATCGATCCTGCGGATACGCGTCAGGTGTTAGCATTAGGATTGAGCGCTGCTCATAATGCGCCTATTGAAGAGACGACTTTTGGTATTTTTAGAATGTAATTATTATATATTGTGTGTGATATAAAAACGATTTAGCGAGACTGGTATTAATTTTTCGCAGCCTCTGTCAGCGTAGACACAGCACGCCAGAAAAATTCATATCAGTTTCGCGTTGCAATATAATGTATTTGTTTTATTTGCTATCGACTATAAGAAACCAGTGCTAAGACCAAGGCTAAGAATAGGAACAAACATAAATGACCAACTATAAAAACCTATTAGTAACCATAGAAAACTACGTCGCAACCGTGACCTTAAATCGTCCTGAAATACGTAATGCCTTTAATGATAAAACGATTAGCGAGCTAAATACAGTGTTCAGCGCTTTAGGCAAAGACGATGAGGTTCGCGTGATTGTTTTAGCAGCAGCGGGAAAAGCCTTTTGTGCCGGCGCTGATCTAAACTGGATGCGTGCTATGGCGGATTATGATTATCAGGAAAACCTAGCTGATGCTGATAAACTGGCGCAAATGCTCAAAACCATTTATGACTGTCCTAAGCCTACCATTGCTGCTATTCAAGGCGACGTTTATGCCGGCGGTATTGGACTCGTGGCAGTGTGTGATATCGCTATTGCCGTTAAAAATGCGAATTTTTGTCTTAGCGAAGTACGTCTAGGCCTTGCTCCAGCGACCATCAGTCCTTATGTCATTCGGGCTTTGGGCGCTAGAGCCTCACAGCGTTATTTTTTAACGGCTGAAGTATTTGATGCCAAAAAAGCGCGGCAACTTGGCTTTGTTCATGAGCGCGTTAGTGAAGAGAGTCTTGCAGATACGGTCGCTACATTATGCGCGAAGATTGTCAGTAATAGCCCTGACGCGGTTAGGACTTGCAAGCGCTTACTCCATAATATCGCAGGCGAAACTATCACTGATGAGTTAATTGCTGATACGGTAAAAGAGATTGCGGATATTCGCGCGTCTAAGCAAGGCCGCGAGGGGGTACAAGCATTTTTGCAAAAGCGTAAGCCGGATTGGTTAGTTGATAAGCAAAAGTAACCTATTCAAATGACGATAAAATATCAAATATAAAGCACAGGAATTGCTATGTTCTCCAAAATACTAATCGCCAATCGTGGTGAAATCGCTTGCCGAGTAGCGGCTACTGCCAAGCGTATGGGCGTACGTACGGTCGCGGTTTATTCAGATGCCGATCAATATGCTAAGCATGTCGCTGTTTGTGATGAAGCTGTCTATCTCGGAGGCTCTGCGCCAAAGGATAGCTACCTAAAAGGCAATGCTATCATTGCTATTGCCAAGGAGCGCGGCGCTGAGGCAATTCATCCTGGCTATGGGTTTTTGAGTGAGAACGCCGACTTTGCACAAGCTTGTCAAGATGCGGGCTTAGTATTTATTGGACCATCTGCCGATGCTATTCGAGCGATGGGCGGTAAGTCCGAATCCAAGCGTTTGATGGAAGCGGCAGATGTACCGCTCATTCCCGGTTATCATGGCGAGAAGCAAGACGCAGCATTCTTAAAAGATAAAGCCGATGCTATTGGCTATCCGGTGCTGATTAAAGCCAGTGCTGGCGGCGGCGGCAAAGGTATGCGTATCGTTGAGGATAGTAATAACTTTACCGATCTTTTAGAGTCCTGTCGCCGTGAAGCCATCACTAGCTTTGGTAATGACCAAGTCCTCATTGAAAAGTATGCCCTCAAACCGCGCCATATCGAGATTCAAGTATTCGGCGATAGTCACGGTAATTATGTGCATCTGTTCGAGCGCGACTGCTCCGTACAGCGCCGCCATCAAAAAGTGCTAGAAGAAGCGCCTGCGCCTGACGTTGATGAGTCCATGCGTGCTGCAATGGGTAAAGCGGCGATCGATGCCGCGCGCGCGGTCGATTATGTCGGTGCGGGTACGGTAGAGTTTATCGTTGAGCAGCGCGATGAGGGCATGAGTTTTTATTTCATGGAAATGAATACGCGTCTGCAAGTCGAGCATCCGGTGACTGAAGCGATCACGGGTGTCGATTTGGTTGAATGGCAATTACGCGTAGCTGCGGGTCAGAAATTACCGAAATCTCAAGAAGATCTGAAGATAAATGGTCATGCGATTGAGGCGCGTATCTGTGCGGAAAATCCAGATAATGACTTCTTGCCTGCGACTGGCACGCTGTTTAGGTATCAAAAGCCAGAGCACAGCACCTTTGTGGTTGATGATGTACGTATTGATGATGGCGTGCGCGAAGGCGATGTGATTAGCCCTTTTTATGACTCGATGATTGCCAAGCTTATCGTCCATGCCCCGACTCGCACGCAAGCTTTAGCTAAGCTAGATCAAGCATTAGCACTCACTCGTATTGTCGGATTGCCGAATAACGTAGCTTTTTTGCGTTATGTGATTAATACCGACTCCTTTAGTCAGGCTAATCTGGATACGGCGCTGATTGAGCGTGAAGCGGATGAGCTATTCAATCAGCATCCTCTGAAGCTTACGACGTTGGTGACGATGGCTATCGTGCAGCAGTTGGCTAGCGAGAAAGACAGCATTAGTATGAATGCTAACGTCAATGACCCTTTTAGTCAGGCTTCTGCGTTCCGTGCTTATACCGATTATACGCGTACTTTTAACCTAACTTATAATGAGCAAGATTACCTTGCGCGCATTAGCGATTGGAATAATGCTAGTCATGCTAATAGTCAAAAAAATACAGATAATTCTAATCACTTTTTACTGACTATCGAACCCGACAACAGCACTGACAATGCTATAAATAATGCTTTAAAACAGACAGACGAGCTTCTATATGACGCTCAGGTTAGCTACCAAAGTGATGATGAAAATAATCATACTCTATGGCTTGATGATACGCGTATTAATGCGCAAAGCTGGACGCATAAAGAGACGGTTTACGTGTTTACCGATACTGGCCGCGATCAGATTAAGCTGATTGATTTGATGCTACATGTCGGTGAAGAGTCTGCCGCAGTAGGTAGCCTGAAGTCACCTATGCCTGGGCAAGTTATCGCCTTTAAAGTCGCTGTCGGTGATAGCGTTAAGCAAGGGGAGGCGTTGGCGGTAATTGAAGCGATGAAAATCGAACATACCATTACCGCACCCACAGATGGTATCGTCGCTGAATTGCTATTTGCAGCGGGCGACTTAGTGGCTGATGGTGATGAGCTACTGCGAATTGATAGCGAAACGAGCGAAGCTTAAGGATAACAACTATGAATAACGCTTACCCAAAGCATGTCACCATCGTCGATGTCAGTCCGCGTGATGGCTTACAAAATGAGTCAAAGACAGTACCGACAGCGGTCAAGAAAGCGCTGATTGAAGATTTAATCGCTTCAGGGGTTAAGAAGATTGAGACTACTAGCTTTGTCTCCCCTAAATGGGTGCCGCAGATGGGTGATAACAGCGAGCTAATGACGGCACTTGCGCCTAGCCGTCAAGATGATGTCATCTATTCAGTACTCGTGCCGAATATGCGCGGCTTTGACAATGCTGTCATTCATCACCCTGATGAAGTGGTCATTTTTGCTTCAGCGAGTGAAACCTTTAGTCAGAAAAATATCAATTGTAGTATCGATGAGAGCATCGAGCGATTTGCGCCAGTAGCTGCCGCTGCAAAAGCGCAAGGCATCAAAGTACGCGGCGTCATCTCCTGCACGGTCGGCTGCCCTTATGAAGGTGAGATTGACCCTAGCCAAGTCGCTTACGTCACCAAACGTCTCGTTGAGATTGGTGCAGAGCAGATCGGCATCGCTGATACGATTGGGGTAGGCACGCCTATCAAGGTAAAAAAGGCCTTGCAAGCAGCACTCGAATATATCGATATAGAGCATATCTCAGGGCATTTCCATGATACTTATGGACAGGCGCTAAGCAATACTTTAGCAGCGCTTGAGATGGGCGTGAGCGAATTTGATACCTCAGTGGCAGGCCTTGGCGGTTGTCCTTATGCTAAAGGCGCTACCGGCAATGTCGCGACCGAAGATGTGGTCTATATGCTGCATGGCATGGGTATTAAGACTGGTATTGATTTAGATAAGCTAGTCGTCGCAGGTGAGCGCATTAGTGAATTTTTGGGACGTCGTAACGACTCTAATGTAGCGCGGGCTTTGATCAATAAGCGACATTCTTAAAGACAGTATTTTAAAACAAGGTTTTTAGACTAAGTACTAGGACTAGGTTTTCTAAAATTATCAAAATTTCAAAACGTTAAATGATTAAGGATAAATAATGAGTTTACCCGGTTTAGATTTTCAGCTTGGCGAAGATATCGATGCTTTGCGTGATGTGGTGGCACAGTTCGCTGCTAAAGAGATTATCCCTCGCGCTGGTGAGATCGATAGTAGTGATGAGTTCCCCATGGACCTGTGGCAAAAAATGGGTGATTTAGGTCTACATGGCATTACCGTACCTGAAGAATACGGCGGCGCTGATATGGGCTATGTCGCGCATATGGTGGCGATGGAAGAGATCAGCCGTGCGTCAGCTTCTATCGGTTTGAGCTACGGGGCGCACTCAAATCTCTGTGTCAATCAAATCAAACGCAACGGTAACGAGGCGCAAAAGCAGAAATTTTTACCCAAACTCATCACCGGTGAATTCATCGGTGCGTTAGCGATGAGTGAAACGGGTGCGGGTTCTGACGTCACTAGCATGAAGCTCAAAGCCGAGCAAAAAGGCGATGTCTTTGTGCTAAATGGTAGCAAAATGTGGATTACCAATGGCCCAGATGCGGACGTAATGGTGGTCTATGCGAAAACTAATCCTGAGCTTGGCGCGCAAGGCATTACCGCCTTTATCGTTGAGAAAGGCATGGAAGGTTTTGGTACCGCGCAAAAGCTCGATAAACTCGGCATGCGTGGCAGTCATACCGGCGAGATGACCTTTAATAATGTTGAAGTACCCAAAGAAAACATCTTGGGCGGCTTAAATAATGGCGTAAAGGTGCTAATGAGCGGCCTTGACTATGAGCGCGCGGTATTAGCGGCTGGCCCTATCGGCATTATGCAAGCGGTGATGGATAATGTTGTGCCTTACATTCATGACCGTAAGCAGTTCGGTCAAGCGATCGGTGAATTTCAGCTTATCCAAGGTAAAGTCGCCGATATGTATACGATTTTGCAAGCCGGGCGTAGCTTTTTATATACCGTTGGCAAGAACTTAGATATGCTCGATGCAAAAGGCGAAGGTCATAGCCGGCAAGTACGTAAAGACTGCGCCAGTGTGATTTTGTGGTGCGCTGAAAAAGCGACCCTTATGGCAGGCGATGGCATTCAAATCTTCGGCGGTAACGGTTATACCAATGAGTATCCACTCGGACGCTTATGGCGTGATGCTAAGCTGTATGAGATTGGCGCAGGAACGAGCGAGATTCGCCGTATGCTGATTGGCCGTGAGTTATTTAATGAGACCAAGTAGAAATAATTAATTTTTTAGCACAATAAAAAAGCAGTAAGTCTAAGACCTACTGCTTTTTTTATTTTCTACGACTATTTAACTGGCTTTTAAACCATCAACTGTTTTTTGCTATGATCGAAATATCTCGCCAAACCATTTAACAATAAGTCATCACGTAGTCTTACCGGACGATTGACGTGCTCGGCGATCATAGTCGCGTCACCGCCAGTCATTATTAGCTCAAAATTGGGATACCGATGGGTAATCTCATTGATAGCGCCAACGATAGATAATAATATCCCGTGATGTACCGCATCCTGTGTGGTTATTCCTTGAGCGATGCTATCAAAAGCACCGCTTGAAATAGTAATCTGCTTAGTGCCTGAAAATAGCGATTCGCGCTGCAAATAGATGCTAGGAAAAATATAACCACCCAAATGCTCGGCATGATCGATCAAATCTATCGTGACCGCCGTACCGCAGCCCACTACACATTGGCGCTTCGTCTTATCCACTGCGCCTAGCATCTGTAACCAACGGTCACAGCCCAATTGCTTGGCATCATAACGGCTGCTCATGAGCGCATGAGAAGAGTCGACATTGACAAACTCAAAGGGAATATTCAGCCGACTCAACGTCTCTGCTACTCGGCTATTGAGCTCATCACCAAGCACCGATGAGATACCGATAAAATCAGGCGCATAGCGCTCAAATCTATCAGTCAGGCCCATGAGTAGCTCAGCAGGCGCTTGCAAATGCTGCCGTGCATTGTGCGAGACAATCTGTCCAATATCGTCAGTCAGCCAGTATTTCAGTCGGGTATTCCCCAGATCTAGCCAGAGCATAAACTTTCCTTATTGGCCCTTTATCTAGTGCTCGTTAAGTCTCATTTATCACATCAATGCGACCGGTAAAAATTGCTGAAATATTACCGTTATCTTGCTGTAATTGCAAACAGCCGTTTGTATCGATGCCATAAGCCCGGCCTTCAAGAATGTGCTCCTTATTATTGAGATTTTGAGTAACTTTTATCCTCAAGCCTTTGAGTGCGTCTTGCTCTTTAAACTGCTGGTTAAATTGAGCCGTTACATACTGGGTAGAGCTAGGCTGTAAATTAGACTTTTCAGCCGCTATATTTTTAAAGCATTCGATAGCTTCTAGCAAAGCCTGACTGATTTGCTCATAAATAATAGCTAGGCTTGGTATAGTTTCTAGCGGATTATCTTTTTCATCTTTTTTTATCGACTCATGAATATCTTGTAAGCTAATAGCTTGATAACTCATGCCTTCTAGCATTTGTTCCGTCAGCTTAGGAGCCGCCGCTACATTTAACCCCACGCCTATAACGATGCCTTTTAGCTTGCTTGCTATCCATACCGGCTCAATCAGTATTCCCGCTAATTTATTAAAAGCAATGACATTATTTATATTGAAGCCAAAGTTTAAATTTTGCTTTGCTAGCGGGTAAAAGCCCAAATCATTGGCCCATTTCACGCCAATAGGAATTTTTCCTTGCGCTTTCAATTGTAAGTTAAGGGCTTGAATCACAGGCATTTTTGCGAGTTTGACACCGATAATCAACGACAGCAGACCGCTGATAGGCACGTCAATCGGATGATAAAGGGAGAGATACACATTACCAGGTGGCGATTGCCAAGAGCGGGTATGTTGCCCACGGCCTGCGCTCTGGATCTCAGCAGTAAGTAACTGTTTTTTGTTAACATCAAGCTCACCTGCTTGCAGTGCTTCTATTAGTTCGCTATTGGTCGATACACTCGTCGTTACATGACGATGATTTAGTGCGGAGAGGCTAGAGTTTTGGGTAAATAAAGACATATCAGTAGTCGCTGTAATCAATGAGCTAATAGTGCTAGCGGTTGTACATCTAAGAGTTAAGTATAAAGCAAAGTCACAATAACAGATTTTGTTATACTAAGCGCCTGCAACTACTAGCTGAATGCTCAATTATGAGCTAAAAATATATCTTACTAAATAGCAGTATCATAAAAGCGCAATGAAACAACTGGATAGTAAGACCGTAAAATAAAGGATTTCGATAATGCTATATGTATGGTTTGTGATTGCCGGCGCCTTTGCCGGAGTCTGTGCCGGTTTATTCGGTATTGGCGGCGGCATGATAATCGTGCCTGCGCTAGTTTGGATTTTTACCGCGTATAATTTTTCCCCAGAAGTCGTGACTCACTTAGCGGTTGGTACTTCCTTAGCGACCATTATCATCACCTCTATTAGCTCTCTAACTGCCCATAATAAACGCGGCGGGGTGCGTTGGGAGATTTGGCGCGGTATGGCTATCGGCTTAGTGGTTGGTAGCGTGGTTGGTGCTGGCATCGCTGATATGATTGATGGTAGGGTTTTGCAAGCGATCATCGGTGTTGGCGCATTATTAGTCGCGCTAAAGATGCTGTTTTTCTCCAATAAAGAACAGTTAGGCAAACCGCTACCGTCCAAAGGTATACAAGTTGGTGCGGGCACGGGTATCGGTATCGCGTCGTCTATCTTCGGTATTGGCGGCGGTAGTTTGACCGTGCCATTTCTTAATTGGGCAGGGCTACCGATGAAGCAAGCGGTCGGCACTTCCGCTGCTTGTGGTCTGCCGATTGCCGTGGCGGGGGCGCTCGGCTTTGCATGGTTTGGTCAAGATGTGGCTAATCTCCCCGCAGGTACGATAGGTTTTGTACATATCATCGGATTTTTATGCATATCGGTCGCCAGTTTTATCACCGCCAAAATTGGCGCAAAGCTGGCGCATCAATTACCGGCGCTGATGCTAAAACGGGCTTTTGGGGTGTTACTAATCTTTGCAGGCGGGCAGTTGTTTTTAAGCGGCATTGGGGTGTTGTGACTACCTCTTCTTTGAATATTCTTTGCGTAGTAAGGACATTTATATTCAGAAAACTCTACTGAGCAATCTCACGAAAAAGCTGATGTCATGCAAACATAAGCCCTTCACAAGCCCTTGAAAAACCCCAAAAATCCACCCCAATTTCAGGTAGAATAGCCGCCTGTTTTTAGCAAGTTTATCGATATCTCATGCGTCTAAAATCCCTTAAGCTGGCAGGCTTTAAATCTTTTGCCAATGTCACTACTTTTACCTTTCCCCGAGGCATCACTGCTATCGTCGGGCCTAATGGCTGTGGCAAATCGAATGTCATTGACGCGATCCGTTGGGTATTAGGTGAAACCTCTGCCAAGCAATTGCGCGGCGGGGCGATGAGTGATGTGATCTTTGCCGGTACGCAAGATAAATCCGCCAAAAGCGTCGCTAGTGTCGAGCTGACTTTTGAGCATACCCAAGATGAGCAAACCGGTATTCGCCATGAATTCAACCTCTATCATGAACTGTCAGTACGCCGGCAAGTCAATTTGGATGGGCGCTCTGATTATTTTATCAATGGGACACGGGCGCGTCGCCGTGATGTCGTCGATGTGTTCTTAGGTACGGGGCTTGGCGCGCGCAGTTATGCAGTGATTGAACAAGGTATGATTGGTCGTATTGTTGACTCAAGTCCCATGCAACTGCGTGAGTTCATTGAAGAAGCGGCAGGCGTATCGCGTTATCAAGCCCGCCGGATAGAGACGCAAAAGAAGCTTTCAAGGACAGAGGATAATCTAGCACGTCTGCACGATATGCAAAGCGAGCTGGTCCGTCAACAAAAAAGCTTAGCGCGTCAAGCGACTAGTGCTCAGCGCTATAATGAGCTTAATGAAACTTTAGCGGATACCAAGCAACAACTGGCGATTCAGCAGTTATATCAAGCCAAACAAGCCCAGCTGCAGCATAAGAGTGTTTATGAGCAGAGCGCTACTGAAGCGACAGAACTACAAACTCGCTATGAACAGCTAAAAAGTAAGCAAGATAAATTAAGTACGCAGATTAACCAAGAACAATGGCTCAAAGACGAGGCACAAAGCGCGCATTATCAGCAGCAGCTTAGCTGTCAACAAACTGAGTATGAGCTTAATGATATCACTGCTAAAGTAACCGCCATTAAACAGCAGTTAGCTGATTTAGAGCGGCAACGTCAGCAGGCGACTGACGAGCTGGATAGGCTAAAGACCGAGCAGGCTGAACAGCAGCTAGCGCTTGATTGTTTACAGCCAGAGCTTGCTGAGCTATCAAAAAAGCGCCAAACTTATCAAGCGGATGAGCAACTGCTACAACGTGCATGGTCTGAGTCACAAACGCAGTTAGCGCGTCTGCAAGATAATGCGCGCACCCTCGAGCAGCAACAAGCGATTAATAATCAAGCGCAAAAACGCCATCATCTGGGTCAAGATAAGCTCGCTAGTCGCCAGCAGAGTTGGCAAACGCTGTGGGATCAGTCGCAAACTCAAAGCCTCAATAATGATGGCTCTTTGAGCATAGATGCGCAAGCCAAAAGCGTCAGCAGCGTTATCGATGAGCTAGAAGCTCAGTTGCAGCAGCGCGTCCGTCAGCAAGATAGCGTCGCTGAAAGGCTAGCTGATTTGCAACCGCAAGCTCATACGCTGCAGCAGCGTTTGACCGAGCAGCTACGCCAGGTGACGGCAAAAGAAAAGAGCCACGCGCTATTGGCAGGGGAATACGATACGCTGCATAAAATAGTGTATGCCGAAGCTAACGAGAAGCCGACCGCGCCAACGGATAAGACGGATAAGGGTTTGGCAAATAACGTCGCTATTGAAAATGAGAGTCTGCTGTCGACTGCTACTTTGCGCGAGCAAATCGAGCTGAGTGAACTCGGTCAGCAGCACGCCCAAATTCTCGATAACGTATTAGCCTTATGGTTAGACAGTCAAGTCTTGGTGCAAAATCAAATTGGTTTAAATTCAGAGACAGCTCTTTATAAATATGTACCTAATTTGCTTAGTTTTCAGCATAATCAAATTAACCATTCTAAGCAAAATGAAGCGGCTACCAGTAGCCACAGTTTATGGTTGCCTGCTACAAAAAACGATAGTGCAAATAAAAGTTTTATCAGCGAGCTACCTGCTGATTTAGAAGGCAAAGTTTTACCTTTATCCTCATTGATTACTAAGCCAAATTTAGCGATATGGCAGCAGTGCTATTTATATATTGCAGATAATAAGACTAGTAGCGACATTACTGCAGAATTGACCGAAATATTAAAAGTCTTACCACCATCGGCATGGGTGTTAACTGCAGAGGGTTGGTTAATCAGTGAAAAAGGCACGATCAATTTTAGTCAACTAACCAAGCAAAAAAACGCTACGCAGAATAGTCATTTTTTGACACAGCGCTTGCAGCAACAGCAGCGTTTGATGCAGTTGGAAGAGTTGCTTGATAAGAGCGATGAGCATGTTGATAGCTTGCATAAGCAGATGAAACGAAGCCAAAGTCAGTATGATACGCTAAGAATAAGCTTGGATGAGAGCCGCGCACAAAGCGAGCAGCTTACGCGCGCGGTTTATGACTATCAGCAGCAATTGGCGACTGAAAAAGCCGCCCTTAAACAAAAACAAGCTGACGCGCAGCGTTTGCAGAGTGAAAGATTGGCTTTGGAGAGTGAGCAACAAGAGCTAGTGGCAGAACAAAAAGGACTCGATGATGAGCGCGAGCAAATCGAAACAGACTTACAAATATTCAGGCCCAAGATTCAAGCAGCACAGGACCGGCGTCAGCAGTTACAAGGAGAGCGTAACGAGCTGCAGCGCAATCGTCAAAATGTTGAATCCGCTTGGCAAACCTTACAATTACGCCAGCAAAAAGACGAGATGCGTCTTGAGCATAGTGTTAATAGTCTTGAGCGAGCGACTAAATTTCTTGATGAGTCTTGGCAAAACCGGCTGGCACTGATCGCCAGTCTTGATAGCCACCAACAACAACTGCTAACACTGCAGGCCACATTACAGGCTATAAAAGCCAAGCGCGATGATCAGCAAGATTTATTAGCAGCGCGTGAAGTCACGCTGACCGCACTCAAAGATGACTATAATGAGCAGCAATCTATTTTAGATACTCTGCAGACAAACTTGCAAGCTCAGCAAGATACCAATGCCAAGCAAGCGACAGAGCTGGCGCTTAGTGAGTCCAAACTTAACGATGCTAGTGAAAACGTACAACATGCGCTCGATCGTTATCAGCAAATTCTAGCTAACCGTAATGACAAAGACCCTAAAAGCTCTGAATCATTGTCGCCGATGATAAGCGTTTCAAACTTACTAACTGATTTTATTATTCATGAGCGCCGCGTCCGTCCCGAGAAAATAGCCGAGCTACAAGCTGAGCAAGCTGATCTTGAGCAAAAAATTAGTAAAATAGGCGCGGTCAATCTGGCGGCAGTCGCAGAACTGGATGAAGTCAATGAACGCTTAGAGCCGCTAGCGCAGCAGACTGAGGATATCGCTGCTAGTATGCAGACTTTGACTGCGGCTATTGCTTCGATTGATGAGACGACTAAGGCGCTATTTATGCAAACCTTAGAGTCGGTCAACGTAGAGTTATCTAAATTATTCGCTAAAGTATTCGGCGGCGGGCAAGCCAGCCTAACGCTAGATTTGGAGGATATGGCTGCTGACACCAATTCTGCTACTAATGCTGATATCACCATGGATAAATCTGAGCATTGGCGCGCAGGGTTAACCTTAATGGCGCAACCAAAAGGCAAGCGTAATAGTCGTCTAGCCGTACTCTCTGGCGGCGAGAAAACTTTGACCGCGCTGAGTCTGATTTTTGCGATATTTAAGCAGCATCCGGCGCCGTTTTGTGTACTCGATGAAGTCGATGCGCCACTTGATGACGCTAATGTTGGTCGTTTTACTAGCCTCATTACGGAGCTAGCTGATGACTTGCAGTTTATCTTTATTAGCCACAATAAACTGTCGATGCAGATTGCCGATGAGCTTAAAGGTATTACCATGCCTAGCGCTGGCATCTCTACTTTAGTAAGCGTCTCGCTTGACGAAGCCGAAAAATATATCGAAAGTTAAATATATCAAGTTAAGTATTGATAAACAAAGTTTATAATTTAGGGTAAAATCAGGGCAGTTATATCTATGGCGCGTTTTTGCTCGTTGGTACCTAATCAGCAGCTCGCTAAAATGATTATTAACAAGTGTCAAACCGTTACAATGTGATGACGCTTTTAGGTAGCCGTGCTAGACTGATAGCGTTTAAACTGCTGTATATTTTCTGATTACTTTTATCATTACCTATATTGTTACCTTTATTATTACTAGGATGTATTCTCTTATGACCGCTATCCAGTTTGTATTGATCGCCATTGCCGCTTTGATTGTGCTAGCAGGACTGTTTATGGTCATTCGTAGTTTGAAGCGCCGGCAAAATACCGATGCGGTAGCGGTGAATTATGACAAAAACGGTATTCCTATCATTCCGCGTCATGAGCGTAATGTCGTTGATGAGCCAGACTTTGATGATGCTATCGCCGGTGAGACGAGTATCGCCCCTGATAGAGACTATCTCAGTGCTGTGGTCGAAGAGGAGCCTTTGACCCAAAACCATACTCAAGTCGATGCGCAGTTGACCCAAAATCGCGGTGATGCAGAAGTTAATCATGAAGCCAATCCAGAATATGCCCGCTGGCAAGCAGAACAGCAGCGCGCAGATAACGAAGAGTTTACGTATTTAGCACAAGAGAACTACTCCGACACTCAGAGCGAGCCGGATGCTTTTTCAAGCCTCATGTCAGCGACTGATAGCTTGATGCCAGTGATTGATACCGCTGAGGAGCCAAGCTTCACGGACAACAGCCCTGTACTCGACCAGCATTTATTGACGCCCATTGATGAGGCGCAGAACGGGCCACTGATCAATGCCAAAGATAATATCAATATTACTATCTTGCCGCAGCAAAGCCGAGAGCGGCCGAATGCGATCATTCGCGGCGGTGACTTATTGACGTTAGTGGATAAGTACGGCTTGCGTTTTGGCGCGATGAATATGTTCCATCGTTATGAGCAAAAAGACGGCACCGGTATGCTTTGGTTCAGCATGATGGGTATCACTGATAATGGTATCGCGCCTTTTGATCCGCATAGCGTGGCGACCAATGTCTATAGCGGCGTGGTGTTGTTTTTATCGCTGCCACATCCACAAGCGGTGCGTAGCTTTGATAGTATGATGAGTATTGCTTATATGATGGCAAGCGACCTCGATGCGATAATGCTAGACGAAAATAACGAACCGATTACGCCGGATTATAAGCAGCAGCTACGTAACCAAGTTCGTGATTATGAAGGCTAACGTAGCAAAATAATACCTTATTTAGCGCCATTTTTATCTAATAAAAGTGGCGTTTTTTTATGCCAGTCTTTGCTGTAAAGCGCCCCCTAAATTGTTATCATAGTTGCTATTATCAATCGCTAAATAACTACTATAGATACCGACTATGACTGACTCTGGCAACACTAATAACCATAAAAATGATTCGACCGATGATAGCAATGTCATCACAAAAATGCGCAGCTTGATTGCAGCGCTAAAAACCCATAATAATGCCTATTATGTCCTCGATAATCCTATGATTGAGGATAGCGAGTACGATCAGCTGCGCCTGTCACTACTCGAGTTAGAAGAAGCGTATCCAGACCTTATTCAGTCTGATAGCCCGATCAATCAAGTCGGTGATGTACCGCTGTCTGCCTTTACCCAAGTCACCCATGATATCCCTATGCTGTCACTTGGCAATATCTTTGATTACGATGATCTCAGCGACTTTATGCGCCGTGTCAATGATCGACTCAGCGTGGCACAGCAAAACCCTGAGTATGAAATGGAGATGAAGCTTGACGGCCTTGCAGTGTCGCTAAAATACGAGTATGGCCAGTATGTACAAGCGATCACGCGCGGCGATGGGCAAACGGGTGAAGACATTACTCAAAATGTAAAAACCATCCGTAATCTGCCATTGTGGCTTGCTGGTGCTGAAGATATCGGATTGCTAGAAGTACGCGGTGAAGTACTGATGCCCAAGGCAGGCTTTGAGCGCCTTAATCGTTTAGCCATTGAGCATGAAGAAAAAACCTTTGCTAATCCGCGTAATGCCGCTGCTGGAAGTTTACGTCAGCTCGATCCCGCTATTGCCGCTAGCCGTCCCTTAGCTTTTTATGGTTATTCGGTCAATCAAGGATTGCCTGAGACTATAGACACCCAATCGGGCGCACTAGCTTGGCTTGGTGACATAGGCTTCACTGTTAGCGCGGTGCGAGTGGTTGCCAATCCACGCGAAGCACAAGAGTATTATGAGTCAGTCATTGAAAAACGTGAGAAACTGCCATTTGAAATCGACGGCATCGTGATTAAAGTCAACAGCTTGGCCTTGCAGCAACAATTGGGCTTCCTTTCTCGCGAACCGCGCTGGGCGACGGCTTATAAATTTCCCGCTGAAACCGTCATGACCCGTTTGCATACTATCGAATGGCAAGTTGGGCGTACCGGACAAATCACCCCTGTCGGCAAACTAGAGCCAGTCAAAGTTGGCGGCGTCACGGTTAGTAATGTCACTTTGCATAACTTTGGCGAGATTCAGCGCTTAGATGTCAGAGCTGGCGATATGGTCAGCGTGCATCGCGCCGGCGATGTCATCCCGAAAGTCACCCGCGTTTGGGAGGATCAGCGCCCAGAAGAGGCTAAGCCCGTCGAGCTACCCTCTACTTGTCCGGTTTGCAACTCCCCTGTGGTGCTACCAGAGGACGAAGCCTTAGCGCGTTGTACTGGCGGGCTATTTTGTCCGGCGCAGCAGACGGAGGCGTTGATTCATTTTGTCTCACGCCGTGCGATGGATATCGACGGTCTTGGCGAGCGCTGGCTGATTAGCTTCTTTGAGCATGGACTCGTCAGAACCGTCGCCGATATTTATCAACTGCATAAGCATACGGATGAGATGATCACCTATGAGAAGCTGGGTGAAAAGTCAGTACAAAACATTATTGAAGCTATTGAGGTCAGTAAAAAAACGACCTTAGCGAGATTTATCTACGCGCTTGGTATTCGCGGGGTTGGTGAAGGCACCGCACAAAACTTCGCCCAGCAATTTGGTGATCTTGACAGTTTAATGAACGCTGATATGGACGCGCTTATCGCCACCCCTGATGTTGGCACCATTACCGCTGAGCTGACCTACGAGTTCTTCCGCGCTGCGCACAATATCGAAGTCATCGACAAGCTCCGCGCGGCTGGCGTGCATTGGGATAACGTTGAGCAAGTGGCCTCTAGCGATTTACCTTTAGACGGTCAAACGTGGGTGATTACCGGAGCGCTTGCGAGCATGGCACGTGACGAAGCCAAAGCCAAATTGCAAGCCTTAGGCGCTAAGGTCGTGGGTAGTGTCTCCGCCAAAACTACCGCACTATTAGCGGGAGAAAAAGCAGGTTCGAAGCTTACCAAAGCGGAGAAGTTAGAAGTTAAGGTCGTGGGCGAGGATGAGTTTTTGGCAATGTTAGAAGAGTCGTAAATCTTTAATATGAAAGCGAGTTGTAGGGTGGGCGATAGCGCAACCCACCGAACTATAGATATATTGCAAAAGAGAAAGGATAAAAGGACTAGCCTCAGCATTAGGTTCTTTAAGAGATAGAAATATGCGAGTTATGGATTAGCTTTCTTCAGTGGTTTAGCTCGGCGCTCGTCCCTCGCGCAAGACCAAACACCTTGCATTTGCATATATTTGAAATGATTAAGGTGGTCGCATGGGTTGCGCCCCGTGCATCATTTAAGAAAGTGATTTCGGAATTGGTAGTATTTTTTTATAAGTAGCTGAGCTTTGAAATATTTGCGTAGATAAGTGCTTTTAATTTATCGGTTTGAATTTATGCGTTGGTGCGCAGAGCACACCTTACAAGTTACGACTTTTCTTACATACTAATAATCTCACTCAAAGAACTACTCCACCAACTCCTCATGCGGATTAAGCGCAGCCTCACTTTTCTTACCATCAGGCCGTATCTCAATCGGCAACACTAAACCCTTAGCAAAATCATCGCTAAATACATACTCATAATTGCTAGCCTGTACTTCAGGTGTAGTATGTACAATAAGCTCAACCGTTTCGCCATCGGTTAACTCATGCGAGGTATAGCTATTACTAAGTTGATCGAGCACTTTGGATAGTGCCTCATTACTCGCCATACCGACGGTGAGATTATGCTGTGCCGTCGCCTTATCCACTTTGAAATACTCCGCATAATCCTTTACGTTTTGACCATCGATCGCGAAGGGGTAATCGTAGTTGCTACGATCTGCGGCCTGCTCACCGCTAGCCACTTCTGACCAGTCAACATCGGTAACAATAGCTGAGTCATCACTTATAGTAGTATCAGTTTCTGTCGAGGCAGTTTGCTCAGTATTAACAGTATTATTATCACAACTGGATAATCCAATAACACTAAGCGCGCTAAACACAGTAACTAGCGCGATAGCTGATAGACGAGTTTTCATCACTCTTCCTTTTTTACGAACGGCTTGTTTAAGCACAGGTTATAGTCAATTATTATTGATATTATTTTGACAGTTTTTGCTAGTATTAACCACTGCATACGCCATAAAAAAACAGCCATCACATGATGACTGCTTATGTCTTTACTGATTATAATTTATAGGCTTAGTATTAACGACCTATCTTACAGTTGACTTGGTATTCTTTGCCGTTAGCCCATTTCATGGCTAGTACGCCTTCATCGCCTTTCATGTGCCAAGCGTAGATAACTTCTGGGTTGGAGTCGTTAATATAGCTTGCCGTGTCGCCATTGACGCCGCCGACCAAGATTACTTCTTGCTGTGTCCAGTTCAGTTTAGGGACAGTTGCGCTAATAGTCGCTTGCTTCTTGTTAATAGACTGCTTTGCCAAAATTTGGCTATCATCAGTACAAGTATAAGGAGCAGGCGCCATGCGATCGTAGGCCATATCACTCATTCCCTCTGAAGGGGTAGCTGGCGTGGTTGGTACCATAGGGGTAGTGGTAGAGCAGGCTGCCAGTAGAGCAACAGCAGGTAGGGTAGCGGTGAGTTTCATCATAGTATTCATAAGGTTCTCCAAAATATAATACTTTATTATTAAAGGTTATAGCACTCTCAGTGCATGGAGTTTATGGTAACGAAAGCGCCTGCTTTTGAATGTTAGAAATTGTTCACTACCTTATAACTTCATTGCTTAAATATTGACTAATGTAATTATGAATTTTAACTAAATAAAGCGGCTGCTGACTTAAGTCAACAACCGCTTTTTTAATCGAGCTTTGTATTGTTCACTAACCTTTGTTTAACTAGTCTTTCGTGGTGGCAAGCCGGTATGCTGTGTCTGAAAGTTGCCTTTACTGACTTTCTTTTTAGAGCGGTTATTGGTTTGAGCTTTACTAGCGCTATTGTTACTATTGTTTTGACGCTTAATCGAGTCATTGCCAACGCGGCTATTTTTCTTACGCGCTGATTGATAGCTGTCTTGATTGGCGTCACGGCCTTCTAAATGTGCGTTAAAAGGCGGTATGAGGCAGCCTCTGTTTTTACCGATTAGATCGCTACGTCCCATATCTTGCAGTGCTTTACGGAGTATCGCCCAGTTCTTAGGGTCATGGTAACGAAGAAACGCTTTGTGCAATTTACGCTGCTTGCCTGACTTGACGATATCCATATCACCACCTTCGCGGCTGACTTTGTGCAGCGGATCTTTATGGGTATGATACATCGTCGTCGCGGTCGCCATGGGGCTTGGGTAGAAGGCTTGCACTTGGTCGGCACGGTAGCCATAGCTTTTGAGCCACAGTGCAAGGTTCATCATGTCTTCGTCTTTAGTGCCGGGGTGCGCCGCGATAAAGTAAGGTATCAGATACTGTTCTTTACCGGCCTCTTGGCTGTACTGCTCAAACATTGCTTTGAACTTATCATAGCTGCCCATACCGGGTTTCATCATTTTTGCTAAGACGTTTTCTTCAGAGTGCTCTGGCGCGATTTTGAGATAACCACCGACATGATGGCTAACGAGCTCTTTGACGTATTCAGGATCTTTTACCGCTAGATCATAGCGAAGACCGGAGGCGATGAGGATCTTCTTCACGCCTTTGATATCACGCGCCTTACGATACAGCTGGGTCAAATTACTGTGATCAGTGAGCAAGTTCTCACAGACATCTGGGTAGACGCAAGAGGGCTTACGGCAGTGCTTTTCGATGGTTTCATCTTTACAGTTGAGACGATACATATTGGCCGTCGGGCCACCTAAGTCTGAGATAACGCCAGTAAAGTTCGGCGCGGTATCACGAATGGCTTCCACTTCGCGTAGGATGGAGTCTTCTGAGCGGTTTTGGATAATACGACCTTCATGCTCGGTAATCGAACAAAAAGTACAACCGCCAAAACAGCCACGCATAATATTGACTGAGAATTTGATCATGTCATAAGCAGGGATACGGGCGTCGCCATAGCTGGGATGCGGCAGGCGCGCATAAGGCAAATCAAAGACGTAATCCATCTCTTCGGTCGACAGTGGAATCGGCGGCGGATTAAGCCAAACATCGATAGAGGTAAAGGAGTTACCCGCGCCGCTACTATGACGCTGCACTAGCGCCCGCGCATTACCTGGGTTAGTCTCAAGATGTAGAATTCGGCTAGCGTGCGCGTAGAGTACCGGATCGGACTTGACATGATCATAATCTGGCAGACGAATGACGGTTTGCTCACGTGGTGGCATCTTTAGCTTATGCTTAAGAGCAGTTTTGGGCTTATATTCTTTATTATCCTCAGCATCCATACCGCGCATTTGCACCACTTGCGTATCAGTATCGACTTGCTCGGCGTTCAGAACTTTATTAGTGACAGGCTCTGCGACAAATCCCGCGTATTGGGCAGACATGCCAGTCATCGCTTGGCCAACGGGCGAATCGCTAGGTTTTTCTTGCTCAATCTTACAGCTGTCAACGTCTTCGGTCATCACATAAGGATTGATAATCGGATCGACACGGCCGACGGTATCGACATCGTTACTGGCGACCTCTGTCATATGTGCTTGCCAGTGGCGACGGCTTGGAGTCAACAGGTAAGCCGCTCCGCGCAAGCTGCTCATTTGCTCAAAGGTATAGCCTTTGGATAGACCATGCACCACATCAACGATAGCGCGTTCAGCATTACCATACAGTAAGACGTCGGCACGGCTATCGAGCAAAATACTACGGCGTACCTTGTCCGACCAATAGTCATAATGGGCAATTCGGCGTAGGCTACCTTCGATACCGCCTAAGATAATGGGCACATCAGGATAAGCTTCGCGGCAGCGCTGGCTGTAGACAATCGCGGCGCGATCAGGGCGTTTATTCGCCACATTACCCGGTGAGTAGGCATCATCGCTACGTATCTTGCGATCAGCAGTATAGCGGTTGATCATACTATCCATGTTGCCCGCGGTGACGCCATAGGCATAAACGGGTTTGCCAAGCTCCATAAAGGCGTCTTTGCTCTTCCAATCAGGCTGCGCGATGATACCGACACGAAAGCCTTGCGCTTCCAACAAACGACCAATGATCGCCATCCCAAAGCTTGGATGATCGACATACGCATCGCCGGAGATGATAATCACATCGCAAGCATCCCAACCTAGCGCGTCCATCTCCGCACGACTCATCGGCAAGTAAGGCGCAGGCTCATAGCAGCTTGCCCAATGCTTATCGTAGTCGTATAGCGGCTTAGTGCCTTGTTTAAAAGCGGTATGAGCAATGGTATCGGCAGACATGGGCAGACCTGTATATTTGAGGCTAATTAAAAGGCGCTCATTTTAACATGAATTGCGTTCAGGATGTGATATTCAATTACCGATAAGTGATTGATAGTTTAAGATTAATCCAACAATATCTTCGTACCACTTTTAGTAAAGTTCATCACAAACTGACTGCTAAAACTACGCACATTATTCTCGTGCGTCAGTAAGTCGCGGGTAAATTGATGGTAATCTTGCATATTTTTAGCATTGACCATTAGCATAAAATCTGCATCGCCTGACACTTCATAACAGCTCATCACCCGAGGCTGGCTGCTCATCAAGCGCTCAAATCGGTGTTGCATAGAATTATTCGAGCGTAGCATCTGGATCATCACTACTGCTGTCAGACCGTAGCCCACTTTGTTTGGATTGACGATAGCCACTTGTTTACTAATGACTTCATTATCTATTAGAGCTTGTACGCGCCGCTGGGCGGTAGCAATAGAAACGTTTACCTTTTGCGAAATTGTCTTCAGTGGCAAAGTCGCATCGTCTTGTAATAGGTTTAATATAGCTTTGTCCGTTTGGTCTAAAGTGTGTGTCATAACATTAGGCTTCTAAATTAGGTAGAATTTAACGGTCACTAAGCATAAATACTAACAAAAACTCAATAATGATAAATAATTAGTAATTTTGCCATAATACGATAAAAAAATTCATAATTAGTTAGATATAGAAATAATATATCAAAGCGCTCTAGTAAACTAGTTTCCATCAGCTTAATAACGACAAGATGCTGAATGATAGAATCTAATTCAATTTTTGGAGCGTTTATGTCACCCTCAGTTTTATCCGCGGTATTTAATAATACGCTAGCGAGTACAGTCGCGCGTTTGCCGTTGCCAACGGTATGGACAGCGGGTAGCACTAAGCAGCGCACGCTTGTAATGGGCGTAGCGTTAGCGATAGTATCGAATTTATTGTTTGGCGTGCTTTATGCTTATAGTCACTTTTTAGCACCACTATCTGGTACGCAAGTTTTTATCTGGCGGATGCTAGCGATGTGGGCGGCACTAGTAGGCTATCTGGTGCTTAGTGGACGCTTAGGCTTGCATTTAGAAAAATTAAAAAAGCTAGGTTCAATAAAACAGTGGGTATGGTTACTACTGCCAACACCAATATTTTTAAGCCAGTTTTGGCTGTTTATGTGGGCCCCAGTCAATGGTCAAGGTGTACAAACCGCGATGGGTTATTTTCTGTTTCCGCTAATGATGGTGGTATTTGGCTGTGTGCTATTCGGTGAAAAACTCAGCCGTTTGCAATGGTTAGCCGTGGGCTTTGCGGCATTGGGTGTCGCTAGTGAGATTGTGCGTACCCAAAGCATCTCTTGGGCGACTTTATGGGTGTGCGGTACTTATCCGCTGTATTACATTATACGCCGTCTGCAAGGTATCGGTGCGATTACGGGTTTACTGGTTGATTTAACAATTTTTGCGCCATTTGCCTTAGGGTATTTAGTCTTTATAGCGCCCAGTAGCTTGAGCTTAGTTAGCAGCTCCAGTTACTTTATTATGATGCTTATAGGACTTGGCATCTTAAGTGTGCTAGCTATGAAGACCAATGTCGATGCCAGTCAAATGCTACCGGTCAACGTCTACGGCATGATGAGCTACCTAGAGCCAGCGTTATTATTTATTTTAGCGATTACTATACTGGGTAATCCGTTTGAATCGGCGATGCTTTATAGCTATGGTCTGATTTGGTTGGGAATTGCATTTTTGATTGCTCATGGCTTTCGTCAGTTGCGTCTGGTTAAACGTAATCAAGCACCCGCGTCAGCGTAGCTGGTTTAAATAGAACTAAGCTTATTAACGCAAAAACGGCTATCATAATGATAGCCGTTTTTTGTGATATATTTTCAACAGACCCTAACCCAAATGCTGTTTAAAGCCGCGCTGCTTATCGCGCTCCCAATCGCGGTCTTTAAGGGTTTTGCGTTTGTCATGCTGCTTTTTACCAACGGCAAGTCCGATTTGGCACTTTACCATTGAGCGCTTCCAGTAACAGGATAACGGCACGCAAGCATAGCCTTTTTGATTGACCGCGCCATAGAGTTTATCAATCTCGCGGCGATTGAGCAGTAGCTTACGGGTGCGCGTGGTATCAGGACTCACATGCGTTGAGCTAGAAATTAGTGGCTGAATATGCGCACCAAATAAAAAAGCTTCATTATTGCGAAAGATAATATAAGCTTCGGTAATGGTCATTTTACCAGCGCGAATGGATTTGACTTCCCAACCTTGCAGTGACAATCCCGCCTCAAAAGTCTCTTCAATAAAATACTCGTGCCGCGCTTTTTTATTACTGGCAATCTGGTTGTCCGGTTTTCTTGATTTTTTTGACATAATCTCTCCATCAGGACGATGAGTTAATAAGTCGCTGCCTTTAACTTCTGGTCCTAGTCTTACTATTCCTCATTCTAACCCGCTAATTTCGCCATTAGCTTTGAGCCATAAAGATGAATGAGTCGAAGCGAGTATTGTAACAAATCGAAGGTTAAAAAGGGTAATAGCCCTTTAGGACAAATGTAGCCGTTACTATTTTAGCCCATGCTATCGAAAGCTAATAAACTAAGTATTCAATAGGCGCTAAATTTGCTAGGATACGCATTACCATCAATGACTATATTAGCCTTGCTATGACTCAAGCCTCTACTTCTAAAGCTTCTAAGCTACACACCAAAATTCTCTATCCTGGTACCTTTGATCCGATAACTACCGGCCATGTCGATTTAGTCAAACGTGCTACAAAATTATTCGATGAAGTGGTTATTGCCGTGGCGTCAGGTCATCATAAAAAGCCGCTATTTAGTTTTGAGGAGCGGGTGAGATTAGTCGAAACCGTGTTTGAGGATTTACCGCAAGTATCGGTCGTCGGTTTTGAAGGTTTGCTCGTTGACTTTATGCGCGAGAAGGGAGCGACTGCAGTACTACGCGGGCTGCGTGCGATGTCAGATTTTGAGTATGAGTTTCAACTGGCCAATATGAACCGTGAGCTTGATGAAAATTTTGAAGCGGTATTTTTGACGCCTTCACAGAACTATTCATTTATCTCCTCTACTATGATTCGCGAAATCGCTAAGCTTGGCGGCGATGTCAGAAAGTTTGTGCCAGAGTGCGTCTCGCAGGCCTTTATTGATAAGCTCGCCATTCAGACAAAATAAGTCAGCAAGTTTTGTTACTTATCGCAAGCAGAGCTAATTTTCATAATCATCATTTTATAACGACAAAGGGGTAGGTCATGGCATTATTAATCACTGATGAATGTATCAACTGTGATGTCTGCGAGCCTGCTTGTCCCAACGAGGCTATCTCTGAGGGCGAAGACATCTACGTCATCGATCCAGATTTATGCACCGAATGCGTCGGCCATTTCGATGAGCCGCAATGCGTGGTGATCTGCCCGGTAGATTGTATTCCCCATGATCCTAACCATGTTGAGACCCAGAGCGATTTATTAGCCAAATATAAGCGTATTACTGGTAAGTAAAATCATTTGATAGTCAGTAGCTCTCAGAGTAAATATATAGATTAGTTTGAATTCGAAAAAGTTATTCCTTCAAATGTGGGCTGTTGTAGGCTGGTTCTTTAGCCTACGCCAATAATTCTTGTCAGTTGCAAGCAGGGTAGTGCTACAAAATTTAGCTCTAAAATAATCCAAAAATACATAACCAAGCTAGTACAAGTTTTGTTATAATAGCGCGCTTGGTAGACTAGGCAATCGCCGCTGCATACTGTTTTACAGACTTGCAGGGGAGGAAAGTCCGGGCTACATAGGGCAGCGTGCCAGCTAACGGCTGGGCAGAGTAATCTGACGACCAGTGCAGCAGAGAGCAGACCGCCTTCGATATCTTAGATATTGTCGGTAAGGGTGAAAGGGTGCGGTAAGAGCGCACCGCGTGGATGGCAACATCTCACGGCAGGGTAAACTCCACGCGTAGCAAGACCAAATAGGCATCGATATGGCGCGGCCCGCGTTCGATGCGGGTAGGTTGCTTGAGCGTACGAGCGATTGTACGCCTAGAGGAATGATTGTCCACGACAGAACCCGGCTTATCGGTCTACCAAACCTTTTATGTGTCCTAGATTTGCTATTGTATTTTAGAAGTTAAAGCAGTTTTTTTGCAAAAAATGTCAGATTGGGGTTGACGCAAGTCAATGCTATCGGTATTATACCGAGCCTTAAATGGCGATGTAGCTCAGCTGGTTAGAGCGCACGACTCATAATCGTGAGGTCGAGAGTTCAAGTCTCTCCATCGCCACCATATTCAAAAAGCCAATCCTTAGCGATTGGTTTTTTTTTGCCTATAGGTTTTAATCTACAACTCTCTGCAACAGTGGCAGAACTCTCTTAATTATCTAAACAACTACCTAAACGGCGCACCGCATCGATTTAGTAGCGTTAATGAATGCTTAAAAATCAGCGACTTATCTACTCATTCACAGATTAATTGTTGTAACTTAAGCACCATTTACTTATCATGGGAGCTGTTTTAGCAAGGTCTTGTAAATCCATGTCCGTACAGTTACCTCCTTATCGTCCTGTCAAACACCGTAGCGGCCTTAAAGTCATGGGCGCGGCTTTTCATGCTTTAATCATGCGTGAGCTACAGACTCGTTTCGGTGGCTATCGGTTAGGTTACTTATGGGCACCGCTAGAAGTTATTTTTCAAATACTAATATTTCTAGTTATTTTTGGCGCTATTCGTGAACGCTTAGTACCAGGAATGGATTTTTCCCTGTTTTTAGTGGCAGGAATGGTGCCCTTTCGCATGTTTCAAAAGATTGCAACTAGGGCGTTAGGTGCGGTTGAGGCTAATCAAGGGCTGTTGATGTATCGCTCGATAAGGCACATTGACGTCATTATTGCTCGCTCTTTTTTAGAGTTAATTATCTACTTTTTTACTTCTATACTATTATTGGTGGGTCTAGCTTTTTTTGATATTTATGCCAATTTAGAGAATTTACATATTGTGATTTTTTGCTGGATTACGTTATTTTTATTTAGCTTTGGCATTGCTTTGATTATGATGGTTGTGGGTTATTATGGCGGGGAAATCAGTAAAGTGGTGACGATATTTTTTACTATCCTTTACTTTACCTCTGGTATTATTTTCCCTATTCATATCGTTCCCGAGCCCTATTTTAGCTACTTGTTATATAATCCTCTCATTCATAATATTGAGCTGATACGCCATGCTTTTGCGCCAAATTACCCCGCTTATCATATCGATATTACTTACTTTTTAAAGTGGATGATAGGGGTTAATTTTTTTGGTCTTTTACTTTATAAATTTACAGAAAGAGATATGTTACGTTCTCGTTAGGCAATTTTTTTAAGGGTTATTTAAGATATAGGTAGATAAATGATCGAGATCAAAAATATATCCAAGTCATTTATGACCAAGCAAGGTCGGCATTATTTATTTAAAGACTTAAACCTGACCATAGGCGACAAGCAAAATGTAGGCTTGCTTGGTCGTAACGGTGCTGGTAAATCTACTTTACTGCGTATCATTTGTGGCCTTGATCAGCCGGATAGTGGCGAGATTATCACTGATTCGACGATTTCTTGGCCAGTCGGGGTGGCGGGTGGCTTCCAAGGCAGCTTAACAGGGCGGCAAAACGTTCGCTTTGTTTGTCGCTTGTATTCGAGCGGCGCTTATATTGACGAAAAGATTCGCTTTGTCGAAGAGTTTGCCGATATTGGCAATTATTTTGATATGCCGGTAAAGAGCTACTCTTCAGGGATGAAAGCGCGTTTGACTTTTGGCTTAAGCTTAGCCTTTGATTTTGATTATTACATGCTTGATGAAGCTGGCGCGGTAGGTGATGCCGCCTTTCGTAAGCGTAGTGAAGAGATTTTGGCAGCGCGCCGTGCACAGGCAGGGTTTTTGGTGGTGTCACATAATATTGGTGATATTAAGCGTAATTGCGATATTGGTATCGTGTTAATGAATCAAACGGCATTAGTGTTTGACAATACAGAAGAAGCGATTGAGGTATATGAAAAGCATGTCCACAAAGCGAAAAAATAAGATCATTGACTTCTCGCTGTTTATCGGCTTGGTCATCCTACCTTGGGTGCTAGTGATCTTTTATGTCATGACCTTAGCGCATCCCCGCTTTATCTCAACCTCCGATGTGGTGGTCAAACAGGTAAGCGATACTAATGTCCCCGCTGGCGGTGGTCTATCGGCTTTGTTGGGAGTCAATAGCACGAGTAAAGAAGATGCCACTTATCTGACTGAATATATCTTATCCAATGATATGGTGAAGCGCCTTGATAATACCTTCAAGTTTCGCGAAGCTTATCACGTGGATGGCTCAGATCCGCTCAACGAGATTGACCCTGATGCTACGCAAGAAGAGCTGCTGAAGTATTTTAAAAAGCGCGTGCATATTAATCTTGATGAGCAAAGCTATATCCTCTCCGTATCGACCGAAGCTTTTCAGTCAGATTATGCCTTTAAGTTGAATCAGGCGATTTTGGCCGAGTCTGAGCAGTTTGTGAACCGTATCTCGCAAGAAGTTGCTCGCGATCAATTGTCTTTTGCCGAAACCCAGCTCAGTGAATCAGAAGATCGCTTAAATGATGCCAAAGAGCAACTGCTGAACTATCAAAACACCAATGAAATCTTTGATCCGCAGGCCAACGCCCAGATCGTAAATCAGCTAATTGGTAGCTTGCAGGCCCAGCTAAGCTCTTTGCGTACCGAAGAGCGTCAATTACTCAGTTATCTTAATCCAGACGCCCCGCAAGTGGTGTCGTTGAGAAGTCAGATTAAAGCGGTTGAAGAACAAATCGCTCAAGAGCAAACGAAACTCACCTCACCCAACACCACTAAGTTAAACCGGCAAGCGGTACAGTTTGAGACGATTAAGGCCGATGTGGATTTTGCCACTGAGCTTTATAAGCTATCATTATCATCGCTAGAAAAGGCGCGACTTGAAGCCTTCAAAAAGATGAAGAATCTGATTATTATCTCAACCCCTTATGAGGCAGAAGAGGCCACCTATCCGCGTCATCTGTACATCATTTGGACCTCACTAGCCTTGTTACTGATGTTCTATGGTTTTGTACGTTTAGTCATGGCTGTTGTGCGCGATCATCGCAGTTAGATATTGATAATTTTGCGCTCAGCTTTTAGCTACTATTTGATAGCAAGCTTGGCGCCCTTATGCGTTATAAATGAAACATTAGATACTGATATGATCGGCATATCGGCAAAGGAATACAGCTCATGAATACCAAACCACGTCTTATCGTTACCCTGATTAAGATCATCAGCTTAACCATGGCGGCGACGAGCATTCCAGCGCTCGCTGCGACCAGCTACGCCGATCAAGTAGCAGGGGGGAGCTTTGGTACTTCTGCCAATAATAGCAGTCAAAACCAAAACCGTAACAACATTAATGTGGCCACTCAAGCCTTTGCAGGCGGAGTGCCGGGTCAAGGCACCGCGCAAGAAGCGGTCGCGGCATCAAGCTTGCCTAGTCAATCGGTCATTAACACCACGCGCCCTTATCAAGAGATCAATACGCAAGATCAGATGTTTGGTGAGCAGTTATTCCGCGGCGCTTTTTCGACCACTTCTGGTTCGACCTTTAACGGCAGCTACGTCATCAACCCCGGCGATAATGTACAGGTGCGAATGTGGGGCGCTTATCAGTTTGCCTCCACCATGACGGTTGATCCGCAAGGAAATATATTTTTGCCAAACGTTGGGCCTGTGCGCATCTCAGGCGTCCAAAATGGCAATCTACAAAACGTAGTCAAAAGCGCAGTTAGCCGTATTTATCGCTCTAATGTCGGCGTTTATGCCTCGTTAGAGCAAGCGCAGCCAGTCAAGGTTTTTGTGACTGGTTTTGTCAAGCAGCCAGGCTACTATGGCGGGCTGGCGGCTGATTCGGTATTGTCTTATCTCGACCGAGCAGGCGGGGTTGATCCTACCCGTGGGAGCTACATCGATATTCAGATCAAACGTGATGGCCAGCTACTGCAACAAGTCAATCTTTATGACTTTTTGTTAGCGGGTAAATTGCAGCCTTTTGCCTTTCGTGATGGTGATGTGATTACGGTGGCGCCGCAGAAAAAAACTTTTGAAGTTGGCGGCCAAGTCCAGAACGAATATACCTTTGAGTTTGATGTCAATAACTTAACGATTGGTGATGTACTGCAGGTGGCTAATCCAGCAGCCAATGCCACTAACGTTAGTATTACCCGTAGCGCTGGTCGAGCGCAGACCGCGGAGTATTACAGTCTGAGCGAGGCGCAAAACGTGCCAGTCTACAATGGCGATCAAATGGTTGTGACCTCAGATCGCTACGCCGGCACTATTGCGGTACAGATTCAAGGCGCGCATACCGGTAATGGCGCGATGGTTGTGCCTTATGGCGCGCGGCTAAAAGATATTCTGCCGCAAATACAGCCCAGTCCACTAGCGCAACTGACTGATCTGACCATCTATCGCCAGTCTGTAGTCGAGCAACAAAAACGCATGATCAATGAGTCTCTTGATCGCCTAGAGCAGTTGACCTTAGCGACGCAGTCTACCACTCGTGAAGAGGCGGCGCTGCGCCAAGATGATGCTACTTTGGTGAAAGAGTTTGTGGCAAAAGCGCGTCAAGTACAGCCAACGGGTCAGATCGTCGTTGTACCGAACTCTTGGCAGGATATTATCCTGCAACAAGGCGATATCATTGAGATACCCGCGCAAACCTCTGTCATCACCGTCAATGGCCAGGTACGAGCGCAAGGGGCATTGACTTTCAATCCTGATTATACCGTAGGGGACTACATCGCTAATTCAGGTGGCTTTGATGACAATGCGGATACCAAAGAGATCTTAGTCATCCATCAAAATGGAGCCAATGAAGTGGTCAATAGCGCTTATCGTATTCAGCAGGGCGATGAAATTATGGTACTACCTAAAGTAAAAACCAAACGGGTAGAGATTACGCGCGGTTTATCACAAATCGTCTATCAGTTAGCAATCGCTGCCAAGGTAGTCTTAGATTTATAACAGCGGCTTAATAAGGGCTTAGGATTTGGCAGCTATGTGAGCTTTAGAGAGTAGGGTATAAGACGTTATAACAGAATAGGTAGGATAAAATGGCAAAAAAGATAGCGAATAATAAGCAAGTACAAGCTGAAATGACTGAGCTTACCTCGCTATCTGATGATGTTTTGCAGCCATTCAATAACTCTACTGTTACGCCAAGATTTGCGGTGATAGGTAAAGGCATTAAGCGTAATAACCTGCTATTACCGCATATCCTGCAAGCTGACATTCAGCGTTGGTATCCTTGGTCGCGCATAGGATCAAAGATTCAGAAAGCTCTAAAATTAGGCACTACGCATCCTGATAAGCCCGACGCTTTTATCGGTTGGGGCCATAAAAAAAGCTACCAACGTGCCAATAAGGCGGCCAAGCGTCAGCAGCTCACGACCTTGAGTGTCGAAGATGGGCTTTTGCGCTCTCTACAATCTGGTATTGATAGTCGTCAGGCATTGAGCGTGGTAGTCGATGATTTGGGGATATATTTTGACTTAAACCATCAGTCACGCCTTGAGCAGCTCATCTTGCAACGCACGCACATACCAGCAAGCTTGGCGCAAGCTACAGCCGAGAACTTACGCGCTGAGCGGTTAATGGCGCGTATCATTGATGAGCAGTTAAGTAAGTACAACGCGGTGATAGCGTGTCCCTCACTAGATAAAATCATTGCCGAAGACAATAGTTCTAACAGCAGCGCACTAACCTCACATGTGCTCTTAATCGATCAAGTGCAGGGCGATGCTTCTATCAAAGGCGCGGGGGCAGATAAAAAGCAATTCAAACGTATGCTAAAAGCGGCCTACCGCAACCACCCTAACGCTCATATTTGGATAAAAGCCCATCCTGCGAGCAGTAAAGGTTATCTAACTTCCTTAAAGCTACCCAAGAATGTCCGAGTACTTAAGCAAGCGCTCAATCCTATAGCGTTATTAGCGCAAATCGATCACGTCTATACGGTCAGCTCACATATGGGCTTTGAAGCTTTGATGTTAGGCAAGTCAGTGCATTGTTTTGGTGTCAGCTGGTACAGTGGTTGGGGCTTAACTGAGGATACGGGCGCGCCTCAGCCGCTATTAAATAAGGCAATTTTGCGGCGACAACAGCGATCTGAGAGTTTCAGACCGGCGCCAGAGAGTAAAAACCCAACGAAGCTCTCCTTTTATCAGCGCGGCAAAAATAGACTGTCGCTAATGAAGAAAAAGCCAACAGCGGTTATCGAGTCAAGTTTAGCCACTTTATTTTATAGCGCTTATATCGACTACAGCTATTATGCCGATCCGGTGACCAAACAAGCTTGCGATATTGATAACGCGATCGATTGGCTAGTGACTAATCGGTATTGGTCCTTACGCCTTGAGGGCAATCTGACGGTTTATGAGTTTAGCCGCTGGAAACTACCTTTTGTTAGAGCTTTTATTGATTTGCCGCGCACCTCGTTGTTTGTTAAGCCTAAGCCTAGATTAAAAAACTTGCTGCATCCCGACCATTTTCGTGCAGACTACCGACAACCTTTGCTGGTTTGGGGCTTAGCTAAGCGTCAGCAGCTAGAGAGCAAGCTAAAAAACAGCAAGCTAAAAAGAGGCCAGTCTAAAAGTCACTCCCGCAACTCCGATTCAGATAAGCTTGATTTATCTACCGCTACGCCGCCTATTTATACCATGGAAGACGGCTTTATCCGCTCTAATGGCTTAGGAGCGACTTTATTAGCACCTTTATCAGTAGTGGTAGATAAACGTGGTATCTATTACGATGCTACCCAGCCGTCTGATTTAGAAATATTACTACGCGATTGTCAGCCTTTAAGCGATAAACAGTTACAACGAATCGAGCAGCTTCGCGACAAGCTATTGACTCAGCGCGTCAGTAAATACAATGTCGGCACGCGTGCTACTGATAATCAAAATAATAACACCCTTGCTAAAAGCAATAATGAAATCAGCGGCAATTCAAAAATATCATGGCTGAGCGCGGCGCAAGCAACCAATAAGACTCGCCTTTTAATCGTCGGTCAAGTCGAAGACGATCTGTCAGTACAGTATTGCGGCTCAGCAATCAAAACCAATAGCGATTTGATCGAACGCGTCCGCCAAGATCATCCTGATGCTTATCTGATTTATAAGCCGCACCCTGATGTCGAAGTTGGCCTACGCAGCGGTCAAGTAGCAGCTAAGATATTGCAGCAAGTAGACGCTGTTGCACATGATACCGCGATGCCTGACTGCTTAGCACAGGTAGATGAGGTGCATACTATTAGCTCTTTAACTGGGTTTGAGGCGCTATTACGTGATTTGACAGTCATTTGTTATGGTCTGCCTTTTTACGCCGGCTGGGGACTCACTGTCGATGTCGATGCAGATCTGCCCCCAAAAGCGCTGTATATGCAGCGCCGTCAACGCAGCACGCCCTTGACGCTTGAGCAACTAATACAGTGCACCTTGATAGCGTACCCTTTATACCGCTTACCGGAGGGGTATGGCTTAGCTCAGGTAGAGCAAGTGATTGATTATTTGTATCCTTCAAGCGCTTCTGATAGTGCTACTTCCTCAGAGAGCGGTGCGGCTCAGCCTTCGTTATCTATCGCTAAATCTAAGCTGGCTCAGAAGATACAGTCAGTAAAACGGCAAGCGGCTACTCGCTTTATGCAGCAGCGCCATCAGCTAAAACAGCTTTTACAAAAGCCAAATAAATAAAGAGTAGCATGTTTTTCAGCTCGTTTAAGTTTGCTTTTAAACAATATCTAATCAATCAGTTGAGCCACTATTTGTAAATCCATTATAACAAGCAGGGGTTTTTTAGGTATAATTCGACTGTAGATTGAACTTTTCTACACTTTTAAGCTGATTTTATAACTTCTGTTATCTTTATTTAACCTCTTTTACTAACGGTAATAAAATTATGGCAGCATCGATGCATCACCTGCTCACCCATCGACACGTTTTATTATTACAAGGAAAGATGGGCGGGTTTTTCAATCGCTTTGCTACCTTTTTAAAGAGCCAAGGTATTGCCGTCAGCAAGATAAATTTTAATGCAGGTGATGCTTTTTTTTATCGACAAGATCAGGCTTATGATTATACTGGCACCTTGGCGCAGTTCTCCTCTTGGCTACAGTCCTTTATTGCCGAGCATTCGATTGATGCTATTGTTTGTTTTGGAGATTGCCGTCCACATCATACGCAAGCGGCGTGCTTGGGCGAGCAGTTGGGTATATCCTTTTTCGTTTTTGAAGAAGGCTATTTGCGCCCTGACTATATTACTTTACAAGAGCATGGCATCAATGGCTATTCGCGTCTCAATATTGCCGATATCAAAGCCCTGAAAAAAGCCAACGATCATCCTTTATATACCCATAATCGCTTTTATCGGTTGAGTATTGCCGCTATCGTTTATTATGTTGTGACACGACTGTATAAGTCACGCTATCCACATTATTCTCATTATCGTGGCATGACCGCTTGGCAAGAAGCTATCGCTTGGCTAAAAGCGCCATGGCGTAAATTTCGAGACTATTTGCCAGATAAGCGTCTGCAGCAGCAGCTAGTGACCCAAGCGGATAAAAACTTTTTTTTAGTCAGCTTACAAGTCCACAATGATTCACAAATCACCCATCATAGTAGCTATCGCGATGTCGTGCAGTTTATTGAAAGTACTCTAGCAAGCTTTGCCGCTTATGCCGATAAGTCTCAGTGGCTAGTGTTCAAACATCATCCATTAGACCGTGGTCATCGTGATTATCGCGAGCTCGTCCAAAAATTAGCTGCACGGTATCAGCTTGAATCGCGAGTGTTTTACGGCTGTGATATGCATTTGCCTACGCTGATGAAGCATAGCATCGGTATGGTCACTATCAATAGCACCACAGGCTTACAATCGGTTTATCATAAAAAACCAACCAAAGTGATGGGACGCGCTATTTATGACACTCCGAAGCTTACGGATGCAAAACCGCTTGATGCTTTTTGGCAACAACCTAAGGCGCCAGATAATGAGTTTTATCTGCGCTTTCGCGAGTATTTAATTGAGCAGACCCAGCTAAATGGCTCGTTTTATGGTAAATCGCCTTGGATGTATAAGTTTTTGCAGCATCCAGAACATAGCGACGTTGAGATTGAAGCTAGCAAATAATGTGACTAGCCAAGATTAAAAGTGTCAGTTAGTACGCTTACCGCTTTAAAGTACTGAAGTTTTACATCGTCATGATAAATGTCTCAGCCATCAAAGCAGCGCTCAAAAAACTAGCCCTGCGTTTGTCTTGGTTATCCTCGCCTTTATCTTGAGTTATAAATCAATTGCTTGCCAACGAAATCGCCTTACTTTATAGCCAAAAACTGCTAGAATACGCACACAAGCTTCTCTTTAGTTCTCAGTAAATATATTAATGCAATTTAGAATAAACACTTAGAGTAAACATAGTGTTACTGGGATGACCACTAGCAAGACAAGTTTTAATCAATATACTCTATCACCTCTTATTTAGTAGGCGCTTTGTGACTGCATTAGCCAATATTCGTAATTTTTCTATCATTGCCCACATTGATCATGGCAAGTCGACTCTTGCTGATCGTTTTATCCAGATGTGCGGTGCGCTGCAAGATCGTGAGATGCAGGCACAAGTGCTTGACTCTATGGACATCGAGCGTGAGCGCGGTATCACGATTAAAGCGCAGTCGGTAACGCTATATTATGACCATCCTAATGGTGAGCGTTATCAGCTGAACTTTATCGATACGCCAGGTCACGTCGATTTTTCTTATGAAGTATCACGCTCATTAGCGGCTTGTGAAGGCGCACTGTTAGTCGTTGACGCGGCTCAAGGTGTTGAGGCGCAGTCGGTTGCTAATTGTTATACCGCAGTCGATCAGGGCCTAGAGGTAATGGCGGTGCTCAATAAGATTGATCTGCCACAAGTAGAGCCTGAGCGCGTCATCCAAGAGATTGAAGATATTATCGGTATCGATGCCGTTGATGCGCCGCGCGTCTCAGCAAAATCCGGCCTTGGAGTCGATAATCTACTCGAGGCGTTAGTAGAGTTTATACCGCCGCCGACAGGCGATCGTGAAGCGCCGTTACAGGCGCTAATTATTGACTCTTGGTTTGATAGTTATTTGGGCGTGGTGTCATTAGTCAGAGTCCGTGAAGGCACAGTGCGTAAGGGAGATAAGATTTATATCAAATCGACTCAAGAGGCACATCCGGTCAGCTCAATTGGTGTGTTTACACCTAAGCCTTTAGATACCGGTATTTTAGAAGCGGGTGAGGTAGGCTTTATCATAGCTGGTATTAAAGATATTGCCGGCGCGCCAGTAGGGGATACCATTACTCATGCAAAAACGCCTGATGTCGACCGTATTCCTGGATTTAAGCAAATTACCCCGCAGGTCTATTCTGGGATGTTTCCAGTAGATTCTAATGATTTTGAAAAATTCCGTGAAGCATTGCAAAAGCTGCAAATTAATGACGCTTCATTGTTTTTTGAGCCGGATACTTCTGATGCGTTAGGTTTTGGTTTTCGCTGTGGCTTTTTAGGTATGCTGCACATGGAGATCATCCAAGAGCGCCTTGAGCGCGAATATGACTTAGATCTGATTACCACCGCGCCTTCTGTTATCTATGAGATAGAAAAGAAAGATGGCGAGGTTATCTATGTTGATAACCCTTCAAAACTTCCTGAACCCAATAATATCGAAGAGTTCCGTGAGCCGATAGCGCGCTGTCAGATCTTAGTACCGCAAGACTACTTAGGTAACGTTATGACGCTGTGTATTGAGCGCCGAGGCGTGCAGGTCGATATGCGCTTTATGGGTAAGCAAGTCCAGCTGATATTTGATATTCCAATGGCCGAGGTGGTCATGGATTTCTTTGATCGTCTCAAGTCAGTATCGCGCGGCTTTGCTTCACTAGATTATAACTTTGAGCGTTATCAAGTCGATAAGTTAGTCAAAGTTGATGTGCTCATTAACGGCGATAAAGTCGATGCGCTAGCGATGATTGTTCATCAGGATCAAGCGCGTTTCCGTGGTAATCAGCTAGTGACTAAGATGAAAGAGCTAATCCCGCGGCAGATGTTCGATGTCGCTATTCAAGCCGCGATTGGCAGTCAGATTATCGGCCGTAGTACGGTCAAAGCTATGCGTAAAGATGTCTTGGCTAAGTGTTACGGCGGGGACGTATCGCGTAAGAAAAAGCTATTATCTAAGCAAAAAGCGGGTAAAAAGCGTATGAAGCAAGTAGGTAACGTGGAGATTCCACAAGAAGCTTTCTTAGCGGTATTACAGGTCGATAGTTAATAGTCGACAAATCGTAAACGATACCGATAGTTTTATATTAGGATAATTACGGTCTTAGACCGATTTTAAGCATGAGTCACTTTTTGATAGCTCAAGGGCACTTTGATGGATTTTGATTTTAACTTAATTTTAGTGCCACTAACTCTAGGTTTAGGGCTGATTTGGCTATTAGATAAACTGGCTTTGAAGCAGCGAAAAACGCGTGGCCCCGGCCAAGAAAATCTACTAGTGCGCTGGGCCTATGATTTTTTTCCAGTATTGGCAGTAGTATTGATCGTGCGCTCGTTTTTGATTGAGCCTTTTAATATTCCATCCTCTTCTATGGTGCCGACGCTATATACCGGCGACTTTATCGCGGTAAATAAGTTCGCTTATGGCGTGCGCTTGCCATTAACTTATAGTAAAGTCATTGATACAGGTGATCCTGAACATGGCGATGTCGCTGTGTTTCGTTATCCTGAAAATCCAAGTGTACATTATATCAAGCGCGTTATTGGCCTGCCAGGTGATACGGTCAGTTATGATAATGGTACCCTTGCCATCAATGGCACAGATGTAAAGACTGAGTCTGTTGACTATGCTGCCAATCCTGAATTGACCTCACAGCTGTATTCAGCGGGCCAGATTGCTCCAGGTCAAGCGCTGTCTGACGCTGAAGCCATGAGAATGGGACAGTTAGAAGAAGAGCAAGCGGAGTATTTCAAAGAAACTCAAGGTGAGCATGAACACATGGTTCGCTACTTAAAAGGCATGAATAGCTCACAATATGCGCCTTTTTTACAGCAGCAAGCGTCAGAGGTGGTGAGCTCAGCTGGCACTCAGTGGAGCATCACGGTTCCTGAAAATGAGTATTTTGTTATGGGCGATAATCGTGACCGTAGCTTAGATGGCCGTTTTTGGGGGTTTGTTCCCGACGAGAACTTAGCCGGTAAAGCCGTCTATATTTGGATGCATAAAGCGCCCGGCCTAAGTATGCCAACTTTTGATCGCAATGGTTCGATCGACTAATGATACCAGCTTACCCATCTTACATAGGAAGCGTAAGGATGAAGCAAAACAGTTTATCTGCACAGCGCGGCGCTAGTGTGACTAGTATTATTTTATTATTAATCGTTATTGTTATTGCAGGTAAGCTGACGATAGCTATCGTGCCGGCACAAGTGGGCGATTATCAATTGACAGAGCTATTAGCGACTCAGTTGAAAGAGGCCAATGCTAATAACGAGACGTCTAGCCAATATATTGAACGAGTCAACAGACAACTCAATATCAACGCTTACTACGACACTGCGGCCCAAGATATCTTTACGTTTACTAATAAAAAAACAGGACAATTGGCGATTTATAAAAATTACCAAGAAACCAATAACTTTTTTGCGAACGTCGATATCGTCAATCGCTTTGAAGGTGATATCGATGCGACGTCAGCAGAATAAACAATGACTAAGCTGCTATATTAATACGATAAAAGGATAGCCAAAAGCCACGCATGAAATCAAATCCACCGCAGCATAAAGCAAAGCCCGTGCCTGTTAGTCACAAAAAAAGCACTGCTACTGACGCGCTAATATTAACCCCGAGTTTTATTCAGGGCTTAGAGGTGCTGACTCGCAAGCTGGGGTATGTTTTTAATGATCTAAGCTTACCCAAGCTGGCTTTGACCCATCGCTCTTTTGATAGTAAAACAAACTATGAACGCTTAGAGTTCTTAGGGGATGCGCTGCTCGGGATGATCGTTGGCGAAGCTTTATATCATCGTTACCCTACGCAAAATGAAGGGCGCTTGACGCGTATGCGCGCGACTTTGGTCCGCCAAGAATCGCTAGTCATCATAGCGCAAAATCTTGAGCTGTCGAACCATCTCATATTAGGTGTGGGCGAGCGCAAGGGTGGCGGTCGTAACCGTGCTTCTATTTTAGCCGACGCGGTAGAGTCGTTGATTGGCGCGATATATCTCGATAGTCAAGATATTAACATTACCCGTAATTGCGTGTTGGCTTGGTATGGTGAGCTGATAGAAAACGTCAATGAGCAAAAAGTGCTAAAAGACGCCAAAAGCCGCCTACAAGAATGGCTGCAATCTAAGCAGTTTGAGCTTCCGGTTTATGAGTTAATAGAAACTCGCGGTAATGCCCCGCATCAGATTTTTGTCGTTCGCTGCCAGGTGAATATCAGTCAATGTCCTGATGTGACTGAGTCTGGCGAGAGTCGCCGTATCGCGGAACAAAAAGCGGCTGAGCTGATGATCAATCAGTTGCACAAACTCCCTAATGCCATAAAAAAACGCCCTTAAGATTAGCCTCATCCTTTTATAACTATCATTAAAATATCAATACTTTTACTATAAAAGCCATTACTTTAACCTTAAAGATAAAGCCAATAATATGAGCCAAAACAACGAAACTGAGCCAAATATCGAAACCAACTCACCTAAAGGTAGTAGAAGAATAGGCAAGTCCTTAGTGGCTGTGCAACCAGAAACGGCTAATGATGCGCCTGACAACAGTGCCCAGACACTAAGTACTACTGATAATGACGACGCAATCGATAGCTTTTTTTCAGCAGATAGTAATCATGACGTCGCAGAGAATTTTAAAGCTGGTTATGTAGCTATTGTTGGACGTCCAAACGTAGGCAAGTCGACGCTGATGAACCATCTTTTGGGTCAAAAGCTCTCTATTACGTCACGCAAACCGCAAACGACTCGCCACCGTATCCATGGTATTTTGAGCACCAATGAGATGCAGGCGGTGTTCGTGGACACACCCGGTATTCATCATAATGAAGTGCGCGCGATCAATGAGCGCATGAATAAAGCGGCATTATCAGCACTAGTCGATGTGGATTTAGTGCTGTTTGTCGTCGATTCAGACCAGTGGCGTGAAGATGATTTATTGACCTTACAAAAATTAGGTGAAACCGACCTAACCGTTGTGCTTATTATTAATAAAGCTGACACTCTAAAAGATAAGGGTGTGATGTTGCCATTGATCGAAACGTTCAATGAAAGCTTCGATTTTGCTGATATCGTGCCGGTTTCTGCTTTAAAGAGTCAAAATCTCGACCGCTTGCAAGAAGTTATCGCCTCACATTTACCCGTTGCAGATCCTATTTATGACCTTGAACAAATCACCGATCGCTCAGAGCGCTTCTTAGCCAGTGAAATCATCCGTGAAAAAATAATGCGTAGTGCCGGTGACGAAGTGCCTTATGATCTGACGGTACAAATTGACGGCTTTAAAGACGAAGCGGCGCATAAAGATCCTAAAACCGGGCGTCCACGCAAGGCTATGACCTTTATCGATGCGACCATCTTTGTGGAGCGCAGTGGTCAAAAAGTCATCGTCATCGGCGAAAAAGGTCAGCGAATTAAACAAGTCGGTATAGATGCTCGTAAAGATATGGAGCTGCTGTTTGGCAAAAAAGTCATGCTAACACTATGGGTCAAAGTTAAACGCGGTTGGTCTGATGATGAGCGTGCTCTGAATAGCCTAGGGTACTAATAAAAGCTGCCACTCAAGCAACACTCTAATTGACGCTGAGGTAATAATAAATGCGCAATGAAGCATTAGTTGGTTATTTATTACATCAGCGCTCTTACCAAGAAAAACGCGCGATCTACTATCTCTTTTCTCAGCAGCATGGAGTGGTGCATGGTATTGGTAAAAAGGGCGCGCCGCTATTTGAGCCACTACAACTGTTTGCCACCGGCAAGCGCGATCTAAAAACCTTTACCCAAATCACTATCAGCCAGTTCGATAGCCCGCAAGAGAATGAGCAACACGCTATTCAAACAGACCGCTCATCAGCCGCAAGTCATAACCAACGTTATGGTCAAATCCGTGGCCAACAGCAGTACGCGGCTTTATATCTCAACGAGATATTATGGAAGCTACTTCCTAGTGAAGATCCTATGCCAGTGTTATGGCAGCACTATCAAGATAGCTTAAATTTGCTCAAACAGCCATTAACAGCTGATGAGCTACGCCTATGCCTACGCCAATTTGAGCAGCACTTATTTAAAGAGTTAGGCTTTGCGCTAAGCTTAACTGAGGATAGTAGCTTAGAGGCTATCGATTCAGATATGACTTACCGGTTTTTAGCCGATACCGGCTTTATGCCAGTGATAGCAGAAGCATCAGCAGACCTTTCTTCAGCAGCAGCAGCTTTATTCAGTGGCCAAGAGATACTGTCAATGACTCAGCTTGGTATCGTAAGCGCGACTCTGAACTCATGGTCGCGCCTACATCGTCAGCTTATCGATCAGCTGCTTGACTACCAGCCGCTACAAAGCCGTCTGCTTTGGCAGCAGCAACAGCGTTATCAATAGCGATTCTTGAATCACTCAAACGATAAATGACTAACAGCCAGTCGGATGAGCGGCATCGGGTTTGTATTTAACGATACCGCCTTGATTAAAAGATATTTGATACTTGCTTTGGTTGTAGCTAGAGGTAGGACAGTATTTGATATGACCAAAAAATCCACGAGGTTTACCGCTATCTCCCCAAAACTTAATGTAATGCCGATTACCTGCTCGCAGTTGTAGCCGTGCATATCTAGGAGACAATCGCTGTTGCTCTAATAGCTCATCAGTAGAAACGTCGAAGTGCTGATTATCATTGTGATCAAAGAACAGCAGTATCGCCTTATTGCTATTTTTATGACAACGACCCGCTGAATCTGATAAACAAATAATTAAATTTTGCCGTCTCAGATAGCTCTCCGCTTTTGCAGTAGCCAACATAGAGCTTATGCCATATCTGATTCGCTTAGATTCCATGCTAGCTAATTGGCTTAATATAGACGGTGCGGCAATGATGGCTAGTATCGCTAAAATACAAACCGTCACGACAAGCTCTACTAATGTAAAACCCTCGTTACGTCTAAACCGGGCTGGATGTTGATGTTGATGAATAGTGCAATTAAGAGTAAACGCGATAAACAATATATAAATAAATATTGTTACAAGCGAATATATAAACAGCGGATAATTTAAAGATAGCATGATTTTTACCGCCCTAGGCTAATCGATAATGGAATGCGGTCTACAGAAGATCCTAAATAATCAAGTACAACCTAAAGCACTTTACTGGTATAAATTTTCTTTGCGTGCTGTGTCTCTAATAGCTGCACAAAATTTATTACTGAATAAATAAATTTTATTTTGGCAAAAATATCAATACCAACAAGTGAAATAATGTTCATAGTTATATATAAGCAGAATATAGCCCAACTGTCAAAAAATGTTTCAATTAGTGAATCGAGGGTTTTATGGATAGAGAAAAGCATAAGGATGTACTAGAATGCTTAGATACAACAAACAAAGAAGTTGATATTCTTTAGGTAGGTTTAGTAACCATAAGTCTAAAGTCAAAAACAAAAAGACTTGGGTTAGGTTAGTTAGTATCAGGAATGTATCTAGAATTTGTTCTAATTACCCTATTATCATGTAATAATGTGTAGCTGCCTGATAAAAAAAGTTGTAAACTGAATTAATAATCGCTAAGCTACTTCCTAATTACTTTTGTTGTATAATGACACATTCGTGATAGGTGTGTATTTAACATATCTTAGGAAGTGGTATTACTTGATTTATCACTTAAATTATCCTTTGGAGGAAGCCCATGAAATTGAATAAAATCGCTCTGGCTCTTGTTGCTGTAGCAGCTACGCCACTAGTAGCTAACGCTGGCGTTACTATCAGCCCACTATTACTAGGTTATCATTTCACTGAAGATTTCAGTGATACTGCTGATAAACAACGTGAAATTTTACGTACTGGTAAAAACTTATACCAAGACGCTGATGGTAATGACTTTGGTGGTGACAACCGTGGTAACAACAACGGCGGCGTTGCTAAAGAAAGCGGCCTATATACTGGTGCAGCTTTAGGTATCGAGCTGACTCCTTCTACTCAGTTCCAAGTAGAGTACGGTGTTTCTAACACTAACGGCGAAGCTTCTGAAAGATCAGCTGATGCTGGTGTTAACCGCTTTGACGTTGAGCAAGAAATGATCTCTGGTAACTTCCTAGTTGGTCTAGAAGAGTTCACTGGTTACACTGAAAACGCATTTAAACCATACATGCTAATCGGTGCTGGTCAATCTAAGATCGAAGTAGAAAACCAAGAAGCTTATGATTCTAATATTGATGTAGATGCTAATGGTGATGCAGTAAGAGTTAATGCTGGTACTGAAGTTGCTAGCTCTAAAGATACTATCGGTAACTTAGGTCTAGGTGCTATGTACCGCATCAATGACGCTATCAGCTTACGTGGTGAAGCTCGTGCTATTCATAACTTCGATAACAACTGGTGGGAAGGCATGGCCTTAGCTGGTTTAGAAGTTGTACTAGGTGGTCACTTGAAGCCTACCGTAGCAGTACCACCAGTAGTAGAGCCTGACGTTTATGTACCACCAGTAGTCGTTGTAGAAGAAGACGTAGACTCTGATGGTGATGGCGTTGTTGACTCACTAGACGCTTGCCCAGGTACACCAATGAACGTCGTCGTTGACGAACGTGGTTGCCCAATCCCAGTAGACATTACTGACGAATTGAAAATGGAGCTACGCGTATTCTTTGATAACGATAAGTCTACTATCAAATCACAATATCAGCCTGAAATCGCTAAAGTAGCTGAGAAGATGCGCGAGTATCCTAACTCTACTGCCCGTGTTGAAGGTCATGCTTCAAAAACTGGTCCATCAGCACGTTACAACCAACGTCTGTCTGAAGCCCGTGCTGTAGCAGTTAAGTCTATGTTGACTAACGAGTTCGGTATCGCGCCAAACCGTCTATCAACTGTAGGTTATGGTTATGACCAGCCTATCGCTGATAACGATACTGAAGAAGGCCGCGCTATGAACCGTCGTGTTTATGCCATCATCACTGGTGACAAAACAATGACTGTAGAACAAACTAAAGACATGGTTGTTCAGTAAGCACTAGCTTAGTAAGCCTTAAATTGATACTTTAATTTTTACACAAAAAAGCCACCTTCAAGGTGGCTTTTTTTGTTCCATAAAAAGTAATGATATAAATAACTTATTGCAAAAAAGTGTTTGCATTAATGTTATACTAGCCGCCCAAACATTTTGCAAATGGACAAATCATCTATCATTACTGATATTTAGTAATAGATTTGTCACTATCAGCACTTTACGCGGTAAGCCTTACGCCAAAAAGATCTTTATGATTCTGAATGTATTATTCAGTGCTCTAAATTGAAAATTATGGCGTCTATGCCTCTAATTAATCGTATGCAAATGACGATTGACTACTATCTTCGTAAAGCTTTTGCTAAATTGGTAAATAAAATTTATCCAGTAGTAGATACTGCTACTGCATTTTCTTAAGACAAAACGAGCATTTTATATGGCGAACGATATTAAACACTTGCGTAATATTGCAATCATTGCCCACGTTGACCACGGTAAAACCACTTTGGTTGATAAATTATTACATCAATCAGGTACTTTTGGCGATCGTGCTAACATTGCCGAACGCGCGATGGACTCTGGTGATATCGAGCAAGAGCGTGGCATCACCATTTTAGCTAAAAATACAGCGATTAGATGGACAGATAGCTCTGACGATACTGAATATCGTATTAACATTGTCGACACCCCAGGTCACGCCGATTTTGGCGGTGAAGTCGAACGCGTCATGTCGATGGTTGATTGTGTACTGTTAGTCGTAGATGCCGTTGACGGTCCTATGCCACAAACTCGCTTTGTCACGCAAAAGGCGTTTGAACAAGGCCTAAAACCTATTGTCGTTATCAATAAGATTGACCGTCCAGGCGCGCGTCCTGATTGGGTTATGGATCAGATTTTTGATCTTTTTGATAATCTTGGTGCGACCGATGAGCAGTTGGACTTCCCGGTTGTGTATGCTTCAGCGTTAAACGGTATTGCTGGTCTTGAGGCCGATAATTTAGCGGAAGATATGACGCCTTTATTTAAAACTATCGTTGATGTGGTACAGCCGCCACAAGTGGATGCCGATGCCCCATTTCGTATGCAAATATCTAGCCTCGATTATAATAGCTTCGTAGGCGTCATCGGTATTGGACGTATTCAACGTGGTAAAGTGACTACCAATACCCAAGTTACGGTTATCGATAAAAACGGTAACAAGCGTAATGGTCGTATCCTCAAGATCATGGGCTATCATGGCCTTGATCGTATTGAAGTAGAGAGTGCTCAAGCTGGTGATATTATTTGTATTACCGGTATCGATGCGCTAAATATCTCTGATACTATCTGTGATCCGAATCATGTTGAAGCGCTACCGGCATTGACCGTAGATGAGCCAACCGTTTCGATGAACTTCCAAGTTAATAACTCACCGTTCGCAGGTCGCGAAGGTAAGTTTGTGACTTCGCGTAATATTCGTGAGCGTCTAGAGCGTGAACTGATTCATAATGTTGCTCTGCGTGTAGAAGATACCGAATCTCCTGATAAGTTTAAAGTATCAGGCCGTGGTGAGCTACATTTGTCAGTATTGATCGAAAACATGCGCCGTGAAGGGTTTGAAATGGGCGTATCAGGTCCAGAGGTTATCGTCAAAGAAGTCGATGGTAAGCTACAAGAGCCTTATGAAAACGTTGTTTTCGATATCGAGGAAGAGCATCAAGGCGCTATCATGGAGCAGGTTGGCTTACGTAAAGGTGAGATGACGAACATGGAGCTAGATGGTAAAGGTCGTATGCGTATCGAAGCGACAGTACCCGCTCGTGGTTTGATTGGTTTCCGTTCTGAATTTTTAACCCTGACCTCAGGAACGGGTATCATGACTTCAAGCTTCTCACATTATGGTCCACAAAAGATCGGTGATGTCGGCGGTCGTACTAACGGCGTGTTAGTTTCAATGGCTAACGGTACTTGTTTAGGCTTCGCTCTCTTTAATTTACAAAAGCGTGGTAAGTTATTTGCAGAGCCTCAGCTTGAAGTTTATGAAGGTATGATCGTAGGTCTAAACTCGCGTAACGATGACATGGCGGTGAATCCTACGACGGCTAAGCAGCTGACCAACGTACGTGCTAGTGGTACCGATGAGGCCTTGACCTTGACGCCAGCGATCAAGTTTACGCTTGAGCAAGCACTTGAGTTTATTCAAGATGACGAATTAGTTGAAGTCACGCCAAAAGCGATTCGCCTACGTAAGCGTTATTTGACTGAAAATGAGCGTAAGCGTCACGGTCGTAAGAAAAATGCTTAACTCTTGATTTGACTTCGTTTCAGAATGAGAAAAGGCTAACCTGAGGTTAGCCTTTTTTTGTGCTAAAAATTTGTAATAGATAAAAGTAGTCAGTCAATAACGGCTAACTGTGCTTTGAGCTTACGGCGTTGCTATTACTAATATTACTAAGGTTATTACTGCTATTAAGGAGTTACGACGACATAATCATTAGTATTAATCAAGATCTCTGAGGGCTGATCGACTACAATGCGCACCGTATTATCGTTAACTGCTGCTTGTGACTTATAATAATTATCTTCGGCAACCGTACAGCCCAAACAGCGACTCATCGCCTCCCAAGGCTCTACAAAGAGTTTTTGTTGCGACTGATCAGCATTACCGCCAATAACAGCAAAAGGTAGGCTCACTAAATAGGCGGCAGTACCTGTAACGGCTGCTACTAATTGTAAAGGCTTACCCACTACCGTATCGACTACCATAGTGTCATAAGAAGGACCAAAATCTGTCTCGTCAATCTCGATCGCCGCTGAAGCTGGGCTCATAGTGATAACCACAAGGCTGATACTAGTAAGAGCGGTTAAAAGCTTGGATTTCACAGCGCGTTGGAAGCGGGTTTTGACAGTCATGATGTCATCCTAAAATAGGGGTGGAAGATAAAGACTAGAGCTACTATTAAACCAAGATGTCGGGCGATAAGCAATACAATTCCATACGCCATATCTTCAGCTTTATCATTAGCCTGTAAAAACAGTAGCTTTCTGTTTCAATCATATTCACTAAAGCTTTGGCAGTGGTTGACACTCAGGGCAGAAGACACTCGCGCGCCCATTTAATTTGATGTTATCGAGAGTAGCGGCGCAGTGCGGACAATCTTCGCCTTGTCGGCCGTAAACGTTTAAGGTTTGTTGAAAGTATCCCGTTTGGCCACTAGCTACAGTGAAATCGCGCAGGGTAGAGCCGCCAAGCGTAATGGCTTTATCTAAAATCGTTTTAATGTGCTCGACCAGTAGCGCTATTTGCTCGTAAGATAAGCTATTAGCAGGGGTGGCGGGATGAATCGCTGATAAAAAAAGGCTTTCGGCGGCATAAATATTACCTACACCTACCACCACTTGCTGCTCCATAATGACTGATTTAATCGGTCGCGTGATGGGTTTTTTCTTAGTGGTTTTCTTTTTACCGATATCATCATTATCAGCACTATCATTGTCGCTAGTATTATTATCACTGCTACGCTGAATGAAATGGTATAAATAGTCGGCATTAAAAGCTGCAGATAGCGGCTCAAGTCCTAGATGGTCAAGGAGTTTGGTTTTATAATCGATATACCAAAGTACAGCGCCAAAACGTCTGGGGTCGTGATAATGTAATTGAGTAGTAGAACTGTCTTCACTGATAAATGTCAGTATCAAATGGTCATGCTTGCGTTTTTCTGTACCATAAGGATGCTGCTGCAAGCTACCTGACATGCCTAAATGAATAATTAGCTGACGCAAAGGTGTGATACTAGTAAGATTACTGTTTCCGCTATTTGACTCAGTACTTTGTAATAGCTCTGCAGATGGGGCGAAGCTTAAAATCAAGTATTTAGCACGGCGCTCAGCTCCTTGTAAGCGGTAGCCGACCAATGACTGTAAATCATCAGGCATTTGCCAACGCAGTTTAGGCTGGAATACTTGTACCGATTCTACAGTTTTATTAAGCAAAGGCGCAAGACTGGTTTTTGTGGTTTCGACTTCGGGTAATTCGGGCATAAGCGTTTATATGGTGACCTTTAAAGGGTTGGTTGTGAGTGATAATCAGTGCTAAAGCAACGCTCTACTAGGGCGCAACCGCTCGGCGTGCATGCAGTATGCCAGGCTGTTGCTCAAGCTTGGCTAAGAGTTTGGATAAATGCGCTAACCCTGCTACCTCAACATGAAATTTCAAAAAGGCGATATTATCATCGTTACTCATAGTGTCTACTTGACGGATATTGACGCTTTCATTATCGATGACTTGAGTTAAATCGCGTAGTAAGCCGCGGCGATCATACGCTTCGATATGAATATCTACAGGCTGATAACGCCCGGATTTTGTTCTCCAAGCCGCACTAACAGCGCGCTCAGGATCACGCTCTATCAGACGTTCATATTCAGGGCAACCGCGATTATGAATGCTGACGCCGCGTGACAAGGTAATATACCCTGAGATAGGCTCACCTTGTATCGGGTGACAGCAGCCGGCCAAACTGATTTCGATATTATCTAAGCCATCGATATAGATCTTGTAGGCGTCAACTTTGCCAGTGGTTTTTGGATCGATACTAGGAGTAAATTCGGCTTTTTGTTTTTCAGGCTCTAAATGCAGCTGCCTAGAGATATGTCCTGTCAACTGATTCAGGCCAATCTCACCGGTGACTAAACCGACAATAATATCGTCAGGAGTATTAACATGAAAAAACTGAGTGTAGTCATTAAGATCTATACTGTTCGGATGGACCGATAAACGCTCAAGCTCACGACTGAGCATATGGCGTCCGATCTCAAGGTTTTTATCGCGATCTTGCTTATTGAACCATTGACGCAGCTTGGAGCGTGCGCGGCTAGTATGGATATAACCCAATGAAGCAACTAGCCAATCTCGGTTAGGCTCCCGAGAAGCTTTGGTGATAATCTCCACTTGCTCGCCGGTTTTGAGCTGATAGGTGAGGGGCACATAACGCTGATTGACCCGAGCGGCCTGCGCGCGATTGCCGACTTGGGTGTGTACGTAATAAGCAAAATCAAGCACCGTTGCATTTTTGGGCAGCTCTATAATGTCGCCATCACGGCTGAAGATGTAGATACGTTCAAGCTCATCAAAATCAATAGCTTGCTCATCTTCATCAAAGTCAGTCATATCATTGATGTCATACTCTGCGTCGCCTTCATTATCGCTGGTATCGCGGCTACGCGCCTCGTTATTGATAGATAATAAATGACGCAGTGAGCTGATTTTTTGGTTGAGATAGTTGTCCTTTCTATTCTTGAGCCCTTCTTTGTAGTTAACGTGCGCGCACATGCCAAGCTCCGCTTCAAAATGCATCTCATTGGTCCGAATTTGTACCTCAAGCGATTTGTTTTCAGCGATGACAGCGGTATGTAGGGAGCGATAACCATTGGGCTTTGGGTTGGTGATATAGTCATCAAATTGCTCGGGGATATAACGCCACAAGCCATGTACTAAGCCTAAGACATGGTAGCAATCAGCGGGATCTTGTACTAATACACGTAGCGCACGAATATCATAAAGCTGATCAAAAGATAAGCTTTTGAGCTTCATTTTGCGATAAATAGAATAGATATGTTTGACCCGGCCTGAGACCTCGCCTACGATATCAGCATCGATTAGGGCTTGATTGAGCTTGTTTTCTACCCGCTGAATATAAGCCTCGCGTTCGCTACGTTTCTCAGATAGCAGCTTAGCAATCTCTTTATAGCGATCGGGGGCAAGGTAACGAAACGCTAAGTCTTCAAGCTCCCACTTGAGCTGAGCAATTCCTAATCGATGCGAGAGCGGCGCATAAATGGTCATGACTTCACGAGCCACGCGCTGTTGGCGCTCAGCGCTAGAGAAGGATAGCTCACGCATCGCAAAAGTACGCTCAGCAAGCTTAATCAGCACCACTCGCACATCGTTGGTGACCGAGATGAGCATGCTATAAATGTTAGAGAGCTGATCGCGTTGCTTGTTGATAAAGTGGTCTTCTAGGCGTTTATTATTTTCAATAATAGCCGACAGCTTACCCATCGCTAAAGTATCTTTGACTAAAGTGCGAATCTCAGCGCCAAAGTTTTGCTCAATCTCAGTCATCGAAATCAGAGATTTACGCGCACTCCGATAGAGCATCGCAGCGACTAAAGCGTCTTCGTCTTGGTAGAGGTAAGTGAGAATATCGCTCATGCCGATGCCAGTGACGTAAGCCCCTGAGCGCTCAGACTCGCTAGTATTCATACGACTGCGGATAAACTCACAGGCCGCGGTTAGGTTAGGAACGGAGTCTTGGCCGATACGTTCGGCGACATTGTTGAGCCAAGCCGGTACATCAATATTGGCTTGATCTAAATCGGGAGAATCCATTAATGTATAGGAGTCTGCAGATAAAGCGTTATCTGCAGCGTAATTAACTAGCTTTGGATCATGATTATGATAAGCAAGCGCTGCTGAACGATCAAAAGTGGTATGCAGCTTATGAGTGGCCAGTTGCTGCTTAATATCGAAAGGAATCTGAGCATAGCTATTAGCAGACTGGTGAGAGCGTTGATTGGCAACCAATTGCGCCGCCAAACTCGCGCTATCTTCTTCAGTGGTTTGACCATCTACTAACGGCAATCCTTCTCGAATCTTGACCATAGCTGGCTCCTTTTAGCTATTATAGAGTATTGACAGCGACATCGACAATTCATCATGATAAGGATGATTACCAATAAGTATAAAACTTAAGCCAAGACAGCCGCTAATCAAAATAGCAGCTGTCTTAATGCAGTAAGTAATCCCGGTTTGTACTATCAAGCTTTAGTCATAAGTTTAAGTGATAAGTTTCGCATAACGACTATTTGTAAAATAGTTGTTATGAAGTAACCTCTGTAAAACTACTAAGGACTAAGGCTAAAATGCTCAGAGTTGCCAGAGACTATAATTCAAATCACTAGCAATTAGTTAGATTACTATTAGGATCAATCATCAGAGAATATTTTAATATAAACTAAACTATAGTCCAATAAGTCACTCTTGCAATAACTTAGCGATTTTATGACAGCTGTCATGACTATTATCTCAGTTTGCCGCTACAACTCAAGTTGAGCTCTGTAATATTACTACTCGTAAGCTTAATATCTAAGCGATAGAATGTAGCCCGAACCCTTTAAGGTGCTTAGCAAGATAAACCATTAAGCAGGTATTTTCTCAAATCTAGCAATCGACTCCACATGGCCTGTGTGGCAAAACATATCCATCACCCCCGCATGAGTCAGTCGATACCCTTGTTCAAGTAGCGCCTTAGTATCACGAGCAAGCGTTGCCGGATTGCAGGAGACGTAGACAATGCGCTGGGCATTGAACTTAGGTAGATACTGCATAATCTCCCAAGCGCCTGAACGCGGCGGATCAATAAGTAGCGCATCAAAGCCTTGATTGGCCCATGGCTCAGCAGTGCAATCTTGAGTCAAGTCTTGGCTATAGAATTCGGTATTATTAAGGCCATTACGCTGGGCATTGGCACTGGCGCGCAAAGTCATCTCCTCGCTGCCTTCAACGCCGATAACTTTACCCGACTCGCCGACCAAACGCGCTAATGGTAAGCTAAAATTACCTAAACCACTAAACAGGTCTAATACGCGCTCGCCAGCTTTTAGCTCTAATAAATCACAAGCCAGCTTCGTCATTTTTCTATTGACTGACAGATTGACCTGAGTAAAATCAGTCGGAATAAACTCAAAGGTTAAGTCATATTCAGGCAGTTGGTAATATAAGCGGCCAAATTGCTCACTCATATCATCATCACTAGTTAAGGCTATACGCTGAATGCTATCGACGCCTTTGGATTGTAGATACAGCTGCCAATTTCGCGCCGCAAAAAAGGCTTTTAGCTTATCGATATCGCCATCTGATAAAGGTGCTAGGTTACGTACAATCAGCGCTACCGGCTGAGTACCATCTGGCAGCTCAGGGATAAATTCACCCATAGCCAGCTCAAGCTGAGCAATTTTATCTCGGGCATCTAACGTACTGACTAGCGCTTTTAAGTTTTCAATCTCAAAGCCGATACGTGGATCTAAAATATGACATTCATTAAGCTCAGCCAAAAAGTTACTTGAACGCTCACGAAAGCCGACTAGCGCGGTTTCTTTTTTGGCGACATAGCGCACGCCAAGACGAGCCTTCGTACGATAACCCAATCTATCGCCAACTACAGGATCTAACCAATGCTCCGGCTGCACATCAGCTTGATGCTGGAGCATCTCAGCCAGCACTGACTGTTTAAAGCTGATCTGACTATCTGGTTGCCAATGCTGCAAGTTACAGCCGCCGCAGACGCCAAAGTGCGGGCACGGTGGCACTGCGCGCTCTGGATTGGGGTTGGCAGTAACCTCTATAGCATCGCCTTCCTCAAAGCTGGCTCGGCTATTGGTCAGCTTGACCTTAACACTCTCTCCTGGCAAAGCAAAGCTGACAAAGACTTTTTTGCCATGCTTATCAGTGCTATGGCCTTGCGCTTCATCAAAGCCATTACCATAGACGGCTACACCGCGACCATCATGAGAAAGACCGTCGATAGTAAAAGGTACTGGCAGCGCATCTTTTAAGCGGCGACGGGTCTTTGAGGACGGTTTTGATTTTTTCTTATTAGGCGGGGTGATAATCGTCTTGCTGTCTTCTTGATTAGAGTGAGTCTGAGCGGTAGCGTCACTGCTCTTAAGGTTGTGTTTAACATTGTTCTTAGTGTTTTGATCGTCGGTGGGCTGCATAAACCTGCCTTAGCAATAAATGATAAAAATAAGTAAAAGTTGAAACTGGCGTGCTATGTTAATAAATGCGGTCGATATATTAACTTTATTAAGAGGGCGATAGCCAATCATCAAGAAAACTCTGATGGCGTACGCGACCATCGGCTTGCGTAAAGCCGGTCAGATAATCGCGGCTTTGCTGTTGCCACTCTATAAACCCTGTGGAGGAGAGTTGTCCGGTCAAGCGCAGCCAGCGCAAATATATCAGCCAAGTATTCATCACATCGGACTCGCAATATATCGATAGCGTCTGCCACTCATTATTACTGACCAGGTCTCCAACCATACTGCCATCGACATCCGTCTTACCGGGTAGACCGTAGAGACTAGCGACCACATCCATCGCTTCACGTCGAGAGGCGCCATACTGACTGAACCTATCCATCAGATCCAAATGCCGAGTTTGGAAGCGATTGACATAATTGTTGAAGCGCATATTTTTGATACGCTCGCCCTCTTCAAATAACCAGGGCGCTGAGAGGTCATATTGCATAGCCCGATAAATAAGCACAGGAATATCAAAACCTGAGCCATTCCAGCTAATCAACTGTGGTAGCTTCTCTAAATCGCTAAAGGCGCGGAAAAACTTCGCTAGTATCTGTTGTTCACTGAAATTATCAGCGGTTAAGGAAAATAAAGAGAATTGACCGTCTTTGATATATAAAGCGGAAATACACACAATACGCTGCAGTGGCAGGCGCATAAAGTCATGGCCTGCCTCTTGAGTGCGAATAGCGGTCAGCGCGCTCAAAGTATCAGCATCATTAAGAGTCGCTAATTGTGGATAGATACGACGGGCCGCCTCAGCATCAGCGATGGTTTCGATATCGAATACCAAGACGGGATTAGCGGGTAGGGCTTGGCTCATAAATAGTCCTGATGGCACTTATAATTGCGCTTAGCGCTATATTCGATAGGCTATAAAAGGTTATGCTATAAAAAGTCTTAAGCTGAAGCACTATCATCAGCATCATTAACGTTATATAACCCAGTTGATAAATACCGATCGCCGCGGTCGCAAACGATAAAGGCTATCACCGCATCCGGATTGGTTTTGGCAACTTGCACAGCGGCCCAAGCTGCGGCTCCTGAGGACACGCCAGCAAAGATGCCCTCGAGCTTGGCAAGCTTACGCATATAGACTTCAGCGATTTTTTGATCGACGTCCATAACCTCATCGACCATGTCTGCATTATAGATACCTGGCATGTAAGCAGCAGGCCAACGACGAATACCAGCGATAGACGCTTCTTCATCTGGTTGCAAACCAATAATTTGGATATCAGGATTTTGCTCTTTTAGATATTGACTGACACCAGTGATAGTGCCGGTAGTACCCATAGAGCTGATAAAATGGGTGATTTTACCGCCCGTTTGTTGCCATAACTCAGGACCAGTAGTGAGATAATGCGCTTGGCTGTTATCAGGGTTATTGAATTGATCTAGCACTATGCCTTTGCCATCGGCTTGCATCTGCAAGGCCATATCGCGCGCCGCTTCCATGCCTTCATCGACTTCAATCAACACAGCGCCGTAAGCTGCCATCGCATCTTTACGCTCTTGGGTTGAGTTAGTCGGCATCAAGAGGGTAATCGGATAGCCTCGCATGGCCGCAACCATAGCCAAGGCAATGCCAGTATTGCCGCTAGTGGCTTCGATGAGCATATCACCGGGTTTGATGTCGCCGCGCTGTTCTGCTTGATAGATCATATTAAAGGCGGGGCGATCTTTTACCGAACCTGCTGGGTTATTGCCTTCAAGCTTGGCCAATAATTGGGTAGTATTAGTGATCTCTTCTTGCTCAGGTAAACGCTGTAATCTCACCAGCGGTGTCTGACCCACGCAATCGGCAAGCTGTGTGACTTGAGTGATAAAGTTAGCGTTGGCGGTAGACGACATGGGACATCCTATTATAATTAAAGTTAATATTGATATTAGCGCTATTTTTGAGGTATGTTTTTTAGTTGATGCTATTGGCTAGTTTTAAAGCAAAAGTATCGCGAATAGTGAGCTTGCTACCGCCTGTTGCCTATAGCTTAAATGGTATAGTAAAGCTGACAAAAAGCAGCGTGAATAAAAACTGGCCTTATTATATCATTTTGTTTTTGGCTACGCTTAGCGCATCATTAATTACTTGTGACTGTCGTTTCTAACGGTTGTGGTTTTAAATGACTTTTGCTGTTAATGACTGTGATTTTTAGCGGCTGGATTACTGGTGCTTAAATCAGAATTGAGTGACATTAGGATTGATTCACAGAGACACTAAGAATACTGGTAAAATAACTCTCAAAACCACCGCAGCAAAATCTAATCCATTACTTTTAAGTGACCTATAGAGTCGTTGGAGCTTATCTTTAGCATGGCATACAAAAAACGCTTTGATACGAGTAGCGCTTACGGTCAATTGATCCTATTGGTGTTTTTACCGATCTGTATCCTAGCCGCAGTCGGTGGCCTTTTGGTGTTTTATGAGACCATGCGTGCCTCTAACTCTGAGCAGCAGGCATTGGCTGAGGCAGTGTTAATCCGCTATAAGCCGACTATCGCTGAGATTGTGCCAAAGTTACTAGAACAGCCTCAGGACCTAGAAGTTACAGGAACCTCGTCGCAAACGACGCTCGCTACCTTACAAGACAAACTGAACACTATACAGTCAGAGCAACACGTACAGCGCATTGCTATTATCGATGATAGTAATCAGGTTTTGGCGAGTGTCGGTTACGGCGTAGAGGAGCAGTGGCCGCAGATTATTCCTGATCAGAGCGCTATGATGCAGCAACCTACTCCCATAGGTACCGCTTATGGATTGCCTTTAGGGGATTTTGCTGATCAACAGCTGTGGCTGCTTATCGATATGGATAATGAACCGCTATATTTAGCGCGTTACCGTATCGCTATGGCCTTAGCGATTACCGGTCTACTCACTATTTTGATATTACTACTCAGCCTAAATATCTATGCTAAGCGCTGGATCGCCCCTATTTATGAGCTGCGATTACAGCTGCAACGCACGACTGTTGATAATTTATATAAGCCTATCTTGACCGAGTCTAACGGCGAGCTGAATCTGCTACAACAAGATCTGGTTAGAACTTTGCGCCGCTTACACAGCAGCTTTCAGGAGTTAAGAAACCACGCCGAACAGACCGAGGATGATTTGCGTTTAGCCTTCGATGAGATGGAGATGCAAAATATCTCGATTCGTAATGCTAGAGATGCCGCAATCTCCACTAGTCAGGCCAAATCTGCATTTTTGGCGAATATCAGCCATGAGCTAAGGACGCCGCTGAACAGTATCGACGGCTTTATTAATCTGCTTGCTCGTCATGGTGAGCTAAATTCTGAGCAAGACCTGTACGTGCAGACCATTCGTAAGTCATCAGCGCATCTATTGGCACTGGTCAACGATGTGCTTGATTTCTCCAAAATAGAAGCAGGTAAGCTGGTGCTTGATCGTCACGAGTTTGATCTCTACAACACTATTTATGATGTGGTCGATATGTTGTCTCCTGTCGCTGCTGAAAAAGGCTTACGGATGGCGGTATTGTTCTATAACGATGTGCCTATGCAGATCGTAGGGGACGCTTTAAGACTCAAGCAAGTACTGACTAATATAGTAGGTAATGCCATCAAGTTTACCGATAATGGCGATGTGGTCGTGCGCGTCAGCTTGGACGACTATCAAGATAATTATCTAATGATCAGTGTGCAAGATAGTGGTAAAGGTATCTCAGAGGCTGATCAAAAGATGCTGTTCCAAAGCTTTAGCCAAGGTGATCCTTCCATCACTCGTCAATATGGCGGTACTGGACTTGGACTTGTCATCTCAAAACAGCTGACTCGGCTGATGGGCGGTGATATTGGGTTTTATGATAATGCCCAAGAGAATATCGCTAATAAAGGCGCGACTTTTTGGTTTAGGATGCCAACCCACGTCGATGTGCTAGAAGCGGCCAGCGGAAATACCATTGCGCTACCAGTGCTTGCGCCGCTAGCAGGAGCGGGCGATGAGTTTCATATGCTTGTGTGGATCAATCATACTGCCTCCTTACAAGTGCTCAAAGCCAGCTTGCAAAACCTTCCTATTAAGTTGACTCAAGCCAACTCCTTGCCAGGAGTGCTTGAATCGCTCAAAGAGCAAGACAATCATTGGGACTGGGTCATTGTTGATAACGATAATCAAGACGATATGATGGCGCTACTCAAGCAAATCAGGCTGCACTATCAAGGCAAGCTGGCAGTATTTGGCTACCAAGTGGCGGCTGATCAAGCCTTACTCAATCGCTATCATGCCAATATCTTGTATGAGCCACTCGACAAGCGCCAGCTCTACGCTATTTTAGATACCCAAAATAAAAAAGCACTTGTACAAGTGCAAGAACCGCGTTGGCAAGGAATCACTGTACTCGCTGTCGATGATCATCTGCCCAATCTTTTGGTATTGGATGCGCTTTTGAGCGAGCTTGGTATTCATGTCATTACTGCCAATAGTGGCTTTGAGGCTATAGAGCTGATAAGTAAGCAGCAGGCTAGGCAAGCTAAAACCAATAACAAGACCGTCACTCAAAGCTTATCGAGTAAAACTCAGCGCTCAAAAGCAGAAGCACGCGCGCAACTCAGTAATACGCCCTCCCCATTAAAGCTAAGCACCGAGAATAACGCGACAGATAAGATAACGGCTACTCCTCATGATATCGATCTGATATTCATGGACATTCAAATGCCTCGAATGTCAGGAAGAGAAGCTACCGAACAGATCCGAAAAATAGAAGCAGCAGACAGTCATATTCCTATTATCGCGCTGACGGCTCACGGCCTATCTGATGAGCGCGATCGCCTTATAGCTAGCGGTATAGACGACTATGTTGGTAAGCCTATTAGCCAACCACAGTTACTGCAAGTGCTACAAAAATGGCTAGGACGCGCCACAGCCGCGCACCATATGGCGGCGAGTACTCAGCTGGCGCACACTAATCTAGCTGATTCGAGTTTGACCGATTTGAGTGCCAATAATCCCAATGACACTCAGTTAAAGGCGAACGATCAAGATAATAAGCAGCCTGAAAAAACCCAACTAAATCCCCAGAAAAAAAATAAAAAAATGTTGCGACCGCTGTCGTTAAAGAAAATTCGCGATAATTATCTGCGTGATAATTTACACGATACTCTACGTGATAACCTAACGGATACTCAGTCGGCACAAAGCCATGGGCGTAATGGCACTCAAGCTCGTTATAGTTATCTAGACCAAAGAAACTTATCGCAAAGTCCGGTAGAGCCTAATACGCATCTGCAACAAAATCAAAGCCTTGCAACAGGTCGACAGCTATTAAATCTAGAGCAGCACTCTGCTGCAAACGCTACTGAGAGATCAGAGATTTTAGACTGGCAAGATGCGTTGACTCGTTCAGCGAATAAGCCAGATCTGGCAGCAAAACTCATTATTATGATGCTCGACACCATCGCCGATGAGAAAGAGTCACTCGCTCAAGCTTGGCAGGCAAAAGATCGTCATATGCTTGCGCAGATTGCTCACCGTATTTTGGGAGCGAGTCGCTATACCGGTGTCCCGCAGCTACGTCTTGCCAGTCAAAATTTAGAGGATAAATGCTTATTAAATGTACAGCATACGACGCCTGCACAATTTGCCATGCTACAGCCTTATTATAAAGACTTAATGACAGCGCTAAATAATCTGCAAAACCTAGACTTATCGCCTTACTCTGAGCTTAATTACCACCGTCTAAGCGAAAACGATATGAACTGGAAAATGATTTGAATGGATAGTCAGTTATTGCTAGGGTAGCTTTGAGATAACACTGCTATGATTAAAAATATTACTATTGTTTATTTTTATCGATTATTATATTAAGGGACTACTATGCACGCCATCGCCGCTTATGAATACCAAACGCTACAAGTCAGTATTAGTGAAAATATAGCCACTGTCACTTTGAATCGCCCACAGAAAAAAAATGCCTTGAGCTTTCAGATGGTGGATGATCTCATTCGTGTTGCCGGCCACATTACCAAAGACAAAAGCTTACGAGCCGTAATTTTAAATGGCGCGGAAGGTACTTTTTGTGCCGGTATTGATCTAGGTGATTTGAATAACCCCAAAAATCAGCTGTATGCGATGTGGGAACTTATTAAGCCGAAACAAAGCCTATTTCAGCGCGTATGCTTGGTATGGCGTGATCTGCCTATTCCGGTGATTGCAGTACTAGAAGGTCATTGTATTGGCGCTGGCATGCAGCTGGCGCTAGCGTGCGATGTACGCATCAGCCATCCTGACTGTAAGCTATCGATTATGGAGGCGAAGTGGGGCTTAGTGCCAGATATGGGCTTGACTCAGTCCGCGCTTGGTGTCGTGCGCGAAGACGTACTCAAAGAGATGGCGATGACTGCGCGTATCGTTGAGGCCGCTGAAGGTAAAGAGCTAGGTCTCGTCAGTCATTGTGATGAGGCGCCTCTTGAGCACGCGCAGAAGCTAGCAGAAGAGCTCGTACAGCGCTCACCTGATGCGGTGCTTGCAAGTAAACGCGTCATTAACGCTATGCATCATCAGTCTGCATTAACACTTTATCAAGAAAAAATGTGGCAAATGAAGCTAATGCTCGGCCGTAATCGTAAGCTTGCGCTCAGAAAGGCAAAGCAGGCGAGCACCGTATTCACTAAACGTCAATTTCGCTAATCGCTCAGACGCGTATTCGAGTAGACGGCTTTCAGGTAAGGCTGGCGTCACGGTAGTCATTATGTGAGCGGTATATTTTAAGCGTTACTTATCCATTGAAAAAGCAGCAGACAGTCCGATATAGACTTGTCTGCTGCTTTGTTCGCGCAGTAGTGTTTATTGCTAAATACTATTTTAAAGCTTAACTAGCTTGAATCTCACAAACCTATCTTAAACTTCATAAACGGTACGTACTATGTCTGCTCGCAAGTCTAATGGCACTGATCTCACTAAAGCTGCTCCTCAAAGAGCCGCTGCTACCAGAGTACGCTCATCAGAGCTACCGGTAGCTTGGATTATGATGCTAGGACTTATCGTAGCGATAGGGCCATTATCTATTGATATGTATTTGCCCGCATTGCCTTCTATGGCCGATGAGTTTGGCGTATCGACCGCTTTTATGGCCAATTCCGTACCGGCTTATTTTGTGGGTTTAGTTTTTGGTCAGCTGATTTATGGGCCTTTGAGTGATCGTGTCGGCCGCGTCAAACCACTCTATTTTGGTATGACCTTGTATGTGATCGCCTCTATAGTCTGTGCTACAACGAGTAATGAATACGTATTGTTTGCAGGCCGTACTGTGCAAGCACTTGGCGCTTGTGTTGGCGCTGTGGTGACGCGTGCAGCGATTCGTGACAGGCTGACGGCGAAGCAAACGGCAAAGGCGTTTTCTATCATGATATTGGTGATGGGCCTTGCGCCAATTTTAGCGCCTTCTCTTGGGGCTTTATTCCTACAGTTTTTTAATTGGCATTCTATTTTTTGGTTTTTGGCCGCCTTTGGCATGCTTAATTTATTATTAACCAAGTTTTTCTTTTTTGAAACCCTTAGCGAAGAAAATCGCAATGCTCGCCCTGCTAAAGAAGTGCTCAGCCAGTATTGGGATTTGCTAAAAGACCCCAGCTTTAATTATCCGGCTATAGGCGGTGGCTTACTGATGGGCGCAATGTTTGTCTACATTAGCTCAGCTTCTGAGCTAATTATGGATACTTATGGGATTTCAGCTACTCATTTTGGTTGGTTATTTGGTATGAATGCGGCAGGTTTTGTGGCTTTAACTCAGCTGAACCAATGGCTAACCAATCGATTTCGTATTCTGAGTATTCTGCGTTTTGGCGCGATGATGCAGGTCATCTCTGCTGCTATGCTATTTGTGATTGGGCTGATTTTCGGTACCGACGCTTGGCTGCCGTTAGTATTAGGGTGCATCTTTTTCTGTATTGCAGGATTGGGGCTGACACAGCCGAACGCTTCTGCTATTGCTTTAGCATTTCAAAAAAGCCGCGCCGGTATGGCTAGTGCCATGCAAGGCTCACTGATGTTTTCAGTAGGTATCTTCGGCGGATTGTTATTAAACTTATTCCCAGTCAACCCAGTATTAAAGATAGGTATCGCAATGTTTGCGCTCATGAGCCTTGGTAGCTACTTAATTTGGCAAATTGATCGTAATCTAAATCTCGATGATGCGGAGTAGTTTTGGTTAATGTTTTGCTGATTTAAAGTCCAAAAGAGCAGACTACATAAAAACATCTATAGGTTGATACTTATAGATGTTTTTTTTGGCGATAAAAAATATTAAGCTTTTGTCTCGTTAAGCTAAATAAGTTAGGTCTTATATTTGTATAAACGAATTAATAAAAAATATTTATACTCAAAGAAACTTATTTATTGTAATTATAAAGTTACTTGAGTATTATCGAGTGTAATTAAATGTATTAAAAGAATAGAGATTTGATGCTCTGTATTTTTATTATCATTTTATAATTTCTAAATATATTGAGTTTTAAGGACAGACCATGAGATCTTTGTATCAGATACTTCCCATAGTCATAAGTATAGGGCTTCTTGGCTGTAATAACTCTGCAAACCAAGAGAGTAGAGCAGCGCTTGATAACACTCAAAAAGATGACGGCTTTGTCAGTAAATTACCTGACTCAGCTCCTACTATAAAAGTAGTTATGACTGGCGATTTGCCGCCTTTCTCGTTTAAAGATGATTATGGCAACTTGCAAGGTATTGATGTGGATGCTATCAGAGCTATCGGTGAAGAGCAGGGCTTTAAGTCTGAGTTCTACACCGAAACTTGGCAAGATATGTTCGATAGTGTGGAGTCTGGAGAGCGCGATTTAGCGATATCTGGTATCTCCTATAAAGATGATAGAAATGTTAGATATGGCCTGTCTACTCCATATTTCTTTAATCCAGCGACTATTATATATCTAGAAGGTAAACACGATGTAAAAGGTCTAGAGGATATAAAAGGTCTAAAAACCGGCACTTTAGAAGGTTCTAAAGAAGAGGATACCCTAAAAGAGATGGGCGACTCAGTCGAACTGGTTTCAAGACCTACTATGTTTTTGGCCTATCAAGATTTGGTCCAAGGCGAGACTGATGTACTTCTATATGACTTGCCAGTTATACAGTACGTTGTAAAAGGTTATCCGGATTATAAAGTAACGATGGTTCCTTACGAAGCTGACGATGCACCATCAGCTCAGCAAGTAGTGCTAATGGCAAAAGAAAATACCCAATTGATCGATAGCGTCAATGAGGGTATTACTAAGCTCAAAGCAAAAGGGGTTTTTAAAGAGATTGAGGCCCGTTGGTTAGGGTCGTCAGAACCTACCGCGGAAAATAGCTCTACTTCCACTCAGCTAGCGAATTAAGGATTTTTAGAGATGGCAACTATAAATAATGTCGATAATAAGCGCTATCAAAGTTTAATTATATCCATTGCACTTTTTTTAACGCTGATCGGGGCTTTGCTAGCCTTTACTTTTTATACCTCAAGCCTACTGGAAAGAAATACCGTTTTGATTGCACAAACCAACCAAGTGGCTAATAGTGCTCAGGCGGTCATCAAAGATCTATTTGATTTAGATAATAGTTATGGTGAGGACACTAACTCTCCACATATTCAGCGAGTATTAGAACGTCTAACCCGAAATACTGAGCAGATTACTAGCTCTATCACTGCCCTTGAGCAAGGTGATACGATCGTTGATGAAAATGGCAAAAGTCATAATTTGCCCAACATCGATAGTAACGCCAAAGCGGATATCGATGCCGCCAACGAGCAGTGGCAATTATTAGAACCAAAGATTCAGACCTACCTAAAAGATGCTGATAACATCATGGTAGACTCTGAGGATGGATTAGCTCAGGCGGTAGATCAAGCCAAAACCTCAAGTCTATTTATTAACGAGTCGCTAGATCAGTTAACCGAAGATGTCTTTAATAGTGCTGAGCGTCAAGCCAATACCATTCGCCTTATTCAGATACTAGGGGTAGCCGCTATCTTGGCGTACTTCCTAATTTTTGTCTTCTTCTTTGTCCGTCGTCTGCGTGATACTGACGCTGAAGCGCTCGCCGCTCGCCGTGAAACGCAAGAAATTATGGAAACGGTCAATACCGGTCTGTTCTTATTAGACAAAGACTTAAATATTGGTCAGCAGCATTCTCGCGCACTGACGACTATTGTCGGTAGCGATAATCTAGCGGGGCAGAACTTTACCGACGTTTTGCGTGGTCGTATCTCTGACAAAGATCTAAATACTACGCAAAAGTTCATTGAGCAATTATATAATCCACGCGTTAAAGAAAAGCTCGTTGATTCGTTAAATCCGTTGCACAAAGTGATGCTACATAATAAGGCTACGAGCCAAACCAGCGAAAATCGTTATTTAGATTTTAAGTTCTCGCGCGTATATGAAGGTAAAAACATTGTTCATATCTTGGTCAACGTCAATGACGTTTCTGATGCCGTTTATTTAGAGCAGCGTTTAGAAAAAGAGCGCTCACAAAACGATATGCAAATTGAGATGTTAACGACTATCTTGAATGTGAAGCCTAAAGTAATCAATGAGTTCATTATTAACACTAAGCAGCATATTGAAAAGATTAATAATATCTTAAAGAATCCTGGCAGCTCGCAGTATGAGCTTGAAGGTAAGCTAAATGCTATTTACCGCGATATGCATAGTCTAAAAGGCGAAGCTTCTGCACTAAAATTACATAGCTTCACGAAGATTGCTTCAGATGCTGAAGACAAGCTCCAAGCGCTACAAAACCAAGGTAAACTAGTCGGTAATGATTTCTTGCCTTTGGCTGTACATTTAGATGATTTATTAAGTCTATCCAATACTATCGAGTCTTTAGGAGAGCGAATTAATCTCTCTGTTCCCACTCACAAGCAGTCGACAAGTCCAGCTACTGCTGATATTGATACTTTAGCTACGCCTAAGGTAGTAGAGCAAAACAATCAAATAAATAATGAGGTATTTGATACTGACAAAGCTATCATTAGTGATGATGAAGGTGAAGATGTCGATTTAAGCGATGAGGCTGAGGATGATTATCTGACTTATTATAGAGCGTTTGCGCAAGACATTGCGAATAGGCAAGCCAAACAAGTTCAACTGAATAGCCAGACACTGAGTCAAGTGCAGATACCAGAGCGTTTGAAAAAACCGGTGAAAACGATCACCATTCAACTGCTACGCAATGCTATGGTGCATGGCATAGAGACGCCAGCAGCCCGAGCGCGCGCTGGTAAATCTGCTATTGGCAACATCACGCTTGAGATGCAAAATAGCGCTCAAAATTTAGTGATCACTTTAGAAGATGATGGCCGAGGTATCGATTATGAGGGTATCTGTGATCAGCTTGTCAAAGAGGGGCGCTTTAGTAGCGAGGAGGCGATGCAGCTTGGTCGCGCTGATTTGCTGAAGCAACTGTTCTCTTCAGGTTTCTCCACTAAAGAGCAGGCTGATGAAGATGGGGGCCGCGGTGTTGGTCTCGATATTATTAAAGCGCAAGTCAAAGAATGCGGTGGCAACCTCAATGTAAATAGCACCTTTGGTAAGAAGACACGCTTTACCATTATCTTGCCAAAAGCTTAGTTTTAGTTAAGGACAACAGAGACGTTATGCATAAACTAATGATTGTCGATGATTCCAATATCATTCGAAACAGAATTCAGCGAGCATATGACTCAGGAAATTTTACCTTAGTAGCGACCGCCACCAGTGGCGTGCAAGCGCTTGAGAAATTTAAAATACATCGTCCTCATGTGGTGACTATGGATCTAACGATGCCACAGATGGATGGTCTTGAATGTATCGAAAAGATTATCGCCCTTGACCCAGAAGTTCGTATTTTAGTGGTCTCGGCATTATCCGATAAGTCTACAGGCATAGAAGCTTTGTCGTTAGGGGCGAGTGGGTTTTTGTGTAAGCCTTTCTCAGAAGAGGAGCTGGTAGAGTCTTTGTATGAGCTTGTACAAGATTAATTGGGTCTAAAGACTAAAACAGAGCCACAAGCAAAGATTGAAAAATATGAAAGAACACGGTCTACAGGTTTTTCTGAATATCATTAGCAATTATTTCAATCAGTTTGGTAAAGAGCAAGTCGTAGTCGATACTCCTTACTTACTAGAAAAAAATCAGCCTAGAGGTTTTGATTATACTAGTATGATCACTATCTCGGGCGCTCAAACAGGTGTGGTACATTTTTCAGCAACCCGCGAATTATTATATTCTATACTGACGAGCATGGGCGAGACTGACAATAGTGAAGCGATTTACTTAGATCTCACCGGCGAGGTGGCAAACACCATTGCTGGAAATGCTCGTCTTGAGTTTGGTGCAGAATTTGATATATCAGTACCATCGGTATCAAAAACCTCATCTAGTAATAGCTCGCTGCTTGATGATGAGCGCTCTTTTATAATTCCCATAACTTGGTTATCGCAAGATGGTGAAATATTAGTCTGTTTGCAAGAGTGATGATCTTGTTGACCTGCGATAAATAGGGATAAAACTATGGTTAAAGTTGAAAAGTTGGGTGTGTTTTTGAGCTCAATTAATGCGTTTTTTGCACAAATTGATGAGGCGGCTGTCGCTGTTGATACGCCTTATCTGAATAATAATAGAACGACTATTGGTTATGATTATAGCGGCATTATCAAAATATCTGGTCCTTTGGTAGGCTATGTCTACGTCAGCGCTCCAAGTAATATGCTAAGAGAGATTATCAATATCATGGGCGAGCCTGATAACTCATTGACAATGATGAAAGACTTGTTAGGGGAGATGGCCAATACCATATCTGGTAATGCTCGCACTGAGTTTGGGGCAGATTTTATTATCTCTCCACCTGAGATTATTGAAGGTGCTCCTAGTCTCTCTTATCTACCTAAAGAGCGTCATAGCTATATTACCCCGTTTACTTGGCGTGGTTATCAGGCGGTAATAGGAATCTGTATTGCTTGATATTAAGACTTACAATATGAAACACAGTCGAGAGACAGCTTTAATAGGCTGTCTTTTTTTTATCGCTATTTGCTTACTAATAAACTATCAAAGACTTTGCATTATGAACAAAGTACTAGAGCTTTGCAGGGCTTTTATGGTAAAATACAGCGCAGCTATTTTTTGTAGGAGAGTTTTGACTTTATGAGCTGAGACTTTACTACCAAAAAAGCGCATTCTTAAAACCAACCAATGACACACATCTTACGATAAAAGATGACTGGGTGTCTGGCGATTTGATTAATTTGTTTAACGCTTCTGCATATTTGAAGCTTTAGCAAATGCGTGTCGCTAGATAGGCCATCTTTGTAAGATGGAGGCATAACCCAACCAAGGATAATATCATGGCTATAGACAACCCAACTCAAGTATCAATGCGCGACCTTTTACAAGCAGGCGCTCACTTTGGTCACCAAACCCGCTTTTGGAACCCAAAAATGGGTCCTTATATTTTTGGTGCCCGCAACAAGATTCACATCATCAACTTAGAGCACACCGTTAAATCATTTAACGAAGCGCTAAACTACGTCAACAACCTAGCTGCTAAGAAAAACAAAGTCCTATTCGTAGGTACTAAGCGCGCGGCAAGCGGTGTTATCCGTGAGCAAGCACAGCGTGCTGGCATGCCTTACGTTGATCATCGCTGGTTAGGCGGCATGTTGACTAACTGGAAAACACTACGCCAGTCAATCAACCGTCTAAAAGAGCTTGAGAAGCAAGCGGAAGACGGTACTTTTGCTAAACTAACCAAGCGTGAAGCGCTAGAACGTACTCGCGATATGGAAAAGCTAGAGCGCTCTTTAGGCGGCATCAAAGACATGGGCGGCTTGCCTGATGCAATCTTCGTCGTCGACGTCGATCATGAAGCGATCGCGATCAAAGAAGCCAAAAATCTAGGTATCCCAGTTATCGGTATCGTTGATACTAACTCAAACCCTGATAACGTTGATTACATCATCCCTGCTAATGATGATGCTATCCGCGCCGTGACTCTATACGTAACGGCTGTCGCTGATGCGGTTATCGCCGGTAAAGAGTATGCCCAGACGCAAGCAGGCGGCAAAGCGGATCAGCAAGCTCCTGCTGAGCAAGAAGCGCCAGCTGAAGCCAATGCTGATGCTATCGAGCAGCCAGCAGAAGCGCCTGCTACTAAGAACCCAGCTGAAGCACAAGCGGATCTATAATTAGACTTAACGTATGGTAAGCCTTGATATATAGCGCTTAACACCCATATAAAGTAACTAATAGCGTATAAGTTTATAATAGGCATGATGTAGTTTTACTCGTCATGCCTTATTATTGAGCGGCTAAACACAATGCAAGCGCGTCTAAGTGCCTCTAAATAACTAACGCGTCCTCTTATAAATATCAATATTCACCCACATAATAAAAGGTAACTCTTATGTCAGAAGTAAAAGTATCTGCCAAAATGGTAAAAGAATTGCGTGACCGTACTGGTCTTGGCATGATGGAATGTAAAAAAGCCCTGCAAGAAGCAAATGGTGATGTCGAAGTTGCTATTGACAATCTGCGTAAGTCAGGTCAAGCAAAAGCGGCTAAGAAAGCCGGTAACATTGCTGCTGATGGCGCTATTATCATCGCGCAAAACGATAAGCAAGCTTTCTTGTTAGAAGTTAACTGTCAGACTGACTTTGTTGCAAAAGATGATAGCTTCACTGCTTTTGCAGAAAAGGTCGCTAATCTTGCGCTAGAAAACAATGTCACTGATGTAGCTGCTATTTCTGAATTACCTTATGGTGATGGTCAAACTGTCGAAGAAGCTCGTGTTTCTTTAGTACAAAAAATCGGTGAGAACATTCAAATTCGCCGCGTTGAGACACTAGAAGGCAATAATATCGCCTCATATCGTCATGGCCTACGTATCGGTGTTGTCGTCTCATATGAGGGCGGTAATGAAGAAACGGGCAAAAACCTAGCTATGCATATCGCAGCATTCAACCCAGTAGCGGTTAATGATGAAGACGTGTCTGCTGATGTATTAGCGCGTGAAAAAGATATCATCGAAGCCAAAGCAAAAGAATCTGGCAAGCCTGATAATATCGTTGAAAAAATGATCGAAGGTGGCCTACGTAAGTATCTAGACGAAGTGACTTTACTACGTCAACCATACGTCATGGACAATGACAAAAAAGTCGGTGATGTGCTAAAAGCTGATGGCGTAACAGTACTAGGTTTCAAACGTCTAGAAGTTGGCGAAGGCATTGAGAAGAAGCAAGAAGATTTCGCAGCTGAAGTTGCAGCTACGCAAGCGGCGAACAAATAAGTTATCGCTAAACCTAAAGTAACTGTCTCGTCCTAAAATAGAAAAGCCCGTTATTGATGTAACGGGCTTTTTGCATTTATACAGCTTAACTCATACGATTATCGTAATGCATCAAAAGCAGAATTAGCGTAGCTGGCGCTATTGGCATTACTACTAGTGCCATAGCTGACTTTTTGCATACCGCTACTAATGCCAGTGTTATTGGCCGCCATAGTGCTACCGACAATGCCTGCATCGTTCTTATACAAGCTATGATAGCGACTCATGACGCGCTGCACGTAATTACGGGTTTCTTTGAAAGGAGGAATGCCTTTGTACTTATCGACATTCCCTTCGCCAGCATTATAGCCTGCTACTGCAAACTCAACATTGTTATTAAAGCGCTTCATCAGCCAAGCTATATATTTCGCTGACCCTTCAATGTTTTCCGAAGGATTCCAAGCGTTGCTGACATTGAAGCGGCGAGCGGTCGCTGGCATGAGTTGCATGAGACCTTGCGCTCCTACTGGCGAGCGAGCATTGGGATTGAAAGCGGACTCGGTATGCATCATCGCTTTCATTAGGGCAGGATCGACGCCATGACGCGCGGCAGACGCGCGAATGTAGCTGTCATAAGCATTACGGCTACTGCTGTTGCTAGCGGTACTACTGCCATAATTATTATAGTTATTGTCGCTACTACCGTCATACATCTTGGCGTCTTTATAATAAGTGACTTTGACTTTTTTGGTGAATTTATCAAAATTACCGCTTGGACTGACATTGGTTAGCAGTACCTGGCCGGCTTGGTCTTTATAGATGTACATATTGCCAGCGTGTGCCGTCATGGTAAAAGCGGATAGGGCGATAGAGGTCAATAACAAAGATGACCAACAACGGCTTAATAAAGGGGCAGTATTCATCATAGAGAGATCACTCTTTATCGGTTAATAGCAGATCGATATTATCAATAGCTAGTTTGTTAGCCTGACAAAATATCTGCCATAATTAGCATTATCAGCAGATTTTGTAAGGTTACGATAGTAACAAAACCACTAGTAATAAATACAAAATATAATAGTTACTTACTATAACACAAAATATTGGCTAGCCCCATTGTATTGATAGCTATAGGTTTTATAGTCAAATACTCATTTATTTAGCAAAAAATTTAGATATTAAAGGCACTAATAAATATAGGTACCCAAACGGCAGTCAGTAAGCCATTCACCGCAAGGCCAAATGCGGCATAGCGCCCAGCTGTAGGACTAATTTGCCAAGCTTCTACCGTTCCGAACGCGTGAGCGGCCAGTCCTAATGCTAAACCTTTGGCTCGATCGTCATTCACTTTTCTAAATAAAAACCTAGCGACTGTACCGCCCATCAGTCCAGAGACAATAATAATCAAGTTGGCCATAGCAAGCGGTGCATTGATTAAGTCCGCCACACTCAGGCCAATAGGGGTGGTGACAGAACGCGTAGCGAAAGACAGCAAGGTATCGTGACTGAGTGAAAACAGATAAGCTAACGACATCGGTAATAGCGCGCCGATCACACTTGCGATGAGCACGATAATAGATAAGCGCTTGACTGGTAAGCCTTTGAAATTCATTGCGGCTAAAGGGATAGCCAACAGCACAGTGACATAACCAAGCAAGCGATCAAACACTGGTTTGGCGACGCTATAATAATGATCGTAATCCCACTGCGTAATAAATAAAAATAGCAATACCAATACTAAAGCAGTAATGACCATAGGTAACCAAGAGATTTTCTTGGCTAATATACGAGCGATGACATGCGCGACTAAGGTCAGTAAAATAGCTGCTAGAGTTGCCATAAATACACTGCTAAACATCATCTTAATCCTCCGCGGCTCAGGCTACTCAGGCTTATCACTAATTTTGTGTGTAGTTATGCCTGCGTTGTCTTTATTATCAGCGCTAGAGCTTAACCAATGATTGGCTAAAATCGCTAGACCCCAAAGCGGTATCAAAGTACTAATAGCCATCGTCAGCATTACGCCCCAAAATTCATCACCTAACTCAAACAATAAAATACCAGCGCCTGCTGATACCGGCAAAAAAGCAAAACCGCTATCGACTAACAACAGATTACTGGCTCTGGTGATCCAGTTAGGTAAGCCTTTGAGCAAACGCCAAACGACTAAAATTACAAACATTGCTACGAGGCCTACGATGTTGGCAGCTTTTTCGATACCTGCCCACTGACACAGGAGTAGCGCTGATTCACGCACTATCACGACCATCGCCAGCGTCAAAAGTAAGGCTAGCCATAAAGGCAGTTTGGTTTGAGTAAGGGCTTTCATAAATCATCCTAGCCGCAATGACCGTTAGAGAGTCTTGATAAAGTAAAGCGTTATGTTATCGATAAAGAGCTATGGCTTGTCTTTTAGAGATTACCTAAATTACTAAAGTAAACTGAGACAAAATAAAAACTTTAGTTGAGTGACAACTAATGCGCTCGATTATATAGAGAAGTGAGCCACTAATAAACCTTCAGAGCCTGTGAATTTGCAACAAGGGTTCATGCGCGGTAATAACGGCAAAAGAAAAAGGATAGAAAGACAATAAAAATGAGCACATCAGCCTAAAAACGGCCAATATACTCAGTATTTATTTAGAACAACTTAAGGTACTTATCCTGTTGAGCTTAGAATCTTAATTCAAACACTTAAGCTTGCGGACTTGAGTCATTATTTACAGTGGCAGTATTGCTAGCCTCAGTATCTGTCTCAAAGATCTGCTCGTAGGTTAAGTCTTCTACTAGCAGTGACTCGTCCTCAGACGGCGACATCTCATCTTCATCGTCTTGTTCAAAAGGCTCAAGAATAGGCATCAACAAAGTCGCTTGCGCTAACGGTAGCACATCCATAGGTTGCAGGTCCGCTTGACCTAATAGTTGCTTGAGACGCTCGCTTGGCAAGCGAATGGTCAAGCACTCGTGACCGCTATCATCATAGCTTTCCTCCAAAATAACCCCAAGCTCGTACAAGGTGTTTTTGAAGTGCCCAGCATGGTAGGGCAAAGTCAGATCAAAGGTGGTCAAAGTGCCAGTCATCAGCTGTTGCACCGCAAGTGTTAGCTCTTCGATGCCTAAGTTGTTTTTTGAGGAGACATAAACGCGATTTGGCTCACCTTCGTTTGCATAGCCTATGCGTGCCGGCTCACCGGTTAGGTCGATCTTATTGTAGACGTTGAGTACTGGCACTTCATTATCGATCTCTGCTAGCACCTCTTTGACCGCTGCAATTTGCTCATGCATATCCTCACTAGAAGAATCAATCACGTGTAATAACAGATCCGCCTCTAAAGTCTCTTCTAAAGTAGCGTGAAAAGACTCAACCAGCTCATGCGGCAGGTGACGCACAAAGCCTACCGTATCGACTAACACCACCCGGCCAACGCCTTGCCAATCTAAGCGGCGCAAAGTCGGGTCTAGGGTCGCAAATAGCTTATCTGCGGCATAGATGTTTTCATCGACTAAGCGGTTAAATAAGGTAGATTTACCTGCGTTAGTGTAGCCAACTAATGATATTGTCGGGACGTCTGATTTTTGTCGGCGAGCACGGCCTTGCGCGCGAGTTTGACGTACTTTTTCAAGCTTAGATTTTAGCTGATTAACCCGCGTTTGTAGTAAACGACGATCCGTCTCAAGCTGGGTTTCACCCGGCCCACGTAGTCCGATACCGCCTTTTTGACGTTCCAAATGCGTCCAACCACGTACCAATCTAGTCGACAAGTGATTCAATTGTGCCAGCTCCACTTGCAGCTTACCTTCGTAAGTGCGCGCGCGCTGTGCAAAAATATCTAAAATCAAACCAGTGCGATCGAGTACACGGCATTTCGCTAAAGCTTCTAAGTTACGCTCTTGCGAGGGCGAGAGGCTATGATTAAAAATTACGATATCGGCATCATTGGCACTGACCAAATCAGCGATTTCTTGTGCTTTACCAGAGCCAACGAAGTACTTAGCATCAGGCTTTAAGCGTGAGCCTGTCACAAGCTCCACGCGCTGAGCGCCAGCAGAGTCAACAAGCAGTTCAAACTCACTTAAGTCATCAGGATCTTGGATTTGACGAATGTCTAAATGAACTAAAATGGCACGCTCGCCACCTTCATATCTTTCAAAGTATTCCAAAAATTTTCACCTATAAATGGGGGAAACAAATCGCTATTATCGGCTATAATTGCCTAAAAAATAGCGTGTAGATAATAGTCTATATGCGGTCTTTTAGCTGGTTATTAAAGCGTAATCGCTAGATTAGCGCTAGTTTTATGTTACAGCATTTGTAGCAGATCATTAATAGCAAAAACCATCCTCTAATCTCAGTGAACAAATCGTCACTGACTACGAGAATTTTGCTATACTTATGGCGTTTTTACTGACATTCAATCATGAGGAATACAGATGAGCCATTCTAAGTCAGGCTTTTCAATAAAAAAACAACTCAGCCGTAGTAAACAAATCGCAGGTATGACCACCACTATGGCAGGGGGGCTACGAGCCGCACAGCGTATTGGTGCCTTCAAAAATCCGCCGCGCGAAAAACTACCGCGCTATATTCAAGCGTTTTGTCGCAAAATGGCAGGCTCCTTTGGTATAAAAGTGGTCGAAGTTGAACCAGTACAGCAGCACCATGGACTTTGGGTCTCAAACCATGTGTCATGGATGGATATTCCAGTAGTAGGTACAGTCAGTCCAGCTTTCTTTTTGTCTAAGGCTGAGATAGGAGAATGGCCGGTATTCGGCAAACTTGCTTATGCTGCTGGTACCGTATTCATTCAACGCGGGTCAGGCGATGCCGGCTCAGTAGCGACACAAATCGCTGACTTTTTGCGACAAGGGTTTTCAGTGGTTTTCTTTCCAGAAGCCACCACCACTGATGGCACTAAGATTAAGCGCATTCATGGCAAGCTGCTACAAGCGGCTATAGACGCTGATGTGCCCGTACAGGCGATGGTCATCGCTTATGTCAATAAAGACGGTAGCTTAAGTAAAGACTTGCCTTATTATGGCAAGCTGACAATGAAGCAGAGTCTGAAAAAAGTGCTCGATACTAAGAATGTCACTGCTTATGTTTTGCCGCTTAAAGCTATCGATCCAGAAGGCCTTAGTAAAAGTGAGCTGACGGATCTGTTGCAAAAGCACATGCAAGAAGGACTAGCAGAACTACATACGCGAGTATTGAACTAATCGCTTACAGTGATTAATACTGTATTTTCGCCCGATGTAATGTAGAGCTTATAGTTGGAGCGAGATTAGGTAGATTGAAAACGGCAAAGGCGTTAATCATGTTGATTAGCGCCTTTTTATATGAGTTTGCAATTTTAGATTAAAACACATTTTCAATCTAAAAAGTTAGGGCGAGGGGTTAGGCTGCTGCGTATGCACCGCTTCGATGGCGGCTAATACATCATCGCTTAAGGTTAAATTAACGCTATCGATGTTTGATTTGAGCTGCTCAATGCTCGTTGCGCCAATGATATTACTAGTGAGAAAGGGTCGCGAATTGACAAAAGCGAGCGCCATCTGCGCCATATCTAATCCCGCGTCGCTTGCAATCTTAGCATACTGCTCAGTGGCCGCTAGCGCCTGCTCATTAGTATATCTTTGGAACCTGTCATACATAGTGAGCCGTGCGCCAGCTGGCTTTTTGCCGCCTAGATATTTACCAGAGAGTACCCCAAAAGCTAGGGGTGAATAGGCGAGCAAGCCGACATTCTCGCGATGAGCAATTTCAGCCATGCCCACTTCATAGAGCCGATTGAGTAAGCTATAAGGATTCTGCACGGTAATAGGCGCGATTAAGCCGTTTTTGTCCGCTTCCCACAAGTAGCGCATCAATCCCCATGCGGTATCGTTTGAGAGTCCATAAGCACGAATACGTCCTTTTTTGATCTCGTCATTAAGCGCTTGAATGGTCTCTAAAAACGGCGTTAAGTCATCAAGCGATTGCGCTGACATCTCGCTGTCATAACCGCGTTGGCCAAAGAAATTCGACTGACGTTCTGGCCAATGCAGCTGATAGACATCAATATAGTCCGTTTGCAGACGCTTAAGATTACCATCAATGGCTTCACTAATTTGCTTGGCATTATAGCGGCTATTACCGTCTCGCAAAAAGCTCATCGGCGACATTTTACTAGCCAAAATGACTTTATCGCGCTGCTTAGTCTTAGCAAACCAAGTGCCGATAATACGCTCAGTCTCACCTTGCTTATCTTTATCAGGCGGCGAGGGATACATCTCCGCACAGTCCCAAAAGTTTACCCCTTCGGCAAGTGCTAAGTCCATTTGCGCATGGCCTTCACTTTCGTCGTTTTGCTGACCCCAAGTCATCGTTCCTAGACAAATTCTCGAGACCTTCTCATCTATTTGCGGCAGTATGTTGTATTGCATGTGCGCATCCTTATTATTGCTTATTATTTCAAGTTGCTCGTGTGATTAGCTCAGTTGAATGCCAGTCACACCCGGCGGCGTCACTTTAAAGATTTTGACTTTAAATAGCACGTCTTGCCCGGCCAGGGGATGATTAAAATCGACCTCGATGTCATCGTCATTAATCGCACTAATAGTACCGGGCAAGGTGTTTTTACCTTTATCCTCAAACTCAACCATCATACCGACTTCAGGATTGTCAGCGACTAAGGAAAACTGCGGATGGCTAAATCGCTGAATATTATCCGGATTCCAGTCGCCAAAAGCTTGCTCAGGCTCTAGATGCGCGGTACGGGTGTCGCCCGCACGCAGGTTCATGAGTACTTGCTCAAAGCCAGGCAGCAAACTTTCATCGCCAACAGTCAGACTGACCGGTTGATCACGGTTAAAGGTGGAGTCAATCACCGTACCATTGTCTAATGACACCTCAAAATGTAGCTTGACTAAGCTGCCATGAGTGATACGAGTATCTTCATTGGGGTTAATAAATTGCGGTGAATTTTGAGAATCAGTCATAATTAAAAGCCAGTTTTAGTTAAAATATGGAATGCTGTGATCAGTTAATAAACTATAAAATGATAAGCGAAATAGTACCCCATGTAAGCGTAAATAGTGTAACGTAAAGGCGCTAAAGCATTTATTAGATCTAGAGAGTTATGAGTCATAGAAAGTTAGTAATCATAGCCAGATAATAGAGAGTATCGTTAGCAATGGCAAATAGACAACAAGGTCGAATTACAAAGTGGCAAGATGACAAAGGCTTTGGTTTTATCGAAACCGAAGTTGGTGAGTCGCTGTTTTTTCATGTTAGTGAGTTTAAAGCGCCGCGTCGACCTGTCATCGATGAGCAAGTAGTCTTCAGTGTTGGACAAGATAAACAAGGACGCTTGCAAGCTCGTCAAGTACAAGAGCTAAGTTTTGTGCAGCAGCAAATGAGCGATAAAAACAGTCAAATCCGCAGGCGTAACTCAAAAAGAAAACAGCAAGCAGACTTTGAGGCCGGACAAACCAAACGCTTATTTTTGGGTGTTGGCTTTTATGCGGTGCTGATATTACTCGCGGTCATGGGCGATCTGAGCTGGCTCATCATGGCTTGGTATGTGGTATTAGGAATACTGACTTATATCACTTACGCCAGGGACAAAGCAGCAGCGCAAAATAACGAATGGCGTACGCCTGAATCTACTTTGCATCTATTAAGCATCCTCGGCGGCTGGGTTGGCGCTATGGTCGCCCAAACTTACTTGCGTCATAAATCGCAAAAGCCTGACTTTCGCCTCGCATATTATCTGACGGTAGTGATTAATTTAGCAGGTTTGCTATTTATTATGGCAGGCGGCGGTTTAGAAACTATTGGAAAATGGTTATAACCTTGATTCAAAGCGCTTCCAAAACTCGCTGATAAACTGCAGCATCTTCATTTGAGAAGCAGCAAAAAACGACCTCTCTAATTGGAAAGTTAGCTGAATTTGCTAGCTTGTCTTGTATATAATCTTTCACTGTATTTACCGCGACTGCGGTTGCCTTGTCGATTGGATAACCATAAACGCCCGTACTGATAGACGGAAAAGCAAGGCTAACAACCTTGTTTTCAACTGCTAACTCTAAAGAGTTTTGATAGCAGCTAGTGAGTAGTGCTTCTTCATTCTTATTGCCACCGTGCCATACTGGCCCTACGGTATGAATCACATAATCACAAGGTAACTCAAAGGCAGGGCTTATCTTCGCCTCGCCAGTGGCGCAGCCGTTTAAAGTGCGGCAATAAGCTAGCAGTTCAGGTCCAGCGGCTCGATGTATCGCGCCATCAACGCCGCCACCACCAAGCAAGCTCGAGTTGGCAGCATTGACAATAGCATCGACTGCTAGCGTAGTAATATCCGCTTGTAATATGGATAAGGTAACCGTGCGAGTAGAAGTATCAGCACTACAACTATCAGAAACAGATACTTGCTTTTGTACAATAGGCTTATTTTGACGCTGTGACATATCATATCCTTTTGACTATTCGGTACTGAGTTTTTATTCAATGTAAATGTTTTACTATCGTTTACTAGTATAGGGTATGGGTATAATACATTGCTACTTAACAAAATTCGCATAAACGATAAAAGGGAATTTTTTAATGATTACACTCTATAAATACACTCATCCTAGCCGCGCAGAAACGGTGGTTTGGGCATTGCAAGAGCTTGGCTTGGAATACGAGACTAAGGAGCTTGATGGTCATAAGTTCGAGCAGCGACATCCAGATTTCCTCGCGATTAACCCTTTTGGCAAGATTCCTGCGATTACTCATAAAGGTAAAAACTTCACCGAATCCTTAGCAATTATCGAATATCTAAATGATCTACATCCTGATAGACCTTTAACGCCTAGCCATGATGACGATAATTATGCTGAGAAGAACTATAAACTGCGTCAAGTTATCTCGTTTGGCATGATAGAGATTGAGAGCTATGTGTGGATCTTAACTAAGATTAAGGTGCTAGAGAATTACGAGAATTGGCCTGAGGGCACCGCTGAGAATTGTATAACCAACATTCAAAAAGCGTTGCCGATTGCTAACGACTGGTTGACTGACCAAGACTACATAGCAGGTGATAGCTTTACGCTGGCTGATATTTATTATCATCATTTATTTAATTGGTTAAAGATGTTAGGTGTTGCTTTACCTGAGTCTGCTAAGGCTTATGTAAAAAGATTGTCGGCGCGAGAGAATTTTCCTAGAAAGTAGGGGAGTAGGATTAGTTTTGGGCTAGGGTGCACTCCGCGCATCATCAAGGTTAATCTCACGACAACAAATCCCAAACAAAAAAAAGGGCTAACATTCATTATTGTAAGCCCTTTTCTGATTATACAAAACCAAAATATTAACAATTAGACCTTAGGTTTACCTTCGCGCTTACCTTCCAAAAACAGCATATCAATAACGATGATAGCCACGCCGATACAGATCGCGATATCGGCAATATTAAAGATAGGGTAGTGCCAAACATCAGCATAGTGCACATGGATAAAATCGACCACTTTACCAAGTCTGACGCGGTCAATTAGATTGCCAATAGCGCCGCCGAGTACCATGGCGAGTCCTAACGATAACAGCTTGGCATTGCGCGGTGCTCTGATCAAATACACCAGCAAGAACAGCGCAATCACTAGCGCCAGACCCGAAAAAAACCACTTTTGCCAGCCGCCAGCATCGGCTAAAAAACTAAATGCTGCGCCATAGTTATAGGCCAATGTCCAATTCAAGAATGGCTTAATAACGGGAATCGGCTCCAAAAAATTAAGGGTAGTTTCCGCCAGCCATTTGGTCCATTGATCAATGATAATGATCGCTATCGACAGTAAATACCAGATAAAAGCACGACTGCCATTTGCCACCACTTTTGGGGTTTTGATCAACCGACTTCTAGGCGTTACTGAGTTACCTGTAGTGACGTGAGCAGGTCTCGGCGAATCATCGACTTCGTTAGTAGGACGCTCAGGCTTATCAAGCATAGTGACGCACCTCACCCGAACCTGCGACGTTAGTCACGCAGCGCGCGCACAGCTCTGGATGCTCGCTGTCAGTACCGACATCGCTACGGATGTGCCAACAGCGCACGCATTTAGTACCGTCAGCGACGTCGATAGTGACTTTTAGATCTGCTGCTGCAGCGCTTTCTTCGCTGTTACTATCACTAGCTACAGTTTGCTCAACCGTAGGTGCTTCGCTGATAGGCTTTAAGGTGGCGCTACTGGTAATCAGCACAAAACGTAGCTCATCCTTTAATTTGGTTAAGCTATCATGCATAGCGCCATCAGCATACAACGTTGCATCAGCGGCTAGATTGGCGTTCAGTAGCTTGTTGCCGCGCGCAATTTCGATGTTCTTATTGACCATGTCTTTGGCGCGCATGATATGGTGCCAATCTTCACTACTGATAGTGCTAAGCTCAAGCGCTGGGAATTCGTACCATTCTTGAGTAAAGACATAGCTGTCAGTCTCTCCACTAGCATTGCCATCCTTATTCAGCACTTCCCACGCTTCTTGCGCGGTAAAGGATAAGATAGGGGTAATCCAGCGAATCAGTGCATGAGCGATATGGTAGATCGCTGTCTGTGCTGAGCGGCGCGGTTGACCGTCCTTTTGGGTGGTGTATTGGCGATCTTTGATGATATCCAGATAAAAGCTGCCCAAGTCTTGCGAACAAAAAGCAGTGATATGCTGGGTGACTTGGTGGAAGTCCATCGCATCATAGGCACTAACAATTTGGGTTTGCACGGTTTGCGCGCGCTCGATGATGAATTTATCAATGCTGACCAGCTCATTGATATCAATGCTGTCAGTAGCTGGATTAAAGTCATCGGTATTAGCCAGCAAAAAGCGCAAGGTGTTACGAATGCGGCGGTACATGTCGATCGCGCCTTTAAATACTGTTTTGCCCGCGCTCATCTCATAGCGATAGTCGCTAGAGGCAATCCATAGGCGTAGCATATCCGCGCCGGTCTTATTGATCTCTTCTTGCGGGGTGATGATATTGCCTAATGACTTACTCATCTTGCGGCCGTTTTCGTCAACCACGAAGCCGTGTGTCAACACTTGCTTAAATGGCGGGCGCTGATACATAGCTTCTGATGTTAACAAGGAAGTCTGGAACCAACCTCGATGCTGATCGGAGCCTTCTAAATACATATCGGCAGGGTTAGTCAGCTCATCACGATGTTCAAGTACCGCAAAATGGGTGGTCCCTGAGTCAAACCAGACATCTAAAGTATCAGTAGACTTATCATAATCTGCTGCCTCATCACCTAAATAGTCCTCGGTGCTGGCGTCAAACCAAGCTTCCACGCCGCCCTCGCTGATATTTTGTGCCGCAGCTTCCATCAGCTCAAGGGTATTCGGATGTAGCTCCCCGGTCTGTTTATGCATAAAGAAGGTGATCGGCACGCCCCAAGTACGCTGACGCGAGATGCACCAGTCAGGCCGTCCGGTCATCATCGACTCAATACGGTTTTGGCCCCAAGCAGGCGTCCACTGCACCTCTGGAATATCTTTTAGCGCGCGCTCGCGTAAGCCTTCCTTTTCCATGTTGATAAACCACTGCGGCGTGGCACGGAAGATAATCGGCGACTTATGACGCCAGCAGTGCGGATAGCTGTGTTCAATCTTGGTATGGCTCACCAAATGATTATTATCATGCAAAGCGGCAATAATTTTTGGATTGGCTTTGTAGATATGCTCGCCGGCAAATACTGCCGCGCTCTCTAGATAAACGCCATTACCGCCGACTGGGTTTTCGACTGGCAAGTTATATTTTAGACCGACATTATAATCGTCAAGACCATGACCCGGTGCGGTGTGTACCAGACCAGTACCACTATCAGTAGTCACATGATCACCTAAGATGATAGGCACTTGACGATCACTAATAAGCGGATGCTGAGCACGTAGACCTTCAAGCTCCTTACCTGAAACCGTAGCTAAGATACCTTGACTATCTAACTTAAGCTCAGCTAGCGCGGTTTCGACTAAGTCATGAGCTAATAGGAAATTGCCCTTTGATGTGGCTACAACCGAATAGTCATGCTCAGGATGCACTGAGATAGCTTGGTTGGCGGGCAAGGTCCAAGGCGTTGTCGTCCAGATAACTGCTGCGATAGTATCGTCTATTTTGGCTAAAGCAGGTACTTTTTCAGTATCAAGCACATCAAAGCTGACATAGATAGCGTCAGAGACCTTATCTTGATATTCCACTTCCGCTTCTGCCAGTGCCGAAGTACAGTCCAAGCACCAATTGACTGGCTTCATACCGCGAGTAACATGACCGTTTTCATAAATTTTACTTAGCGCACGGACGATATTGGCTTCCTGCGCAAAATTCATGGTCAGATAAGGGTTGTCCCAATCGCCAAAGATACCTAAACGTTTGAAATCAACTTTTTGTAGTTCGATTTGGGTGGCAGCATACTCACGGCAGAGACCACGAAACTCAGTTGCCGAGACTTTTTGGCCGACTTTTCCGACCTTTGCCTCAACTTTTTGCTCGATTGGCAAACCATGACAGTCCCAACCCGGTACGTAAGGTGCATCAAATCCTGAAAGCGTCTTCGACTTAACAATCATATCCTTGATGACTTTATTGACCGCGTGACCTAAGTGGATCTGACCGTTAGCGTAAGGAGGGCCGTCGTGCAGAATGTACTTAGTCGCCCCAGTACGTGCCTGACGAATCTTGCCGTAGACGTCGTCAGCTTCCCAAGCGGCTAACCAATCGGGCTCACGTTTGGCCAAATTGGCACGCATTGCAAAAGGGGTATCTGCTAGATTAAGGGTGTCTTTATAGTCGATAGATTCGGTCATAGTGGTTGTCTTTGTCTGGATTATATGGTGAATAAGAGGTAACCGTTAGCTAAACAGTAGCTAGAGTCTAATATGTCTAGTGGATATGCGGGTATGATTAGTAAAATCAAAGCTACCTATTATAAGATAAATAATTTACTAAAAATAGGGGCTATAATTCTTCGGTTTAGACAGTTTTGATCGTCCTTAAAAACCCTAGTCCGCTGATATAATCAGCTGCTCTGCTAACGTCGAAAAAGGCTTGATAGAGCGCTGAAAATCTAGTCCGGCTTCTAAGTGATTTAAATGTTGATCAATTAATAAGATCAGGCGTTTTTCATCCTTGTCTGCAAGTGCTTGCACAATACCTGAATGCTCATCTTCTGCGCAATTTGAAGAACCCGCTTTGTTATACAGGCCAATAATTAACGTCGTACGCAGTGTCAGCTCATTCAAAAACTGCTCCAAAACTTTATTGCCCACTATGATTGCTAAATGCATATGAAAAGCACGCGACAAGCGCAGCTCTGCTGGTTTATCAGCGCGCGCATGAGCCTCGGCTTCAGCGCTTATCAAATCACGCATATCGAGAATGTCTTGTGATTGAACGTTTTTGACAGCGCTACGTGCTAGGGTGCGCTCAATAGTACGGCGAGCCTCAAACACATCACCAGCTTCTTTTGGGGTAGGGGTTGACACAAAAGCGCCACGATTCGGCTGCAACTGCACAACATGCATGGTTGCAAGGGTGGATAGAGCGCGTCTTACGTTGGCTCGATTGCAATCAAATAGATCACTAAGCATCTGCTCGCCAAGCTTAGTTCCAGCTGACAAACGCTGTTCTGATACGGCCGTAGTAATAGCGTTAATAATAATATGCTCAGGCGTATTATCAGATTCCAAGATCTTTTCTTTTGAGGTTTTTTTATTCATAGCCGCGATTATAGTGTGCCATTCGCGCCTCTACAACAAATATTATTTTATCAGTTGAATTGTTAACAATAATAGTTAACAATATTTACCAGTGTCATTATTTATTTTTGGCAACATTATAGTTAGTCAAATGCAGACAATTGAGAGCCTTTATGAAAATTTTAGTAATGAATCCAAACTCAACCACTTCTATGACCGATAAAATCGTCGAAAGCGCTCGTCAAAAAGCCAGTGCTGGGACGACTATTATTGGTGCTTCTGGCACAGATGCGCCAGCCTCTATCCAAGGTCATCATGATGAAGCCATGTCAGTACCAGGGTTATTGGCTCGTCTCAAGCAAGCTGAAGCAGAAGGGGTCGATGGCGTTGTGGTCGCTTGTTTTGATGATCCGGGTATTGGGGCTTGCCGCGAAGTGTTTTCAGGGCCGGTTCTTGGGATTTGTGAAGCGGCGGTTAAAGCGGCAAGTATGATCTCAACTTCATTTAGCGTCGTCACTACCTTACCGCGCTCTGTGCCTGTCATTGAGGACTTAATCCATGGTTATGGTCTGTCGCATCGTTGTAGACGGGTACGCTCTGCTGAAATACCAGTGTTGGCACTTGAGGAGCCAGGTTCTGGTGCGCGTGAAAAAGTCCGCGATGAGATTTTGCGCGCGGTAACTGAGGACAACTGCGAAGCTGTGGTTCTAGGCTGTGCTGGCATGGCGGATTTGACAGAATGGTTAACCGAAGAGACGGGTGTTCCTGTCATTGATGGCGTCACTGTCGCCACTCGTATGATTGAGGCTTTAGTCGGCTGCGGACTCAAAACCAGTAAGATCGGCGCTTATGCCAAGCCGATTCAAAGCTAAACTATGCACCATTAACGATAACCTATGCACTACTCACGATAGATAGTAATTCATTTCTCAAGGAAGGAGAACGCAATGGAAAGTATAAAAACGGCCGCTGCGACAGCAGGAATAGATACGCTGGATCATAAGGCAATTGGAGAGGAGAGCCTTGCACCGCAAACGACGCGGATTATGGGTTCATGGTCTTATTTATTTGCATGGCTTGGCGGCTGTGTCTCTATCGGTACGTTTACAGTTGGCTCAGGACTGGTCGGCACTTTAAACTTACTACAAGTAGTGCTGGCGATCACCATTGGGTGTACGGTCATTGGTGCCGCACTGATGATCAATGGTAAAGCCGGTCACAAATATGGCATACCGTTCATGGTGCAGACGCGCTCTGCGTTTGGTTTCTCAGGTAGCCGAATACCCGCTCTTGTGCGCTCAGTACCAGCGGTAGTTTGGTTTGGCTTTCAAAGCTGGATTGGCGCAGGAGCACTAAACCTAGTATCGGATACCTTGTTTGGCTATAGCAATATTGTCGTTTTCTTCTTAGGTTTTCAGTTCTTACAAATTGGTCTATCGGTTCTTGGGTTTCATGGCATCAAATGGCTTGAAAATATCGGCTCGGTGTTTATTATCTGTTCACTAGCTTATATGTTCTTTAGTGTCATTGACAAATATGGTACGACGATCTCAACCAATCTTGTCAACGTCGAGGGCAGTTGGGGTACTCCGTTTTGGGGCGCAACAATGCTGTTCTTAGGTGTTTATAGCACCATGATGCTCAACGTGTCAGACTACTCGCGTGAACTACGTAAAAACGTAGGACTGTTTCGTCAAGTGGTTATCTACGCCAACTCAATTTTGCCTGCCACCTTGTTCATGGGTTTGATTGGGGTCATGGTCACTAGTGCTACAGGCGAGGTTGATCCTATTCAAGTTTTCTCAAGTGCCGTTGATAACAAGCCTTTACTAGTTATTACTATGCTATTTATCGCTTTTGCTCAAGTCACCACTAATATTCTAAACAACGTTATTCCTCCAGCTTATGCGCTGATGGATATATTTAATCTCAAATATAAAACTGCCGCTGTTATTGTCGGTCTGCTTGCTTTTTGCACTTTTCCTTGGGAGCTGGTAAAAGATGAGTCTGCCGCTGGATTAAATCTATTTATTCAAACCTATTCAGCCTTTTTGGGGCCACTATTTGCTATTTTAGTCGTTGATTATTATTTCCTTCGTAAGCAAAAGCTTGATCTAGATAAACTTTACGACAAAAATGGGCCTTATAAAGGTACCAATATGGCGGCAGTCATTGCTATGATAGTAGGTATCGTAGTTGCGCTATTGTTTTCAAGCGTCTCTTGGTACGCCAGTCTGATTCCAGCTGGGGCTGTCTATTGGATATTGATGCTAAAAATGCCAGCGGCTCAGCGTTTTATGTCATAAACGCTTGGTGAGCTTACTTTAAAATATGTCCTAAAATATCCATGCTTATCATAACCACCACTCTTAAAAACTTTGAGCAAGGAAGAATTATGAAAATAGGTATCCCAAAAGAGATTAAAAATAACGAAAACCGTGTCGGCTTGCCTCCAAGCGCCGTTACTGTGTTGGTCAGCGACGGTCATAAGGTCTTTGTCGAATGTGACGCGGGCATGGGCTCGCACTTCACTGATGAGGATTATGAGGAAGCAGGCGCGACCATCGTCAATAGTGCTAATAAAGCTTGGGACGCCGAGCTGATCATCAAGGTCAAAGAGCCCCAGCAAGAAGAATTTAAATATCTAAACGAAAATCTGATACTGTTTACTTACTTACATCTGGCTAATGAGCCTGAGTTGGCCCAAGCGCTAGTCGATAATAAAGTCACGGCAATAGCCTATGAAACCGTACAACTGGCTGATAACTCTTTGCCACTACTTACCCCTATGAGCGAGATTGCTGGACGCATGAGTACCCAAATCGGCGCGCAGTTCTTGCAGAAGTTTTATGGCGGTAAAGGGATCTTACTCGGCGGGGTGCCAGGGGTACAAAAAGGCCGCGTGACTATCATTGGCGGCGGCGTATCAGGCACGGAAGCGGCCAAAATCGCCATTGGCTTGCGAGCCGATGTGACTATCTTGGACTTAGATCCCAAGCGACTCAAAGAGCTATCCGAGATGTTCGGTAATAACGTACAGACTTTAATCTCTAATAAAGTCAACATCGCCGACAGCGTCGAAGTCAGTGATTTGGTTATTGGCGCGGTACTGATTCCAGGCGCGGCCACTCCTAAACTAGTCACAGAAGAGATGATAGAGTCGATGGATGATGGCGGAGTCATTATCGATATCGCTATTGATCAGGGCGGCGTCTTTGAGACCACTGATCGCATCACTACCCATGACGATCCGACTTATATCAAGCACGGCATCGTCCATTATGCGGTAGCTAATATTCCAGGAGCGGTACCACGTACGGCTACGATGGCTCTATCGAATGTTACCTTACCTTATATCCAAAAACTGGCCAAAAAAGGAGTTAAGCAAGCTTGTGATGAGGATGCTGCCTTTGCAAAAGGGGTGAATGCGGCGCAAGGCTATATCACTTATAAAGCGGTTGCGGAGGCGCTGGATTATGAGTATAAAGGATTAGATGAGCTGCTTAGTTAGCACTCATTATGCTACTTGTAAAGTCATAGTTTTTTGGCTTAAGCTGGGTTTTTAACCCAGCTTTTAAATTTAGCTAAGTAATTTGAATCCTTTGATGTTTAAACTAAAACACCGACGATAACCATAATCTTAACTTCAGCGACCATAGCGGCTGAATACCGGTTAACCCTTGCGTCATCTCACCATCTTTTAAGATCACATAAGAGGGCGTCACTTGTCCTTGCCAATCGGCGAAGATCGCACCATCTTCATCGTTTACGGTAGTGAAGTCAAAATTATTTTGCTGCATATAATTTTGCAGCTGTTGATTGGAGCCTGACTTAATGGCAATAGTCACTACCGGATAGTTGCCAGCGGCCGCAAGCTTATCAATAGTAGGTGAAGTATAAGTACATATCGGGCACCAAGTGCCCCAAAAATAGACTAGCGTAGGCTGCTCGCGACTCATCGCTGCTAAGTCTAAGGTCTGTCCTTGATAGTCGGTCAATTGTAACTGAGGGTTGGCGGGCATGACAGGCTGTCGCCACCAGTTAATCGCAGTATAAATAACGATAAAGACGAGACCATAAAGTAAGGTGGTTTTTAGCACCGACCAAAGCTTTTGCTTTGGCGATTTTTTAACTTTTAACTCTGTTTTTTTTATATCAGTCGTCATAGGGTTTCTCTGAGCTTAAAGTTTGAATCACTAGCTTGTTATAGATAAAAATAAACGGCTAAATAATTAGCCGTTTATTACCATAAAAGTTAAGTTTTGAGTCAAAAGTTATGACTTTTGCGCGCGATTCTGTAACGGATCGCCTAATAGTACGCTGCCTGAGTTTTCGCGGCGCTCTTCATCGCTGAGCTTGCTCGCTGAAATCTTTGACTTACGCTTCCACTTTAGGCTAAATAAGTCATCACGGCGATCGAGCAAATTATGTACGGAGCCTTCATTACGCACATGAATGAGCTTGTCTAAGTTCAAGTCTGAGAAGAACACCATTTCTGTATTAGCGGTCGTTTCGGCCATGATAGCGTCGTGCGGGAAGGCAAAGTCAGAAGGCGAAAAGATGGAGGACTGCGCATACTGAATATCTAAGCTCTCAACTTGTGGCAGGTTACCGACTGAACCGCAAATCATCACATAACACTCATTTTCAATCGCGCGGGCTTGTGCGCAATGACGGACGCGTAAATAGCCATTTTGAGTGTCAGTCCAAAAAGGCACAAACAAGATATCCATGTCATCTAGTGCCATGAGACGCGCCAGCTCTGGGAACTCAACGTCGTAACAAACCAAAATGCCAACGCGGCCTGCGTCGGTATCGAACACTTTGACCTCATCGCCGCCCTCAATAACCCAAGCGCTACGCTCATGCGGGGTGATATGAATCTTGCGTTGCTCCTCGACCGTTCCATCGCGGCGGCACAAGTAGCTGACGTTGTAGAGTGTATCGTTTTCATCGAGTAGCGGCATAGAGCCACTAATGACATTGACATTATACGTCACTGCTAAATGAGAGATTTCATTCTTAAACCATTCGGTATAATCTGCCAAAAAGCGAATCGCAACGTTTTGGTCGGTCGACTCGCACAGCCCCATCAACGGTGCGTTAAAGAACTCAGGCAGACAGGCAAAGTCAGAGTTATAATCCGCCATGATATCGACGAAGAACTCGACTTGTTGTAGTAGCTCTTCAGGCGACTCGACCTCACGCATCTGCCATTGAATACCGCCAATACGCACCTCAGACTTACGGGTGTTCGGCTTGTACTCTTTGGGCTCGTAGTAGATATTGGCCCACTCAAGTAGCGTTGCAAAGCCTTTGGACTGCTTATCGTCAGGTAGATAGCCGGTCAAAATACGCTTGACAATAAAGCCGTTAGACAGCTGAAAAGAGAGCGCAGGATCATGAATCTCGCGCGACTCAACGGCGTCAATATACTCGCCTGGCGTCAAGTCCTGATGGTCATAGTATTTGGGAATACGGCCACCGGCTAAGATAGAGCGAAAGTTCATCTGCCGGCATAGCTCTTTACGCGCATCATAGAGACGTCGGCCCAAACGATAGCCGCGGTATTCAGGATCGATAAGCGCGTCCAAACCGTATATAGCATCGCCTTCAGGATCGTCTTTTATGATCTCTCTATGACCGATTAGATCATCATAAGTATGCGGGTTCGAAAACTTGGCATAATCAACGCGCATCGATAGCACCATGCCGATCAGCTGATCATGGTCAAATAAAGCAATTTGGCCTTCAGGAAAAGCATCGATCAAAGTATGGATCGTGGTCTTTGACCAAGCGCCGCCTAAGTTGATGTAGACACGATCCATAAGCTCTTTGACTTGTGGATAGTCTTTTTTCTTAATCTCAGCAATCGTTAGGTGAAAGTCGTCTAGTTTTTCTATCTTACTCATGAGTATCCTGTATTGGCGATTAGCCATAATAGTTAGAAAGTCGTTATGTTTCGCGCAGATTCTTATGCTATGGCATAACAAGATCTGGTCTAAGGATTATGCTATAGAGAATTAAATGACGATAAAAGATAATATTCAGTGCGTAACACTTATGTTACAATAGCTAACAATAACAATTACTTGTAATATATGTTTTGGCTTTTATCATCGTTATATCTGCTGCAAATTTTGCTTGTCATCATACCATTTCAGCGAAGCTTTGTTAGTGACTACGAGTAATCGCCATGGTCATTGCTGGTTTTGACTAAAACTCTAAAAAATAAAACTTAGTCGCTCAGTATATACAGTAGCTTTTATGGTGCGCTATTATTGGTTTTATCAGAGCATGTCGATGACTAAAGCGTGTTGATGATTGTTCATTTCACTACGTCGTTTGCTAATACCATAAACGATCTTTAGGATTATTATGTATGACTTTGCCCTCAAACAATGCTGATATGGTGCAAGCTTTAGACAAAATCGCAGAGACGACCCTGATACGGCTAGTATATGTGAGTAGTCTGACGTTTAGCTCACGGTTGAAGGCCTCGATATTTGATGAAGTAGAAGCTCATGCGCGCAATTATAATAAACAACAAAGCATCACTGGTATCTTATGTTATGGCAATGCTCACTTTTTACAATGCATAGAGGGTGAAAAGGCAAAGGTCTTAGCCTTACAGCAGCGTATCTTTACGGATAAGCGTCATAAAAACGTCAAGATACTGATGCTAGAAACGATCGATCAGCGTCTGTTTATCGATTGGCGCATGCGCTTACTATTTTTGGAGCGTTGGCTGTGGTCACCGGCGACGAAACAGCAGGCGATGAAACTATCTCCTTTTTTGCCTTTTGCACCTCAGGGTTGGAGTGTTGAACGTACTGAGCATTTTTTACAAGTGATTAAGAACTTTGAGACTCCGCCGCATATCAAAGTCGCTGGGATTACTTATAACGCTTTGGGTAATATGATCAAATACATTGCCGCACCGCATCAGGCTTTCTTAGTCGTGCAAGGGTTTTTGGCAATGTTGCTTTTGATAGCACTATATTTATTGAGTCTTTAAGTTAGTTCTGGTGGCTCAAAACTTTAGCCCAGCATCTTCTGTAAATGAATAGCTAAGTTAAAAACAGTACCTTATAGTCTTTATGGTATAGAAGCTTAAATCTCTCATATAGCATATAAACTATGATGCATAAAAAAGACGCTAGACTAAAAGTTTAGCGTCTTTTTTTACTAGAGTTTTAGAATGAATAAAGCCTACTACATATCGAAAATCTTACCACGATTCATAATATTATTAGGATCAAAGACCTTTTTGACCTCGCGCAAATAGT